>NZ_BAAAZG010000078.1:22718-43207 GCF_039536785.1 Actinomadura miaoliensis
GTCGTCCGTGCCGACGCCGCCGGACGGCGCCCGCAGCAGCGGTCCGGGCCGCAGCCCGCGCGTTGCACCGCGTCCGCGCAGCCCGAACACGGCCACGCCGCCGCCTCCCGGCAGTCCGGGCACGCCGACGAGGAGTTCGTCGTCCCGGTCGCCGTCGACGTCGGCCGCGGCGAGGGCCGCGCCGAAGCGGTCCGTGCCCTGGGGCCGCCGCAGCGTCCGCATCGACAGCAGCGGGCCCTCCACCGGCCCGGACGGCGACCCGAAGAAGACCTGGACGGCGCCCTGACCGTCGGTGCCCGAACGCCGCGCGCCGAACGTCTCGTCCGGCACGCCCACCGCCAGATCCCCGCAGCGGTCGCCGTTGAGGTCGCCGACCGCCAGCGCGGCGCCGAACCCGTCGCCGCGTTCGGCCGGGTCGGTGCCGCGCTGCGACAGCCGGACGACCCCGCCGCCGTGCCGGACGGCCCCGCCACCGTGCCGCACGGCGACGGCACCCGCCCGGGACTGCCCGCCGACCGTCGCGTACGGGGCGCCCGCCGCCAGGTCCTCGGCGCCGTCGCCGTCCAGATCGGCCGGTGACGATCCACGGCACGCACCCGCGGGCACGGCGTCGCGGACGGGCACGGCGGCGGCGATCGGGGCCGCCGGCCGCGGGGCCGACGGGAAGGGGGCGGACGACGCGGCGGCCAGCGCCATGAGGGCGGTGGCCGCCGTCAGCCTGAACGCGGGGCGGCGGGGGATGCTCACGCCCGGTAAGCTCCCCGCCGCCCGGAACGCCCGTCCACCGGCCGGGTGACCTCCGCGTTAAGGCTTCCCGACCGCCCGTGTCACGCGGGTGCGGGCACGCGGGTTCAGCCCAGGACCTCGAACGTCGCCGGGTCCGGGCCGAAGCGGGTGCCCTTGTCGAGGGCGGCGATCGCGGCCTTGTCCTCGTCGGTCAGCTCGAAGTCGAACACGTCGAAGTTCTCGGCGATGCGCGACGGGGTCGCCGACTTGGGGATGACCACGTTGCCCAGCTCCAGGTGCCAGCGCAGCACCAGCTGCGCCGGGGTCTTGCCGTGCCTACCGGCCAGGCGGGCGAGCTCGGCGTCCTCCAGCAGGCCCTGGCCCTGGCCGAGGGGGCTCCACGCCTCGGTGAGGATGCCGTGCTCGGCGTGGAAGGCGCGCAGCTCCTCCTGCTGCAGGTACGGGTGCAGCTCGATCTGGTTGAGGACCGGCACCACCTCGGTCTCGTCGAACAGCCGGGTGAGCGTCTCGACGGTGAAGTTGGACACGCCGATGGCGCGGACGCGGCCGTCGGCGTACAGCTTCTCGAACGCGCGCCAGGTGTCGACGTACAGGTCGCGGCTCGGCATCGGCCAGTGGATGAGGTAGAGGTCCAGGTACTCCAGGCCGAGGCGCTCCATGCTGGCGTCGAAGGCGCGCAACGTCGAGTCGTACCCCTGGTCGCTGTTCCACAGCTTGGTGGTGACGAACAGCTCCTCGCGCGGGACGCCCGACTCGCGGAGGGCGCGGCCCGTACCCTCCTCGTTCTCGTAGGCCGCGGCGGTGTCGACGCTGCGGTAGCCGGTCTCCAGCGCGACCTTGACGACCCGCTCGGCCTCGGCGTCCGGAACCTGCCACACACCGTAACCGAGCTGTGGCATGGTGACACCGTTGTTGAACGTGACGTTGGGAACGGTCACGAAATCCCCCTGCGTTAAATCGGTGTTTTGATCACTTATCCGATATCAGATCCCCACCATGCCCGAAAACTCCGGCCCCCAACACGGGCGGGCGCGGTGGCCGGGGTCACAGCGTCGCCACGTCGTAGGCGACCTTGTGCTCGTCGAGGTCGCGCAGGGCCTCGGGGGACGCCCCCGCGTCGACGATGACGCGTTCGAACTCGGCGAGCGGCGCCACCCGGTGCAGCGCCGTGCGGCCCAGCTTGGTGTGGTCGAGCAGCAGCACGTTGCGCGCCGCCGACGCCAGCATCGCCCGCTTCACCGACACGATGTGCTGCTCCTGGTGGAAGGCGTAGCCTGCCGACACCGCCGACGTCGACACGAAGCACAGGTCCACGCTGAGCGACTCGATCGCCTCCACGCAGGACACGCCCAGGAACGAGTCGTGCATGGCGTCGTAGTCGCCGCCCAGCGCCATCAGCCGGATCCCGCGGAACTGCGCCAGCAGGTTCAGCCCCTCCAGGAAGTTGGTGACCACCGTCAGCGGCGTCACCTCCGACAGCCGCGCCGCCAGCGCCAGCGTGGTGGTCGAGTCGTCCAGCATCACCGCCATGCCCGGCTCGATCAGCCGGACGGCGCGCTCGGCCACCGCGTCCTTCTCCGCCCGCATCGACTTGCGGCGGTAGGCGACGTTGCTCTCGAACACCCCGGACGGCTGGGCGGTCACCCCGCCGCGGAACTTGCGGACCACCCCCTGGCGCTCCAGCTCGTCCAGGTCCCGGTGGATCGTCATCAGGCTGACGCCGAACCGCTCGGCCAGGTCGGCGGCCGACGCCGACCCCTCCGACAGCACCTGCTCGGCGATCAGCCGCTGCCGCTCCGAAGGTCCCTGCGCCCGCCGCGAGGCGCCCCGCGCATCGCTCTCCCCTTGCTCCATGGCACCATCCTCGCGCGTGTGGCGACCTCCCCGCGCGCCCACCGCGCGCCCGCGGCGGGCCCGTCGTCGGCCTGTTCTCGGCCTGTCGTGGATCTAGCGGGGACGTCGTCGTCGCCGGCTCCGTCTGGCCACCGCGTTGAGCAGCGTGGAGGCGATCAGCAGCACGCCGAGGGCCAGCAGCTGGAAGCGCGAGCCCGCCGACCCCTCGAAGTACAGCAGGATCCCGGCGTTGAGCCACACCACCAGCAGCGCCGCGACGATCACGCCGCCGACCCGGCCGACGCCGCCGGTGATGGCGACCCCGCCCAGCACGGCGATGGTGATCGCGGGCAGGGCCATGCCGTTGCCGACGGTCCCGGCGTCGGGACGCGCCGAGGCGAACTGCCCCACCGTGACGACCGCCGCCACCCCCGACAGCAGCCCCGCCAGCGCGAACGCGCGGAACCGCACCCCGCCGACCGACAGCGCCGCGTACCGGGCCGCGGTCTCGTTGGTGCCGACCGCGTACAGCCGGCGCCCGAACGCGGTGCGGTTGACCAGCAGCCACACCAGCACGGCGCAGGGGATCAGGAAGGTGAAGAACTGCCTGGGCACCGGCGGCAGCCCGAGGGGCAGTTCGGTCATGCTGGTCAGGCCGTGCAGGTCCTGGACGGGCTTGGTGGAGATCGGCGCGTTGTCATTGCTGACCAGCGCCAGCGAGCTGTAGGCGTACCCGGTGGCCAGCGTGGCGATCAGCGAGGGGAAGCCGAGCACGGCCACCAGGAACCCGTTGACCGCGCCGAGCGCCGTGCCGAACGCCAGCGCGGCGACCAGGGACGGCCACAGCGGCCAGCCCCATTCGCCCACCATGAACCCGAACGCCATGCCGGTCAGGCTCACCATCGCCCCGACCGACAGGTCGATGCCGCCCCGCCCGGACAGGATCACCAGCATCTCGGCCAGCGCCAGGATGCACAGCGGCACGAACGACTCCAGCGCCGCCGCCATGTACGTGGCGTCGTACGGGCCGAGCAGGTAGCCGCCCCGGTCGAGGATCATCATCCAGGCGACCAGCACGACCAGCAGCAGGATCAGCAGCGCCACCCGGTCGTGCAGCAGCAGGCGGCCCAGCCGGGCCAGGGGCGAGGGCGGCCGCGCCCCCGACGCGTCGTCGCGCGTGGTGGTGTCCGCGGGCTTACTCGTCGACTGCGGCGTCACAGGGACCGCCTCCGGCGCTCGCGCAGCAGGTCGGACCCGACCGCCACGAGGATGAACACTCCGATGAACAGCGAGGTCAGCTCGTTCGGCCAGCCCAGCAGGGTGACCGCGCTGGTGACGGTGCCGACCAGCAGCGCGCCCAGCACGGTGCCGAGCACGGTGCCGCGGCCGCCCTGGATGCTGGTGCCGCCGATCACCACGGCGGCGATGACCTGCAGTTCCATGCCGGTCCCGGCGCTCTGCGCGACCAGCCCGCCGCCGCCGATCACGCAGCAGGCGGCCAGCCCGGCCAGCAGCCCGGTCGCGGCGTACACGGTGAGCAGGCGCCGGGTGACGCGCACCCCGGCCAGCCGCGCCGCCTCGGCGTCGCCGCCGATCGCGTACAGGTGCCGCCCGGTCGGGACGTGCCGCATGTACGCCCACATCAGCGCGGCCAGCACGACCGCCAGCAGCCACGAGTGCGGCAGCCCGAACGTGCGGCCCTCGGCGCCGCCGCCCAGGAGGCCGAGCGTGCCGGGCACCCCGGCGACCTCCCGCCCGTCGAAGATCTGCAGCGCGACGAACCGGTACAGGTTGAGCGTGCCGAACGTGATGATGATCGGATGCACCCGGCCGTAGGCGACCAGCGCCCCGTTGAGCAGGCCGAGCACGCCGCCGACCAGCAGCGCCAGCCCGACCGCGGGCCCGAACGCCAGGCCGCCGTCGCGCAGCTGCTGCGCCACGATCACCATCACCACGGCCATGGCGCTGCCGACCGACACGTCGATGCCCGCGGTGACGATGACCGCCGTCATCCCGACCCCGATGATCGTCACCGGCGCCACCGTGGCGAGGATGTTCTGCAGGTTGGACGCGGTGACGAAGGTGTCGACCGACAGGCCCAGCGCCGTCCACAGCAGCGCGATCACGCCGATCAGCACGACTTCCTGGCCCTCGATCGCGCCCGCCGCGGGACGCCGCGCCCAGGGCCGTGCGAGCGCCGTCATCGTTCCTCCCCGCTCTCGTCGGCCCGGCCGTCGTCCGTGCCCCGGCCCGTGTCCTGGCCTGCGTCCTGGTCCGCGCCGTCGCCCGCGGCGTCGCCCGAGTCGCCCGCGGCGGCGGCCAGGACGTCCGCCTGCGCGGCGCCGTGCGGGAACTCGCCGACGATCCGCCCGCCCCGCACCACCAGGACGCGGTCGGCCAGGCGGATCGTCTCGGGCAGGTCGCTGGACACCACCAGCACGGCGCTGCCCTCGTCGGCCAGGCCGAGCACCAGGTCGTGGATCTCGTCCTTGGCGCCGACGTCCACGCCCTGGGTGGGCTCCTCCAGCACCAGCACGGGCGGCCGTTCCACGAGCTGGCGGGCGAGCACGACCTTCTGCTGGTTGCCGCCGGACAGCGTCCCGACCGGCGTCGCCGGGCCGGGCGCCTTGATCCGGATGCGCTCGATGAACTGGGAGGCGACGGCGCGTTCGCGGGCCCGGTCCACCCACACGCGGGCCCGGCTCAGCACCGGCAGGTGCCCGACGGAGATGTTGAAGCCGATGCTCTTGGACGCGAACACGCCCTGGGCCTTGCGGTCGCCGGGCAGCATCGCCAGCCCGGCGGCGACCGCGTCCGCCGGCGTGCGGGGACGGACCTCACGGCCCGCCACGCGCAGCGTGCCGGCGTCCGGCGGGTCGATCCCGTACAGGGCCCGCGCGATCGCCCCGGTGCCGGACCCGACCAGCCCGAACAACGCGACGACCTCGCCGGCGCGCACCTGGAACGACACGTCGCGGAAGGCGTCGCGCCGCGACAGGCCAGCCGTCTCCAGCACCGCGGGACCGTCCGGCACGGCCCGCCGCTGCGCCGCGCCGACCGGCGCGTGCCCGACCATCAGCCGCGCGATCTCGCGGATCGTCAGCTCGGCGGTCGGCCGCGTGGTGACCCGGGAGCCGTCCCGCATGACGGTGACGCGGTCGGAGATGACGGTCAGCTCGTCCAGCCGGTGGCTGATGTAGATGACGCCGACGCCGTGCGACCGCACCGACCGCAGCACGCCGAACAGCACCTCGATCTCGCGGTCGGTGAGGATGGCCGACGGCTCGTCCAGGATCAGCACCTTCGCCTCGTGCGCGAACGCCTTGGCGATCGACACCAGCTGCCGCTGCGCCACCGGCAGGTCGGCGACGCGCACGTCGGCCAGGCCGGGATCGAGGCCGAGGCGGCGCAGCAGCTCGACGGCGCGGCGGCGCTGCGCGGCCCGGTCGACCATGCCGCGGCGGCGCAGCTCCCGGCCGATGAAGATGTTCTCGGCGACCGGCAGCTCGCCGAACAGCTGCGGCTCCTGGTAGACGGTGGCGATCCCCGCCTCGAACGCCGCCGCCGTGCTGCCGCCGGGCAGCGTCCGCCCGGCCATCTCCACGGTGCCCGCGTCGGCCGCCTCCGCCCCCGAAATGATCTTGATGAGGGTGGACTTGCCCGCGCCGTTCTCGCCGACCAGCGCGTGCACCTCGCCCGCGCGCACCTCGAAGTCGACGCCGCGCAGCGCCTGCACGCCGCCGTAGCGGCGCCGGACGCCGGTCAGCCGCAGCAGCGGCTCCCCGGCGCCGTTGGTCTCCTCTTCCACCGGCCGGGCCTCTTAGTAGTTGTAGTTGCCGACGTTGTCCTTGGTGAGCCGCAGCGGGTCGCCGAGGAGCAGCATCTTCTGGTCGGGGAAGTACTTCACCGCGGGCAGCTTGTCGCTGACCTTGTTGGTGGCCTGCAGCGGCGTGCCCTTCTTCAGCTGGGTGCCCGCCCACACCGTCAGGTAGCCGAGCTGCTCGACGTCCCACAGGATCGAGGTGCTGGACGAGCCGTCCATCAGGTACGGCTTCATCGACGCCGGGGTGCCGACCCCGACGGTGAACACCTTGCCGATCTTGCCGGTCTCGCGGACGGCCTTGGCGACACCCGGCGCCGAGGTGGTGCACTCGCCCACCAGCCCCGTCAGGTCGGGGTGGGCGTTCATCAGGTCCTTGGCCATCGAGGTGGCCTTGGCCTCGTCCTCGCCCGCGTAGACGACGTCGACGATCTTGGCGTCCGGGTACTTCTCGGCGGTGTGCTTGCGCTGCACCGCGATCCAGGAGTTGAGGTTCCCGGCGGTCTGCCCGCACGAGACGATGGCGTACTTGCCCTTGCCGCCCATCTTCTCCAGCAGCGCGTCGGTGACGGTCTGCCCGATGCCCTCGGCGGTGGCCTGGTTGACGAACAGCTCCCGCACCGAGTTGGGCGCGTCGGTGTCGGACGTCATCACCTTGATGCCGCGGGACTGGGCGTCCTTGAGGATCGGCGCCATCGAGTCGGGGTCGTTGGGCGCGACCACCAGCACGTCCACCCGCTGCTGGATCAGCGACTTGACCACCTCGGTCTGCGCGCCCGGATCGGCCGTGGTGGGGCCCTTGTAGATCCACTCCACGCCCAGGTCGGCGGCCGCACGGCGCCCGCCGGTGTTCATCGCCTCGAAGTAGGGGATGCCCTGCAGCTTCGGCACGAACGCGACCTTGATCTTGCCGTCGCCCGAGCCGCCGGAGCCGGAGGCGTTCTCCTTCTTGCTGCACCCGGCGAGCCCCAGGCTCGCGGTGAGGGCGAACGCGACACCGACGGTGACCGTCCTGGTCAGCCTCATCATGATCTCCTTTCGTCGGCCAACGCCGCCTCTTGGTCGGCCGCCGCGAACGCGCGCAGGCGGCCGTACAGGTCCGACCAGCGGTCCGCGCCGGACGGCTCGACCGTGCCGGTGCGCGTCCCGGCCCGTACCGCCGCCCGCGCCTCGTCCAGGCCGGACAGCTCGCCCAGCGCCATGAGCTGGGCGAGCACGTTGCCCAGCGCGGTGGCCTCGACCGGCCCGGTGACGACCGGCAGCCCGGTCACCTCGGCGGTGAGCCGGTTGAGCAGCGCGTTGCGCGAGCCGCCGCCGACGATGTGCACGGCGGGCAGGGGGCGCCCGGTGACCTCGGCGATGTCGTCGAACGCGGCGCGGTAGCCCAGCGCCAGGCTGTCGAGCACGCACCGCACGACCTCGTCCGGCCCGGCCGGGACCGGCTGCCCGGTGCGGCGGCAGTAGTCGCGGATGCGCGCGGGCATGTCCCCCGGCTGCACGAACCCGGGGTGGTCGGGATTGACCACGCTGACGGCGGCCGGGGCCGCCTCGGCGAGGCGCACCAGGTCGTCGTAGCTGTACCGGTGTCCCTCGCGCGCCCACTGGCGGCGGCACTCCTGCAGCAGCCACAGGCCCATGCAGTTGCGCAGCAGCCGGATGGTGCCGCGCACACCGCCCTCGTTGGTGAGGTTGGCCTTGCGGGCCGCCTCGGTGACGACGGCCTCCCCGGTCTCCACGCCGACCAGCGACCAGGTGCCGGACGAGACGTATCCGGCGTCGGGGTGGACGAACGGCACGCTGACCACGGCGCTGGCGGTGTCGTGCGCGCCGGGGACGATCACCGTGGCGTCGGCGTAGGCGGGGTGGTCGAGCGCGGCGGGCAGCACCGGGCCGAGGGCGGTGCCCGCGTCCACCACCTCGGGCAGCATGTGCGTGGGCACGCCCAGGTCGTCCAGCAGCCCCGTTGCCCAGGCGCGGCGGGTCATGTCGTAGGCGCCCGTGGTGCTGACCGCGGTGTACTCGGCGACGGTCGCGCCCGACAGCCGGTGGTGGAACAGGTCGGCCATCATCAGCAGCGTCGTCGCGTCCTCCAGCACGCCGGCATCGGCGTCGGCCATCAGCTGGTAGACGGCGTTGATCTCCATCAGCTGGGTGCCGGTGTCGGCGTACAGCCGTTCGGCGCCGACGCGGCGCACCGCGTCGGCGAGCACGCCCCGGGTGCGCGGGTCGCGGTAGCTGACCGGGTCGGCCAGCGGCTCCCCGTCGGCGTCGAGCAGGCCGTAGTCCAGGCCCCAGGTGTCGACGCCGACCGAGTCGACCCGGCCGGCGAGGGCGCCCGCCTTGGCCAGGCCCATGCGCACCTGCGACCACAGGTGCTCCAGGTCCCAGCGCAGCAGGCCGTCGGCGTGACGCGGCCCGTTGGGAAAGCGGTGCACCTCGGTCAGCTCGACGCGGGAACCGTCGAACCGGCCGAGGACCACGCGGCCGCTCTCGGCGCCAAGATCGGCGGCGACGACGGCGCGGGAACGCCCGCTCATGTGCCCTCCAGCAGATAACACCCGCGGTGATGGAGTTCACAGAGCCTGTAACACAGGGATCGGCAACGTCAAGAGCTCGTTACGGATTTGTGAAGCGGGATGGGCGCTCCGACAACGTCCCTGGAGAACGCCGTACGAGCGCCCCTCATGAGGGCGCGCGAAGGAAGCCGGGGAGGCACCTCCCGGCCCGATGCGCTTGATTTGTTAACGCTTCCTGGCTATAACTTCACAGGACGAGCCGCGATCTGATGGGGGTGCCGTGCCCGATCATCCCGGCGACGCACACCCGCCGCGACCCGCTCGCCGGACGATGGCCACATGAGGCCGCAACGCGGCGTCATCGCTGCGTGGAACGTTACAACAAGCCGTACCCTCGGTTTGCCGGCGCATTGCAACCAGGTGGCGGTTCCGCCGGGGCCGCCGCGCGACAACGACGGGATGACCACGTGACAAGGCTGTTCGTAGCCCGGCACGGCGAGACGGTGTGGCACGCCGAGAACCGGTACGCGGGCGTCAGCGACATCGCGCTCAACGACACCGGCCGCCGCCAGGCCGAGGCGCTCGGCCGCTGGGCCGCCGGCGCCGGGATCGACGCGCTGTGGGCCTCCCCGCTCGGCCGTGCCCGCGCCACCGCCGCCCCGGCCGCCGCCGCGCTCGGCCTGCCGCTCAAGGTGGACGCCGACCTGACCGAGGTCGACTTCGGCTCCGCCGAGGGCCGCACGCTCTCCGAACTGCCCGCCGACCAGGTCGCCGCCTTCCGCGCCGACCCGGTCAACGCCCCGTTCCCCGGCGCCGAGGACCCGCGCAAGGCCGCCGCGCGCGGCGCCGCCGCCCTGCGCCACGTCGCCGCCGCGCACCCCGGCGAACGCGTCCTGGTCGTCGCGCACAACACCCTGCTGCGGCTCACCCTGTGCGAGCTGCTCGGCATTCCGCTGTCGCGCTACCGCAGCGTGTTCCCCAGAGTCCTCAACTGCGCGCTCACCGAGCTGGAGGTGGACGGGACGGAGACCGGCCTGATCGCCTACAACGTCCCGGCCTGAACGCGCCCGCGCCGCAGAACCCCCTGCTCCGCCGCGCTCCCCGTCCGGGCGATCGCCGCGTCCCAGGCCGCCACCGCCTCGTGCGCACGGCCCAGCCACCGCAGCGGGTCGACCCGGACGGCGGGTAACACGTAGCACCCCTCCCGCTCCAGGCACTCCGCCGCACCGGGCCCACTCATCGGCGACTGATCAGTGCCCTGCACATCTCCGCCGCACTGGCGGCGGGCCCGATGGCGGCCTGCTACTGGACGGTCCCGTCGCACTCCCGGCCGGCACGTTGCCATGGCGCTCCCACCTGCCTGTGACCTGCGGGTTCACGGGCTTGAGTCCGCCGGGACGGGTCGGCCGGCGGGCCGTATCACCAGAGGGTGACAGCTCGATGGCGGCGAGGTGGGGCGGGCGGGGCCCAAAATTCCGGGAGGGAGCGCTGTGACGGGGCGGGGGCCGCGTTGCCGCTGGGCGGTCTGGTCTGGTGGGTGAACGCCCAGGTCACGGGAGTGGGCGCGGCGCGGGCAGGGCGGGCGGATCGGTGTGGCGGCCACCGGCCGGGATTCGGGTTGGGCCCGTATCCGGCCACCACCGGCAAGGTGTCCTTAATGAACCCTTTCACTCAGGGGATTACCTGATTTACAGGACAGAAAAAGAGCGCTCCCGAATAGTTCACGCGCGGGTCGTGACAGCCGGTGGGGCCGCGGGTATCTTCAAGGTGCTCTGCCGCCGGGCATATCAGAAGGCCCCTTACCGAGGCGAGGAAAGCGTTGAACAGATCGGAAATTATTTCTCACGACGAGCTGCAATCGTGGCTTATTGACCGGATCGCGTTCTACCTCGACCGGCCCGCCGAGGACATCGACGCGTCGGTGGAACTGGCCCGGTACGGCATGGACTCGGTCTACGCCATCAGCGTCGTCAGTGACATCGAGGACCACCTCCAGGTGGAGGTCGACGTGGCCGAGGCGCGCCGCCGCGGCACCGTCGCCTCCCTCACCGACTACCTGCTCGGCCTCGTCGCGTGATGGCCGCCCTCCCCCGGCGGCTGGTGGTCTTCGGCGACAGCGTGGCGGAGGGGCGGGACGACCCGGACCCCGCCGGCGGCTGGATCGGCTGGGCGGGACGGCTCGCCGACCTGCTGGAACTGCCCCGCGACCGCGTCGCCAACTTCGGGCGGCCGGCGGCGACCATCGCAGACGTGACCGGCGAGCAGCTCCCCGCGGCCGGGGACGCGCGACCGGGCCTGGTGGTGCTCAACTGCGGGATGAACGACGCCCTCGCTGGGTTCGACCGGGAGCGGGTCGCGCACCTCGTCGCGGAGGTCTTCGGCTGGGCGAGCCGGGCCGGGGCGGTGGCGATCGCGGCGCCGGTGCCGTGTCCACCGTTCCTGGAACGGGTTCCCATGTCGGCTTTCCGCAGGAAGCGGACCCTGCAAAGAATTGACGAGTTCAACGCCGAGCTCCGCCGGGCCGCCGAGAAACACGATATGACCTTCCTGGCACCGGGCGCGGTCCCCGAGGTGGCCGATCCGGGACTGTGGAGCGCGGACGGAATCCATCTCAATCCGGCGGGACACGCCTATGTCGCGGAGGTGATGGCCCCCATCGCCAGAGACCTGCTCGGGGAGCGTCCGGTCGGCGCCCCCGCGGACCGAGGATGGACATGAAGAAAGCAATTTCCTTTCCCCGTTCGAGTTTCCGGGTCAATTTTCCGACGACGCGGATGCTGGTGCTGCCGCTCGCGCCGGTCCTGCTCGTGCAGGCGCGGCGGACGGCGCGCCGCACGCCGCGGCTCGATCCCGCGTCCGGTGCCGACCACGGCGTGGCGGGGGCGGGCGCGCCGGACCTGCGCCTCGTGGTGATCGGCGACTCCACCGCCGTGGGGGTGGGCGCGGCCGCGCACGCCGAGGCGCTGCCGGGGTTCCTGGCCGCCGCGCTGCGGGAACGGCTCGGCCGGAGCGTGGCCTGGTCGGTCACCGGGCGCAGCGGCGCGACGGCCCGCAGGGTCGTCACCGACCTGGTGCCCGCGCTGAACGGCGCCGCCCCGGACCTGGTCGTGGTCACCGTCGGGATCAACGACCTCATCCGGCGGCGTCCGCTCGGGACCTGGGCCGCCGACCTGACCGCGCTCGTCACCGCCGTGCGCGGCGCGTACCGCGACGCGACGGTGCTGGTCGCCGGGATGCCGCCGGTGCACCGGTTCCCGGCGCTCCCGCAGCCGCTGCGGCTGGTCATCGGCGCCCGGGCACAGGCGATGGACCGCGTCATGCGCGAGGTGGCGCACGCCCACGGGGCGCTGCACGCGCCCATGGACGAGGCCATGGCGCGCGACCGCCGGCTGTTCGCCGCCGACGGGTTCCATCCCTCCCCCGCCGGTTACCGGGCCTGGGCCGACGACCTGGCGCGGGCGGTCGCGGCGCACGTCCCGGAGGGCGCGCCGGCGGGAGGGCCGGGATCGTGACCGGAACGTTCCGGGCCGCGGTGGAGGCCGCCGATCTCGCCGCGATCACCCGGACTTTGGACCCGGGCATCGAGTTCCACAGCCCGGTGGTGGTGCGGCCCTACCGGGGCCGGGACGCGGTCGTCCGGCTGCTCGGCGTCCTCGTGGAGGTCTTCGAGGACTTCCACTACACCGACGAGCTGGTCAGCGCCGTCCCGTCCGCGCCGGGCGGGAGCCCCCCGGGCCGCGCGCTGATCTTCCGCGCCCGGGCCGCGGGCAAGGCCGTGCAGGGCGTGGACCTGCTCGAATTCGGAGCGGACGGCCTGGTCACCGGGCTGACCGTGATGGTGCGGCCGCTGCCCGCGGCGATGACGCTCGCCCGGCTGGTCGGCCGGCGGCTGGAGGAGCCGGCGGCGCCCGCCGCGCCCTGACCGGGCGGCGACGCCGGACGCTACGGACCCAACGAAGGGGTCGCGAACATGGACAGTCACACCCGCACGCGAACCGTCCAGGCGCGGTTGTCCCCGGCGCACCGCATCGCCGCCGACCTGGACGCCTACCTGGGGGACCCGATGGACGACGGCGCCGGGCCGTTCTCCTACCGGGCGATCGTCGAGGCCGAGGAACGCGACGAGCTGCCGCCGGGCGCGGTGGAGGCGGTCCGGGCCTGGGGCTTCCCCGGCTACCTGGTGCCCCGCCACCTCGGCGGGCGCCTGACCACGCTGGAGGAGCTGTTCCTGGTCACTCGCGCCGTGTCGCGCCGCAGCGTCACGGTCGCGGTGGTGTACGGCTCGGGCCTGCTGGCGGTCAACCCGGTATGGCTCTGGGGCGATCCCAGGCAGCAGAAGACGGTCGCCGAGGGGGTCCTGCGCGGCGACCTGGCCTGCTTCGGCGTCTCGGAGGCCGACCACGGCAGCGACGTGATGGCGTGCGAGGCGCGCGCCGAGGCGGCCGGGGACGGCCTGGTGCTCACCGGCGTCAAGTGGCCGGTCGGCAACGCCACCCGCGGACGGTTCGTCACCGCCTACGCCAGGACGGGCCTGCGGGACTTCTCCCTGCTCCTGGTCGACAAGGGCGAGCTCGATCCGGCGAGCTGGTCGGCGCTTCCGCCGGTCCGGACGGTGGGGCTGCGCGGCCACGACCTGAGCGGCGTGGAGTTCACCGGCGCGCGGCTGCCCGCCGGATGCGTCATCGGACGGCCGGGCTCGGGGCTGGTCCAGACGCTCAAGACGCTGCAGATCACCCGGACCGCCATCGCCGCGCTGTCGCTCGGCACGATGGACGCGGTGGTGCGCATCGGCATGGAGTACGCGGGGCGCCGCACGCTCTACGGGGCGGAGATCTACCGGATTCCGGTCATCCGCGACCAGCTCCTCAAGGCGCACCTCGACCTGCTGGTCGCCGAGTGCGTCGCGCTTCCGGTGGCGCGTGCGCTGACGGTGGCGCCCGGACGGCTGAGCCTGTGGTCGTCCATCGTGAAGTACTTCGTGCCCGTGCTGGGCGAGGAGGTCGTCGCGGGCGTCGGCACGGTGCTGGCGGCGCGCGGCTACCTGCGGGAGGGCGTGGCGCACGGCGCGTTCCAGAAGCTGCAGCGCGACCACGCCATCGCGAGCGTCTTCGAGGGGACGACGCACGTCAACCTCGCCAACGTCGCCGCCCAGCTGCCCTACCTCGCCGGGGCCACCGGCGACGGCCAGGGGGACGACGACCTGCTCGCCGACCTGTTCACCTGGTCGCAGGCGCCGCCGCCCTGGCGTCCCGACGGCCGGTCGCTGCGGCTCACCAACGAGGGGCGGGACGAGATAGGGGCGCGGTTCGAGGAGACCGCCGGGGCCGTCGTGGCGGAGGCGGGGGTCCACGCGGCCCCGGGCGTGGCCGCCAGGCTCGCCGACCTGGTGTCGGTCGTCGACGATCTGCGTGCCGGGCTGCGGAAGGGCGTCCTGGCCGACCCGGACGACACGTCCTCGGTGGCGGCGCTGGGCCGGGCCCGCCGCTACTGCGAGATCCACGCGATGGTGTCGTGCATGCTCACCTGGCTGCACAACCACCGCGCGTTCGGCGGGGCGTTCGCCGACGGGCAGTGGCTCGTGCTGTGCCTGGAGCGGCTCGTGCAGCGCATCCGTCCCGACACCGCGCTGTCCGAGGAGCTCGCGCCGCCGGTGGAGGACGCGATGTTCCGGTGCCGTGACCAGCGCCGCTGGTTCTCGCTGACGGCCCTGGCCGACGACGGAGGGGTGAGGTCGGATGCGTCCGCGCGGTGACTTCGTGTCGGTCGTCCGGGACGCCGTCGAGGAGCACGGGGACCGGCACGGCTTCACCTTCGTCAGCGAGGAACCGGGGCCGGGACGCCGGTACCGGGAGACCGGCCTCGGCTTCGCCGAACTCGACCGGCGGGCGCGCGTGCTGGCCTGCCTGCTGGAGGAGCGGGGCCTGCGGGACACGGCCGTCCTGCTGCTCTACCCGGAGGGGCTGGAGTTCCTGGCGGCGTTCCTCGGCTGCCTGTACGCCCGGGTCGTCGCCGTCCCGGCGCCACTGCCCGCGCTCGACGCCGGCCGCGCGGACCGCACCCTGCGGATCATCGACGACGCCGACGTCACCTGGATCCTCACCGACGCGGCGCACCGGGAGCCGCTCGAGGGGTGGCTGGCCGGCGCGGGGCTGACCGGGCGGGTCCGGTGCCTGGACACCGAGACGATCTCGGCCGATCCCGGTGCCGATCCGGGCGGCCGGCCGACGCCGCGCCTGGAATCGGGAACCCCGGCGTTCCTGCAGTACACCTCCGGCTCGACCAGCGCCCCCAAGGGCGTGCTCGTCACCCACGACAACCTGCTCTGCAACGGCGAGGAGATCAGACGCCGCATCGACGGGTCGGCCGGCACGGTGGGGGTCGGCTGGGTGCCGCACTACCACGACATGGGCCTGGTGGGGCAGTTCCTGGAGCCGCTGTACCTCGGCTGCCGCTACGTGTTCACCTCCCCCATCACCTTCATCAAGCGGCCCGTGCTGTGGCTGGAGCTGATCACCCGGCACCGCGCGACGATCACGGTGGCGCCGAACTTCGGCTACGAGCTGTGCCTGCGCCGGGTGACCGACGCGCAGCTCGACGGCCTCGACCTGGGGTCGCTGCGGACCGTCAAGAACGGGGCCGAGCCGGTGCGGGCCGCGACGCTGGAACGGATGGTGGAACGTTTCGGGGCGGTCGGGTTCCGGCGGGAGATGTGGATGCCCTGCTACGGGATGGCGGAGACGACGCTGCTCATCGCGGCCGCGCCGGCCGGCGCCGGCCCGGTGGTCCGCTCCTTCGACGCCGAGGCGCTCGGCCGCGGCGAGGCGGTCCCCGTCGCGTCCGCTCCGTCCGCTCCGTCCGAGCCGGTGGCCGCGCGCGGCGAGGCGCCGACGGCACGGCCCGGGGCGTCGCGGGCCGGGGACGCCGGAGTGCGGCGGCTGGTGAGCAGCGGGCGCCCGGTCACGCTGGACGTGCGGGTCGTCGACCCGCGGACCCGCGTCCCGCTCCCGGACGGGCGCGTCGGCGAGATCTGGGTCCGCGGCGGCAGCGTCGCCCACGGCTACTGGCGCGACCCCGAGGCCACGCGCGCGACGTTCGGCGCCCTCACCGCCGACGGCACCGGCCCCTACCTGCGCACCGGCGACCTGGGGTTCCGCGCGGACGGCGAGCTGTACGTCACCGGGCGGATCAAGGACCTCATCATCGTCAACGGCCGCAACCTGTACGCGCACGACATCGAGGAGGTGGCGCAGGCGGCGCACCCGGCCGCCCGCACCACCGCCGCGTTCCGCCTCGACGCGGACGAGAACGAGCCGGGGAGTGCCGAGCGGGTCGTGGTCGTGCAGGAGATCAGCACCGGCGCGGCGGGCGGGACGCCGCTGGGCGAGCTGGCCGCGCTCACCAAGGAGCGCGTGGCCCGCGCGTTCGGTCTGCCCGCGGTGAGCGTCGTGCTGGCCAGGCGGGGCGCGGTGCGGCGGACGACCAGCGGCAAGACCCAGCGGCGGGCGACCCGGCGGGACTTCCTGGACGGGCGGATCGCCGTGCTCGCCGCCGACCTCGAACCCGGCCTGAAACTCGGTCTGGAACCCGGCCTGGGACCCCGCGCCGAATCCGGCGGGGCGGCGTCGCCCGCGGGCGACGGCTCCGGCGCTCTACTCATCTAAAAATTTCCTAGTCAAAACAGTGACTGTTCCGACAATTGGGTGCTAACGTCTGACACCACCCTGAGTCAAGCAGGGAGACATGGGCCATGGCGCTACGTCACGCGGTGCTCGCGGCGCTGCTCGACGGCGAGTACAGCGGCTACCAGCTCGCCAAGATCTTCGATGTGTCGGTCTCGAACTTCTGGCACGCCGTGCCGCAGCAGCTCTACGCCGAGCTGGCCAAGCTGGAGACCGAGGGGCTGATCAGCGGACGGCGCGTCATCCAGCACGACCGTCCCAACAAGCGGGTCTACACCGTCACGCCGGCCGGGCTGCGCGAGTTGGAACGGTTCGCCGCCACCGCGGCCAAGCCGGGGATCATCCGCGAGAACCTGCTGGTCATGGTGCAGGCCGTGGACCACATCTCCGCCGCACCCGTGATCGCCCAGCTGGAGGAACGCGCCGAGGTCTCGGCCGCGAAGATCGAGATCTTCCAGCGCACCCTCCAGCGCCTGCGCGGCGACATGGACGAGGAGACCTACCTGCGGCAGGGCTCCCCGATCGGCCCGTATCTCACCTGCCTGCGAGGCCTGCGGTTCGAGCAGGAGAACCACGAGTGGTTCCGGAGCACCGCCCGGCTCCTGCGCGAACGCGCCGCGGCCCGTACCGAGGAGGGCGGATGACCGTGCCGTCCCCTCCGCGCCCCGCCCTGGGAGGCGTCCACCATGTCAGGCGACCACCGCACCATCGAACGACGAAGTAGCGACCCCCCGCGACCGGGCGTGGAGGCGCCGCCCCCGGCGACCGTCACGCTGCCGGTTCCCCCCGCGTCCCCGTCTCCGTCCCCCTTCCCCAGTGCCGCCCGCGTCCTGCTCGGCGAGCTGGGCCTGCGCGCGACGAGCGCGTCCGTTCCCCGGGCCCGCGGCTTCAGCCGGGCCCTTCTGATCGAGGCCGCCGGCCCCGCCCCCCACGTCCGCCAGGACGCCGAGGTGCTGGTGTCGGAGCTGGTCACCAACGCCGTCCGCCACGCCGCCGCGACCCGCGACGGCGACGGCGGCGGCGGCGACAGTGACGACCACGACGGCGGCGCGCTGCGCCTGCGGCTGCTGCGGGTCGGCGCCCGGCTGCGGATCGAGGTCCACGACCCGAGCCCCTCCGTCCCGCGCGCCCGCCACGCCGACCTGCTGGAGGAGACGGGCCGCGGCTGGTTCCTGGTGGCGGCCATCGCGGACCGGCACGGCACCGAGCAGACCTCCTCCGGCAAGTCGGTCTGGTGCGAGATCCGCGCCTGGCCGGACACCGGATTCGCCTGACCCGGCGCCGAACCGGCCCGGCGCCGGGCACCCGCGCACCCTCGCCCGCCCTCGGGCTCACCACACGAACCGTCATTCCCGGAACGGAAACGCCATGCGGGTTTACATGCCTATTTACGGTTCGTCAGATACGGGGCGCAGACGGCTGAATCGGCAGCGATGGGGATGTCAATGTCCGTGGACTGGTACCGGGCGGACGGGAGACCCGCCACGGCGGACGAGGCGCAACGGCTTCTGCTCGACACGAACGCGCGCCTGCTCGCACAGGACGTCGTTCGCGTCGGGCCGGTCGTCGTTGTCGTCTCCACATGGTTCACCGTGACCGATCTGGGATTGGCGGCAAACGGAAGGCCACTGCTATGGCAGACACTTGTATCCGACCTGTCGATGCACGCCGACATCGGCCGGTACACCACTCGGGAGCGGGCCGAGCGCGGCCATCGGGAGGCGGTGGCCTTGATCACCGAACGGCTGCGCTCCCTGGTCGCGCGGGCCGCCACGGACGGAGCCCCGGACAGGGCCACGGACGGGGCCACGGACGACACCGCGGACGGGGGGTGAGGTGATGGCCACCGACGGTCCGGTGTCCTTCCCGTCCGGGGCCGCCACGCCGGACGACACGGCGGACAGCGACCCGGAAAGGGGCGGGGCCGCCCGCGAGGACGCACGGAAATCCGCCCGCAAGGGCCGCCGGAAGCGTCCGATACGCCTGCGGATCACGGCGCTGCTCGTGGTTCCGCTGGCGTCGCTGATCGCCTTGTGGGTCTTCGCCGCGAATCTCACGCTGGGCCCCGCGTTCGACAAATACGATTTCTCGACGACGTACGAGAAGATCGTCCAGCCGGGCCTTTATCTGGTGAACCAGCTCCAGCAGGAGCGTTCGCTGAGCGTCGTCGCGATGAGCGGCCGCGACGCGCAGTCCCGCCAGCGGCTCGGCGCGCAGCGGGCCCGGGTGAACGCCGTCCAGCAGGTCTTCCGCAGGAGCGCCCTGTCCCGGGACGCGACCGACGCCGCCAAGCCCGAGACCGAGCAGCGCCTGGCGGAGGCGCTGCGGTGGCTGGACCGGCTGCCGCAGTACCGGAGCCGTGTCGACGCCGGCGACGCGGGCGTGCTGGAGGTCATCGACGACTACAGCGCCGTCCTGGACAAGGTCATCCAGGTGTTCAGCGACCTGGTGCTGGTGAACGACCTGGCCATCTTCGAGCAGGGCCGGGCGCTGATCGGCATGGGCAACGCGCGCGCCTACATGCTGCGCGAGGACGCGCTGATCGCGGCGGCGCAGCTGCGCGACGGGCGGCTGACCGCGGCCGAGCACCTGGCGTTCGTGCAGTGGGCGGCGGCGGGACGGCGGGAGTTCGACGCCGGGCTGGCGGACCTGGACGGCGCCACCCGCGCGCCGCTGCAACAACTGGCCGACTCCCCCGAGTACCGGCGGTACCGGGCCGCCGAGACGGCCGTCGTCAACTCCTCGGGCGGGCGGCTGCCGGCGGAGGCCGCGTCCTGGCGGGCGACCACGGCGCAGCTGTCGCGGGTCTGGGAGCAGCGGCTCACCCAGTCCAGCGCGGCCCTGAACGACCTGGCCGAGCCGATCGGCGACCGGATCGTGCGGCGGCTGGTGCTGGCGGGCGGGTTCGGCCTGCTCGCGGTGGTCGCCTCCGTCGTGCTGTCGCTGCTGGCGGCGCGCGGGCTGTCGCGGGAGCTGCGCGGCCTGCAGCGGGCCGCGCTCGACCTCGCGACCGACCGCCTGCCGCGCGTGGTGGCGCGGCTGCGCCGCGGCGAGGAGGTGGACGTCGAGGCCGAGGCGCCGCCGCTGGTGATCGGCAGGACCAGGGAGGTGTCGCGGGTCGGCGAGGCGTTCACCGAGGTGCAGTACACCGCGATCGACACCGCCGTGCGGGAGGCGTACCTGCGGCAGGGCATCAGCCGGGTGTTCCTCAACGTCGCCTGGCGCAGCCAGTCGCTGCTGCACCGCCAGCTGCACATGCTGGACGAGATGGAGCGCCGCACGTCCGACCCGGAGGTGCTGGCGGACCTGTTCCGCCTGGACCATCTGACCACCCGCATGCGCCGCCACGCCGAGGGCCTGGTCATCCTGTCCGGCGCGACCCCGGCGCGCGGCTGGAGCAGGCCCGTGCACGTCGAGGACGTGCTGCGCGCCGCCGTCGCGGAGGTGGAGGACTACACCCGCGTCGAGGTGGTCGTGGTGTCGGCCGGCGCCGCGCTGATCGGGGAGGTGGTCGCCGACGTCGTCCACCTGCTGGCCGAGCTGATCGAGAACGCCACGGTGTTCTCGCCCGCGCCGACCGAGGTGCTGGTGCGCGGCGAGATGGGCGCCAACGGGTTCGCGGTCGACGTCATCGACCGCGGCATCGGGCTGGACCAGTCCGAACTGGACGCGCTCAACCTGCGGCTGGCGCGGCCCCCCGAGTTCGACCTGGCCGTCACCGACCGGCTCGGCCTGTTCGTCGTCGGGCGGCTGGCCGGGCGGCACGGCATCCGGGTCGCGCTGCAGCCGTCGCTGTACGGCGGTGTCAGCGCGGTCGTGCTGATCCCGCGCACGCTGATCGTGAACGTGGAGCAGTCCGAGGACGAGGCGGTCCCGACGTCGGGCCCGACGGCG
>NZ_BAAAZG010000079.1:0-13670 GCF_039536785.1 Actinomadura miaoliensis
GGACCCCGCGCCGATCGGCGCCCGGCCCGCGTGGAGCCCCGCCGCCCTCGCTGCCCGCCGCGGGAGGGGCGGCAGGGCGTACCCCGGCGGCGTTCAGTGGTGGCGGCGCCTGGCCGGTGCCTCAGCGGTGCGGCCGGACTGCGACGCCGCGGTGCGCGGCCCAGCCCTGAGCGGCTGTGGCCATGACCTTGAGCCAGTCCTCATCCGGGTAGCGTTCGGCCCGGCTGGTGTACATGTTCAGCGTGGCTGCCGCGAACGCGTCGATGGCCCGAGGATCAGCGGCGGTCCATGCCGGACAGCGCGCCGCCCACGACTCCGCCGCTTCGGCGGTGTGGCCAGCAGCGACCAACTGCAGGACAAGGCACGCCGGGTCGATGAACCCGGCGCCGCGCGTGGGCCATGACCAGTCGACCGCCCACATGCGCCCGTCGCCGACCAGCAGGTTCGCGGGGTTGATGTCGGTGAAGAGCAGGGTGCCGCCGCGGAACGACTCGACGTGCGCCGGGTCGGCGGCGAACCGGTCCCACCGGGTTTCCGTCCAGCCCTGGGCGATGCCGGGCAACGGCAGGTCGGCGATGCGGGTAAGGGTCTCGATGATCGTCGGCAGGTCCGGCGAGCCGGGTGTGAAGTCCGACGGGCGCGCGTCGATCACCTCGAACCCGAGCGCGAGCCATTCGTCGGTCTCGGCCTGCCAGAGCACGGAGGGGGAGAACGCGGAGACGAAGCGGTTGATGAGCCCTTCCCGGACCAGGCTGTCGCGCCGGCCGCCGGGCCGGTTGGGGACGCCCTTGACGAAGAACGACCCGTGCGCCCCGTCGACGAGGACGGTGCTGGCCGAGCTGTTCCCGCGGCTGGTGGGCCGGACGCCGACGATGTCCCCGGTGTGAGGGCGGATCGCGGCTTCGAAGCTCGGTCCGGGAAGGGCGGTCATCAGTACCTCAGTTCCTGGGGTTACAGCCGCTCAGCGGCGTGCCCGGGGAGCATTCGTCGTCGGGATCGCAGCCGTCGTCCGACTGTGCGACGGTTCGGATGGTGGCGGTGGCCTCGGCCATCACGGCGCCGCCGAGGATATCGGCCAGCGCCTGATCGTGGACGTTTCCCACGCTCATCCACGCGGACATGACGCACGGCGACACCGCCCCGTCCGGGCCGATCGACGCCTTCCCGCTGCCACACCGGCCGCACAGGGCCGCCGCGTCCGGTGCCTGCCCGCCGCTCGCCCGCCCGAAGGACCGGACCCGGTCGACCCTGATCGAACCGACCCCGATGACCTCCAGGGCACGGCGCGCCTCGTCCACCCGCTGCCCGTCACCGGTGTCGACGATGCCGACCCGAATCGGGATGCCGCGGCTGACGGCCCGCCGAATGTTCGCGCGTGTCCGGGCGTGGGTCGGCCGACCGGTGATCGCGTTGTGCTGGTCGGCCTGGTCGGAGTAGTAGGAGGTGGCCAGGGAGACCCCCGGCTGCTGGAACGTCCGCCACCAGGAGGCGGAGACGGCGACGAGGTTGCTGAAGATCTCCACGTGCAGGCCGAGGCTCAGCGCGTGGTCGACGAGCTGGACCGCGTGCGGGTGCAGGGTCGGTTCGCCGCCGATCAGCTGGATGCGCTCCACGCCGCACGCGGCGGCCTGGTCCAGGACACGGGTCCAGTCCTCGCCGGTCATGGTGCCGTGGTCGCCGGTGGGGCCGGAGGAGTTGTAGCAGTGCGAGCAGGACAGCTGACACTTGCGCGTCAGGTCCAGCCAGAGCATCTGGGGCACGATCCTTGTGGGGCGTGCCTGTCCGGTTGTGCTGGTCATGGTCACCTCCCGGCGCGCTTCATTGGGTTGGAACGGTGGCCCGGGGCGCGCGCCGTCATCCTCGGGTTCTCGGTGGGTGGGCGGGTTATCGCGCCATGGAGTCCGCCCCGGCCCGCGTGGGCGTGGCAGTCGTGAGTGCCGGAGACCGTTGGGGAACGCGCGCCTTGTCCACGACCGCTGCGCGTCTGACACCGCTCCCCAGGGGTCGGGGAGGGGCGTGGCGGTCTGGGGCGGCGGCGCAGCGGAAGTGAGTAAAAGCCGCGCCGCCGCCGTAGGGCCGCACTCCCGAGCTCCTCTTCCCCGCCCCGGGGTGCGGCTTGGAGGGGGGCGGCGGCGCGGTGGCCCAGGGAGTCCCCACCGCGCGGCCGTCCCCTGGTCACCAGTCCCAGTCCTCGCCGGTGTAGGTGAGGCGGTCGAGTAGCCGCGCCAGCCACCTCCGACGCCGCGGCCGCTCCGGGCGCTTCGGAGGCCCGGGGCGCTCCGGTTGCTCGGGGCGCTCGGGGGGCGGTGGTACCGGCGCGACGCGCTGCGGCGGCGGCGAGGGCAGCGGGGGCAGTGGGCGCGACCAGATGTCCGCCACCATCCCGCCCGCCCCGGGCACGGTCGGCGACTGCGGCGGATGGTGGACGGGCCGCACTCCGGCGGCGGCCAGGCGCTGCTCCAGTTCGGCGGGCGTGGTCGCTTCGAGTAGCTCGTCCCCGACCGGATGACTGGTCGGGCGAAGTACCATCGCCATCCACGATCCGTTGAGATTGCTCCACCACAGCAGCACCCGCGGGTACCGCGCGCGCAGCTGCGCCTCGATGGCGCCGGTGTCCCACAGAACCGGCCCCGCATGCACCGTTGGCGCGGTCACGATGACACCACCGCGGCCTCCTCGGCGCGCCTGTTGAGGTGACCGAGGATGAGCAGGACTGTGTCGTCCAGGTGCTCGTCGTCGGCCTCCGCGATCGGCGTGCCGTCCGATGCCCAGAACCACAGCCGGTCACCGTCCTCCGGGCGCGGCTGGCACGCGATCGTCTCCGAGGCGTCCGGTGTCGCCACGCCCAGCAGCCCCGTCAGCTTCACGCCTCGCATCGACAACTGCTCGGCGAGCGCACGCAGTCGGTCATACTGCTCCATGAGTCGGACCTCCGTCGTCCGGCAAGACCCCGGGAGTTCCCGCTGTAGGCGCAGCGGCCCGGGGTCGTCTCTTTGTGGCGCGGCACGATTTCCGCGCTACAGACAGTGAAACCGCGTCACAGGGCGCAACTCCAGAGGGACAATGGCGTCGCAAGGGCAGACAGTTTCGTGTCCGCCTATGGAAGGAAGGCGACACCATGACCTACAGGCCACACGCTGCATGGGCCGCCCGGCTCCAGGCCGAACGCGAACAACGTGGATGGGGCATGCATGAGATGGCCCGCCAGCTTCGCGAGGCCGTAGGGATCACTGAACATCCGACCCGCATGGTCAAGAACATGGCCCGGCAGATCCTCAGGTGGGAGAAAGGCGATCACTTTCCCCGCGACTGGGCCGACGCTTACGCGACCGTGTTCACAACGAGCGTGGAAGAGTTGTTCGGCGATGCCGTCGAGGAAGCCCAGCCTCTGCCTTCCGGCGCCGAGGAACCTCCATCGTCACTTGTTGATCTACTGTCACTGGCCTGGATGGTGGGGACGCTGGACCAGAGCATGGATCGCCGCACCGTGCTGCAGCTCGCCGCCACGCTGGCCACCGCTCCCGCCCTGGGCGTAGCCGACCCCATTTCGCGTCTGGCCGGCGCACTGACGCGGCCAACCGGGCTCAGCGACGACGTCGTGAGTCACCTGGAGGCCCGCACCGTCGGCTTTCACCGGTTGGAGTTCGTCCTCCCCGCCGCCCAGATTTTCCGTGGCCTGCTCGCGCACCTGAACGAGATCACATCTGCCCTGGAAGGCGGCGCGCGGGACCGATGGCGTACGCGACTCGCCAGAGCGGCCGGGGAATCGGCCGTGCTCGGCGCGTGGCTGGCCTGGGACTTGGGTGACGTCACCCGCGCCGCGTCCCTGTACCACGTCGCCGAGCTCGCTGCCCGAGAAGGGGAAGATCCGGCGATCAACGCCTGCGCGGCGATCTACCAGTCCTTCGCGACCAGCGCCGTCGGCGACCACGCCACCGCCCGCCGCACCCTGGCGAACGCTCACCAGTGCCTCCGCGAAAAGACCGACCGCGCGACTCGGGCGTGGCTGATCGGCCGGGAAGCTGAGGAGGCCGCCGCCCTCGGCGACCCCATCGCCCGCGACATGATCGAGGAAGCGACAGACCTGTTGGCCTCTGCCCGGCCGCAGGACGAACGCTCTTGGACCCGGTGCCTGGAGTCGCCGCACCTGTCGCACATGCGGCTGACGATCGCAACCCGACTCCGTGACGAGACAGCCGTCTATGACGGCGTAGGGCAACTCGCCCTGCTGGCCAGCGATCCGGCGCAGAAGAAGACCGGCCGGATGCTGGCCAGCATCGGGCTCGCCCTGGTGAAAGTCGGCGATGTCGAAGAAGGCGTGCGGTTCGGTGAACGTTCTATTGACGCCGTACGAGCCAGCAAGGCGACCTACGCTATGAACCGCCTTGCCGAGCTGGACGCCGCGCTACGGGATCAGGTGGACCCCCGAGCCCGGGAACTACGGGACGGCATCCGGGCTACACACCTGGAGCTTGCGTCTCCTCCTCCATCCATTCCAGGTACGACGCCAGGCCAGCGTTGATCGGCACGGAGATGATCTCCGCGACGTCGTAAGCGTGCAGGTCGTGAATGTGGGTTTCCAGTTCGGGGTACCGGTCGGCGGTCGTCTTGATGAGCAGGAGGTATTCCTCGTCGACGCGGACTTCGCCCTTCCAGCGGTAGGTGCTCGTCATGGGGCCGACGACCTGAACACAGGCCGCGAGATGCGCATCGATGACAGATCGAGCGATTTCGAGCCCCTTCTCACGGGAGGGAATGGCGGTCTGAACCTGTACGTACTCGCCCATACTCCCGCAATGCCCGCAACAATCTCGTTCCAAGCAGACGGCCACCCGCCGAGCTGGACCGTCACCTGACCGGTCTGCTTGGCTTCTGCCTTGCGACGCCTGCGGCAGTCCCGCCGCCTCCGAGCCGCGATCGGTTGATCTCAAGGTTGGCCCAACGCGGTCCCTCGCCGCTCCCTCCGTCCCTCGCCTGTTGATCTGGCGGATGCGGGTTCCGGGCCACTTGAGTGAGTTCGCCAGTGCGGCGTGGCCTGTGGCGGCGAACGTGCCCGTGTCCGGTCTCGCTGCGGCGGCGGCCGATGTCGTCAGAGGGTGTCGATGATGTTGCAGGCTTGGGTGAGGCCGTCTTCGGTGCGGATGTGGCGGCCCAAGGTGGTGGCGCGTTGCCAGATGTCCTCGTCCTGGACGGCTTGCCGGATTGCCTGGGCCAGGCGCGGGACCGTCAGGGTGCGGAACGGGACGGGGCGCGGGCCGGCGCCCAGGGCGTTGACGCGTTCGGCCCAGTACGGCTGGTCGCCGAAGAACGGGCACACCACCGTGGGCACACCCGCGCGAAGCCCGGCGGCCGTGGTGCCCGCGCCGCCGTGGTGGACGACGGCCGCTGTCTGGGGGAACAGCCACGAATGCGGCACGTCCCGTACGGCGAGAACATCGTCGTCCGATGTGGACGGGTCGCCTTGGACGATGCCGCGTACCCCGGCCACGCGCAGGGCGGTGCGGACGATCCGGTCGGTCATCACCGGGTCCTTGGGGACCATGCTGCCGAAGCCCACGTAGACGGGTGGCGTCCCCGACGCGAGGAAATCCGTCAGGTCGGTGGGCGGCTGCCAGGACGGCTCGTCCAGGAACCAATAGCCCGTGACATGCACGTATCGGGGCCAGTCGCGGGGGCGAGGGACGACGCTTGGGCTGAAACAAGCCAACACGGGACGGGCCTCCCGGCGCGCCTCATGCATGGGGCCGCGTACGGACAACTCCGGTAGGGCGAGGGCGTTGCGGCGCCACGGGTTGATGAACGGACGGGACAACTGCCAGGCGAGCTGGTCGACGGCCAGGAAACTCGCCCGATTGCCGAGCCGGCCGAGCATGCGCGCCTGCGGAAGGAACGGGTGCGGGAACGCGCCCGTGGGCTGGCTGGGCTGGAAGTGAATCAACGCCCAGGGGATCCCCAGGTGTTCGCCTAGGTGGCGGCCGAGCAGGCCCAGTGTGGGGCTGAGGATGAGGTCGGCGTCCTTGCAGGCGTCCTGGCATTCGTTCAGCAGCCGTTCGGCCAAGGGGCCGAGGATGCGCCGGAAGCCGCCGAGGAACGCCACAGGGTTGCGGCCCCCGGCGAGCAGTTCCTGACCCGCGTCCGAGTCGAGGATCTCGGTGGGGTCGGCGGTGAGCGGCGCCAGATCGAGCCCGGCGGCGACGGCGAGGGGGGCGTAGCGTCCACTGGCGACCAGGCGGACGTGATGGCCGCGGGCGGCCAGCGCCCGGCCGAGCGCCGCACACGGCTGGACGTCGCCGCGCGACCCCGCAGCGAAGATCACGATTCGGCGGCTCAACGGTCCTCCTTACCAGGCGTCGCCGCGGCGGGGCACCTCCCACTCGCCCCACGGATCGGTGTCGTCCTCGGGGACGTACGGGTGGTACCAGCCTTCGGGCGGCGGAGGGAAGGGACTACGCCGCACCACCTCCCCAGACGCCACAACATCTGAGCGGGACGGCACGGCGTCACGGGGCTGCGGCACGTCCGACGGCGGTTCGGCGCTGTCGAACGGCACGGCGCTGCGGGACGGGAGAACATCGTCGGGGGACAGGGCCTCCCAGCGCGGCCTGGCTCCACTTGGTGGCAGGGCGTCACGGGCCCGGACGGCGCCTCGGGGCGGTAGCGCGTCACGAGGCGGTCCGGCGTCACGTGGTATCGCTCCGCGCGCGGACACATCGTCAGGCGGCACCACTTCGGTGGACGGTGCGGCGTTGCGGGGCCGTGGCGCGTCCGAGGGGGGCACGGCTTCGGGCGGCGGCACCACGCCCGGGAGTGCTAGCGCCTCAGGAGCCTCGGGCGGTAGCACATCGCGCGGCAGGACGTCGTGCGGTGGTACGGCGTCACGCGGCGGGGCGTCGTGCGGTGGCTGCACGTCTTTAGGCGGTGCCGCTTCGCGGGGCGCCCAGGCGTCGGGGGATGGCAGTACGTCTTGGGACGGTACAGCGTCGCGCGGCGGCGGCACATCCGCGGTGGGCACGGCATCCGGTGGCCCACTCGGCCCTGCCTCTGCGGATGGCATGGCGTTGGAAAGTGGCAAGACGTCCGGAGGCGGCTCGGCATCTTGCGGCGGTAGGGCCTTGTGGGATGGGGCGGCGGCGTGAGGTGGCACAGCTTCGTGTGGCGGTGCGGCTTCGGGAGGCAGTGCGTTGCCAGGCGGCGTCGCGTCGCGGGCTCGCATGGTGTCGTGGGGCGGTAGGCCGCTCTGGGGGGACAGTGCGTCGCGTGGTACCGCGTCGCTTGATGGCGGCGGGTTTTCAGGCGGCGCTGCGTTGTGGGGTGGTGCGGCGTGGGGTTGCGCAGCTTTGTGTGGTGGTGTGGCTTCGCGGGGCAGTGTGTTGGCAGGCGGCGTCGCATCGCGGGCACGCATAGTCTCGCGGGGCGGCAGGCCGTCCTGGGGCGGTGCTGCGTCGCGCGGTGGGGCGTCGCGGGGTGGCAGGAGGTTTTCAAGCGGCGCCGCGTTGTGGCGTGGTGCGGCGGCGGGTGGGGGCGCGTCGTGTGGGGATAGCGGGGCGGGCGGCGTCGCCTTGCGGCGTGTCAAGGTGTCGTGGGGGTGCGTGACCTCGGTGGGGGCTGTGGCTTTGTGCGCTGGGACGGCTTGGTGGAGGAGTGCTCCGTCGGGCGGCGTCGCATTGTGGGGTAGTGGGTTTTGTGTGGTGGGGATGGGGGCGGTTAGGGCGGGTTCGGGGGTGGGGGTGGTTTCGGGGGATGTGGAGTGTTTGCCGTGTTTGGGGCCTAGCCAGCCGCGTTTGCTGGGGAGGGTCAGGCCGCAGATGAGGCCGCCGATCAGTACGGCGGCGGCGCCGACGATGAGGCCGGAGGCGGTGCCGTCGCGGAAGGTCTCCAGGCTTTCGGTGCTCGCGCCCGCCTCCGGGACCTCGTGCACGAGCAGGCCGACGATGGCGATGCCGAACGCGCCGGACGCCTCGCGGATCACGTTGATGATGCCGCTGGCCACGCCGGCCTGGTGCTCGGGCACGGCCTTGAGCACGTACATCACCAGGGGCATGCCGAGCGCCGCCCCGGCGCCGACGATCATCACGCCGGGCATCAGTTCGGCGTAGCCGTCGCCGCGCCGCAGGGTGGAGAACAGGAACATGCCGAACGCCATCAGCGCCATGCCGCCGCCGATGGCGCCGCGCGGCCCGATCTTGGCGGCCAGCCAGAAGCCCACCGGGGTCAGCACCATGATGGCGATGGACGGGGGCAGCATGACCAGGCCCGCCTCGGGCGGGGTGAAGCCCAGGTAGCGCTGCAGGAACGTGGCCGAGTAGAAGATCATGCCGTTGAAGCCGATGCCGTAGAGCATCTGCGACAGAAGGCCCCCGGTGAACACCCGGTTGCGGAAGAACCGCAGGTCGATCATGGGGTCGGGGGCCCAGCTCTCCACCGCGACGAAGCACACCAGGGCGATCAGCACCAGGGCGAACACGCTGAGGACGGAGGGGTCGGTCCAGCCGCGTGTGCGTCCCTCCTCCAGCCCGTAGGTGAAGGCGAACAGCATGGTCGCGGAGATCAGCACGCCGGGCAGGTCCACCCGGGCGTCGGCGTTCTCGCCGTGGCCGGTCAGCACGACCAGGCCGAGCAGGATGACCAGGACGCCGGGGACGATGTTGATGAGGAAGATCCAGCCCCAGTGCCAGTGCTGGACGATGAGCCCGCCGATGGTGGGGCCGAGGGCGGTGGCGGTCGAGCCCGCGCCCACCCACACGATCATGCCGAGCGAGCGCTGTTTGTCGCTGCGGCCCACGGTGACCATGACCTGGGTGGCGGGCAGCGCGAGCGCGGCGCCGGCGCCCTGCGCCACGCGGGCCAGGATGAGCAGGGTCGCGTCGGGCGCCAGGCCGCAGGCGGCGGACGCCGCCGTGAACACCGTCATGCCGGACACGAACGTGACCCGGCAGCCGTAGACGTCGGTCAGCCGCCCGCCCGCGATCATCAGGCAGGAGAACATCAGGATGTAGCCGGTGGCCACCCAGTCCTTGGCCGAGGTGGACATGTCCAGGTCGGCCATGATCGTGGGCAGGGCGTTGGCGACCACCGTGTTGTCCATGGTGATCATGAACGCGCTGACGGCGACGACCGCCAGCGCCCATCTGTATCGGCCGCGGGTCAACGCACCTGCGCGGCGCCTTTCCCGCGGGCCCGGACGCCGGGCCGGGATGCGGAGAAAAAGGGCCGCTTCCCCCTACGAGTGACTATTGTGACTAATTGTTTGCGGGTGGTTACCGTTCCTTGTGCTCGGACCGGGTCGTCCAACTATCCCATGAGGCCACAGCGGCAGGCGTGGGGTCTTGTCATGGCGGTGACAAGGAAACCCCGAAGAAAGTGGTCTGGATGCGCATCGTGGGCCGGTGATTGTAGGACAAGGTGGTCCCTCCGCTTCGAACGATCCTTGGATTCATTGGGGGATCCGCACGCATGCAGAGCATCGATCGTTCCGGAGCCGCGCCAGACGGCACGCGGATCAGCGAGGATTCGGTTCGTCGGTACCTGGTCGAGCAGATCGCGCGCCGCTCCGGCGTCCCCGCCGCCGACATCGACACCACCCGCCCCCTGGAGGAGTTCGGGCTGGCCTCGCGTGACGCGGTGGCGATCGCGGGAGAGCTGGAACGGCTGCTCGGCCGGGCGCTGCCCGCCACGCTCGTCTGGGAGCATCCGACGATCGACCGGCTGTCCGCCGCGCTCGTCTCGGACGGCCGCCCGGCCGAGACCGCGCCGCCGGCCGAGAGGCCGCGCGCGGACGAGCCGATCGCCGTGGTCGGCGTCGGCTGCCGTTTCCCCGGCGGCGACCGCGACCTGTCCGGTGCCGGCGACTACTGGCGTTTCCTGACCGGACGCGGCGACGCGATCCGCGAGGTGCCCGAAGACCGCTGGGCGCCGTTCGACGACGGGTCCCCCGAGGTGGCCGACCGGCTCGCCGCCACCACGCGGCTGGGCGGCTTCCTGGACGACGTCGCCGCGTTCGACGCCGCGTTCTTCGGCATCACCCCGCGCGAGGCCGCCGTGATGGACCCGCAGCAGCGGCTCGTCCTGGAGGTGGCCTGGGAGGCGTTCGAGCACGCGGGTCTCGGCCCGGCGGCGCTGCGCGGCTCCCGCACGGGTGTGTTCGTGGGCGTGTCGGCGCCCGAGTACGCCGCGTTCACCGCGTCCGACCTGGCCGCGCTGGAGGCGTTCACCGCGACGGGCGCGGCGCTGAGCATCGTCGCCAACCGGCTGTCGTACCTGCTCGACCTGCGCGGCCCCAGCATGATCGTCGACACGGCGTGCTCGTCGTCGCTGGTGGCGGCGCATCTGGCGGTGCGGGCGCTGCGCGACGGGGAGGCCGACGTGGCGCTGGCGGGCGGCGTCAACGTGCTGCTGTCCCCGACGATCACGATGACGTTCGACCAGGCGGGCGGCACCGCCTCCGACGGGCGCTGCAAGGCGTTCGACGCGTCGGCCGACGGCATGGTCCGCGCCGAGGGCTGCGGCGCGCTGGTGCTCAAGCGGCTGTCGGACGCGCGGCGCGACGGTGACCGGGTGCTGGCGGTGATCCGCGGCAGCGGCGTCAACTCCGACGGACGCTCCAACGGCCTGGTCGCCCCCAACTCCGAGGCGCAGAAGGCGCTGCTGCGGCAGGTGTACGCGGCGTCCGGCGTCGACCCGCGCGACGTCGACTACGTGGAGGCGCACGGCACCGGAACGTTCCTCGGCGACCCGATCGAGGCCACGGCGCTGGGCGAGGTGCTCGGCGCGGGCCGCGACGCGGACGCGCCGCTGCTGATCGGGTCGGTCAAGTCCAACCTCGGGCACCTGGAGTCGGCGGCGGGCGCCGCGGCGCTGGTCAAGACCGTGCTGGCCCTGCACCACCGGGTGATTCCGCCGAGCATCCACTACAAGGAGCCCAACCCGCACATCCCGTTCGACGACCTGCGGCTGCGGGTGGTGGCGCACGAGACGCCGTGGCCGGAGCGGGGCCGTCCCGCGCTGGCGGGCGTGTCGGGCTTCGGGTTCGGCGGGACGAACGCGCATCTCGTCCTGGAGGAGGCGCCCCGTCCCGCGCCGCGCCCCTCGCCTCCCGCCGCGATGCGAGTGTTTCCTCTGTCGGACACGGCCGACGACCGCGTCCGCGACCACGCGGCCGTGCTCGCCGAATGGCTGCGCGCCCGCGACGACGTGTCGCTCGCCGACCTCGCCCACACCCTGCACCGCCGCAACGGACGCGGCCGGGCCCGCGCCGCCGTCGCCGCCCGCGACCGCGCCGGGCTGCTGGACGGGCTCACCGCGCTGGCCGAGGGCCGTCCGCATCCCGGTGTCGTCACCGGCACCGCGCTCGGCGTGCCCGGCAGGCCGGTGTGGGTGTTCTCCGGGTACGGGGCGCAGCGCGCCGGCATGGCGCAGGGCCTGCTGGAGGAGGAGCCGGCGTTCGCCGAGGCCATCGACGACCTGGACGCGCTGTTCGCCGAGGAGGGCGGGCCCGCGATCTGGGACCTGCTGGAGTCGGGCGCCAGGCCGGACGGCCCGGTCGAGTCGATGTGCGCGCTGTTCGCCGTGCAGATCGGGCTGGCCCGCACGTGGGCGTCGTACGGGGTGACGCCGGGCGCGGTGATCGGCCACTCGATGGGCGAGGTCGCCGCCGCCGTCGTCGCGGGCGCCCTCACCCTGGCGGACGGCGTCAAGGTGATCCACCGCCGCTCCCGCCTGCTGACCAGGCTGGTCGGCGGCGGCGCCATGGCGGTGCTGGGCGCGTCGGCCGCCGAGGTGGAACGGCTCGCGAGCGGGCTGCCGGACGTGCACCCCGCCGTCCACTCGTCCCCCCGGCAGACCGTCGTCACCGGCGACGCCGACCAGATCGCCGAGGTCGTGGCGCGGGCCGAGGCGGAAGGCCGCCTGGCCCGCATGGTCAAGGCCGAGGGCGCGGGCCACTCCCCGCAGGTCGACCCGCTGGTGCCGGAACTGCGCGAGCGGCTCGCCGAGGTCGGCGCCGAACGCGGCACCCCACTGGCCGACGGCATCCGCTTCTACACGACCGCGTTGGACGACCCGCGCGCCTACGTGGACGACGCGCCGTCGCTGGGCGCCGGCCACTGGGCCGCGAACCTGCGCAACCCGGTGCGGCTCACCGACGCGGTGACGGCCGCCTCCGAGGACGGCTTCCGCACGTTCGTCGAGGTCAACGCGCACGCGCTGCTGGCGCACGCGCTCGGCGAGACCCTGGAGGGCACCGGCGCGTTCGTCACCCACACCCTCAAGCGCGCCCCCAAGGGGCAGGAGACCGACGACACGCTGACGTTCCACGCCCAGCTCGGCGCCCTCGCCTCCCACGGCCACGCGCTGGCCGTCCCGCCCGAGGGCGCCGTGATCGACGTGCCGCACTCGCCCTGGCGGCACGAACGTCACTGGGTGGACCTGTCCCGCCGCCAGGCCGGACGCCGCGACGAGCACCCGCTGCTCGGCGCGCACGTCGAGCTGCCCGGCGAGGACCGGCACGCCTGGCGCGCCGACGTCGGCACCGCCGCGCAGCCGTGGCTCGCGGACGTGCGCGTCCACGGGGCGACCGTGCTGCCCGTCGCGGCCGTCGCCGAGATGGCCCTCGCGGCGGGCGCCGCCGCGCTCGGCGACCGGCGGGTGCGCGTCAACAGCCTGTGGATGGAGCGGCCGCTCGCGCTCGCCGAGCACACCACCGTCACCACCACCTTCACCGAGGACGACCAGCGCGTCGAGATCCACGCGCGGACCCCCGCCGGCACCTGGACGCGGCTGGCCAGCGCGGACGTCGGCGGCGACCACCGCCCGCCGCCCCTTCCGCTGACCGGCCCGCCCACCGAGGTGGCCGGAGCCGACCGCGGCAGCCGCCACTACCTGCTGCATCCCGAGGTGTTCGACCGCTGCCTGGCCGTCCTGACGGCCGAGGCGTCGCGCGTCGACAAGGGCGTGTGGCTGCCCGAGACGATCGGGGGGCTGCGCGTGTACGGGCCGACGCACCGCGGCGGGCACGTCCGCGCCGAGGTCACGATCACCGACGAGGGGCTGCTCGGCGCGCTGCAACTGCTGGGCCCGGACGGCGACGTGCTCGCCGAGGCCACCGAGATCGGCCTGCGCAAGGTGGAACGCGTGGACGTGCCCGTCCCGCTCACCGACAAGATCGCCGAAGTGGTGTGGGACGAGGAGCCCGTGCCCGAACCGGCCGGTCCCCGCGACTGGCTGCTGCTCGCCGAGCACGACGACGCCCTGGCCGCCGCCGTCGCGTCCGCGCTGGAGTCGCACGGCCACCGCGTCGTCCGCCGCGAGCTGTCCGCCGAGCCGCCCGCCGTGCCGGACGGCGACGCGACGGGCGTGCTGGCCGTGCCGTCGCCCGACCTCATCGACGAACGGCTCGTCCTCACGGTCGCCGGGATCGCCCGTTCGCTGCCCGACACCGCGCGCCTGTGGGTGGCGACCCGCCGCGTCCTGCCCGTCGAGGACGGCGAGAGCGGCGAGCCGAACCAGGGCTTCGTCCGCGCGCTCACCCGCGTGCTGGCGTTCGAGCGGACCGCGCTGCGCGCCACGCTGGTCGACGTCGACCGCCCGTCCGACCTGGTGGACGAGCTGCTCGGCGAGGGCGCCGCCCGCCAGGTCGCCGGGCGCGGCGGGGTCCGCCGCGTCGCCCGCCTCGC
>NZ_BAAAZG010000080.1:0-114116 GCF_039536785.1 Actinomadura miaoliensis
GGGTTCGGGGGCGGCCGGGGGGTTGACGGTTGGGACGGGCATGGTTGCTGCGGCCGGGGACGGGGTTTCCGGCGGGGTGAGGGGAGCTGGGGCCGGGGTGGGGCGGTGGTGGAGTTTGTGGGGGGCTTGTTCTGCGGAGCGGGTGAAGGGGGTTCCCGGCAGGGTGGGGTCGTCCGTGTGTTCCGGGGGGCGGGTGGGGTCGCCTAGGAGGATCCAGTTGCGGGTGCGGACGGCGCCTACCAGGAACTGGGCGTCGGTGATGGCTTCGGCGCCGGTGACGATGAGGGTGTCGTACTCGGCGGACGGGGGGAGGGGGGCGGCTGCGGCGGCGAGTGGGGTGGCGCAGACGAGGTCGGCGGTGCGCAGGAGGATGTCGGCGGTCTCGCCGGAGGCGTCGTGGGCGCCCGCCTCCAGGTAGCCGGTGAGCTGCTCGATCCGTTCCATGGCGCGGCGCTGGTGGGTTTCGAGTTGGCCGGGGGTGGCGTCGGCGGGGTCGGTGCCGCAGAAGTCCTGGACGTTCTCGCGGGTGCGTCGGGCGGTCTCCTCGGCGGACGCCAGTTCGGCGGAGCGGGTGGCCTGTTCCTGTTCGGTGGCCGATTCGAGGTCGGCCAGTTCGGCTTCGGCCTCGGCCAGGCGCTGCGCCGCGGTCGCCGCGAGGGTGCGGCTGCGTTCGCCCGCGGCCTGGGCCTCCTGGCGGGCGGTGCGGGCGGCCGCGAGGCGTTCCTCGATCAGGCGGACGGTCTGGTGTGCGTGCCGGGCCGCGCCGGACGCCTGGGTGGCCCGGTCGACGGCCTCGGCGGCCTCGCGGGCGCGTTCGCGGTACTCGCCGGCGGCGGTCTCGCGTTCGGCCGTCAACCGGATGATCTCGGCGTCGAAGCTCTGCTGGGCCTGGCGGGCGGCGGTCAGTCCGGCGCCGCCCTCGTTGACGAACCGGATCAGCCCCGAGCGGCGCAGTTCCGCCTGTTCGGCGGCCTGCTTGGCCTCGGCCGCGCGCAGGGCGGCGTCGTCGGCCTCGCGCTTGCGGGCCTTGGCCTCGGCGCGCAGGTCGCGCAGGTCGGGCGGCGGCGCGGCGACGTGCAGGCGCTGGCCGAGGGTCATGGTGCGGCGCCGTGCCGACAGCGCCGACTCGGCGGAGACGGCCCGGTAGTAGGCGGCGTGGGCCACGGCGGCGGCGTCGGCGGAGGCGGCCTGGAGCCGTTCGGCCTCGGCGGTGGCGACGGGCAGGTCCTGGCGCGCCTTCTCGAGCTGCCCCGCGAGGGTGGTCTCCTGCTCGCGGGCGGCCTGGAGTTCGGTGCGCGCGTGGGCGAGCCGGGCGTCGATCTGGGCGCAGCGGGCCTGGGCGGCGTCGGCGGCCTCGGAGAGGCGGTTGGCTTCGGACGCCGCCGCGTCCGCCGCGGCCTGGAGACGTTGCGCCTCGGCGCGCGGCTCCGCCAGCTCGGCGGTGATGCGGTCGAGTTCGGCGGCGAGCCGTTCGTCCTCGCTGTCGGCCTCGGTGACGGCCTGTTCGGCCGCGCCGACGGCGGTCCGCAGCTCGTCGATGCGGGCGCGCAGGTCGGTGCGCCGGGCGTCGGTTTCGGCGCGGCGGCGCCGGTCCTCGGTGCGGAGGGATTCGAGGGCGGCGGCGTCCCGCGGCCACTGCTCCATCCACACCAGGCCGCGGCGCAGGAAGCGGACCTCGGTCTGCCACGCCTGCCGCCACGCCTCCCCGACCGGGCGGATGGTCGCGGCGCGCACGGTGGTCTCGGGCGCCGGAGGTTCGCCGGACGGCACGTCGTCCACGGGGAGCAGGGGCCTGGTGCCGGTCGTGTCGGCGAGGTTCTCCTCGGTGGCGGGCGTCAGCGGGAGCGTCCCGGTCGATCCCTGCGGCTCCGGCTCGGCGACCGTGTCGAGCCGGACGACGAAGGTGGCGTGGTCGTCGGCGAAGCCGCCCGTGATCTGCTCGACCTCGTCGGCCGTGGGCGCCAGCAGGAGGACGCGTTCGCCTCGGGAGAGCAGGGGCTTGACGACCTCGTGCGCGGCCTCGGCGGCGTCCCGCGTCACCTCGATCAGCTTGACCCTGGACGTGTCGAGGGACGCCGGGTCGACCAGCAGGCGCGCCAGTTCGTCCCAGTCGCCGACGACGCGTCGCTCACGGAAGGCGCGCAGCACGTCGACGTACGGGGTCCAGCCCACCGGGCGCACGCCCGTGGCCGAGGGACGCAGCCGGTCCTCCAGCCGCTCGTACGTCTCGGTGAGCGGTCCGTAGGTCTCCTCGACGGCCGCGCGCAGCCGTTCGGCCGGCGGAGTGTCGTCGTTGGTCCCGCTGCCCTGTCCTGACTGCTCCACCGCCGCCATCCCGCTTTTCCGACTCGGCTTGCGACCGTATGTCTCCCGTCCGTCCCGGGACTAACGTCTCATACGTTGTGGATCAACGATGCCCCGTCAGGACGGCGTGGTGGTCGATTCCGTCACGCGGCTGCGGATCGGCGTGGACGGCGGCGCCCGCCAGCCGGGGCAGCGCGTGCATCAGGGCGTGCTCGGCGTCCACGGCCACCTGGTGCGCCGCGACCACGTCGAGCCCCGGGTCGACGACGACGTCGCATTCGGCGCGCAGCCGGTGCCCCACCCAGCGCAGCCGCACCTGCCCGACGCCCAGCACCCCCGGGGTGCCGGCCAGGGTGCTTTCGGCGCGTTCCACGAGCGCCGGGTCGACCGCGTCCATGAGCCTGCGCCAGATCTCGCGGGCGGCCTGCCGTAGCACCAGGAGGATGGCCGCGGTGATGACGAGGCCGACGACGGGGTCCGCCCACGCCCAGCCCAGGGAGACCCCGCCCGCGCCCACGAGCACGGCCAGGGACGTGAACCCGTCCGTGCGCGCGTGCAGGCCGTCAGCCACGAGCGCGGCCGAGCCTATGCGGCGTCCCACGCGGATGCGGTAGCGGGCGACGAGTTCGTTCCCGATGAAGCCCACGAGCCCGGCCAGCGCCACCGCCCCCAGGTGCGACACCGGCTGCGGATGGGCGAGCCGTTGGACCGCCGCGTACCCGGCCCCTACGGCGGACGCGGCGATCGCCAGCACGATGACGATTCCGGCGAGGTCTTCGGCGCGGCCGTAGCCGTAGGTGTAGCGGCGTGTGGGGGGACGCCTGCCCGCCAGGAACGCCACGGCCAGCGGGACGGCGGTCAACGCGTCCGCCGCGTTGTGCAACGTGTCCCCCAGCAACGCGACCGACCCCGACACCGCGACCACGAGCGCTTGCAGCACCGTGGTCAGCCCGAGCCCCGCCATGGAAATCCACAGGGCCCGCATCCCCTCGGCACTCGACTCCAGCGCCGAATCCACTTTGTCGTGCGTCTCATGCGAATGCGGTCGCAGTACATGGGTGACGCGCGCCCGCAATCCGTGCCGGTGTTCGTGATGGTGATGGCCGCTCATACCCTCACCATGACTCACGGATCGCGTTGCGGCATCTCGACAACAACGCAGGTCAGGCAGCGGCGAATCGTTCGCAGGTGCGTTCGCGGCGCGGAATGGGAAGCCGCCTGGGAAAGCGTCCGGGAAACCGCCGGTGAATTGGAATCCGGCGGCGGGCCGGAATTGGGAGTGCGCGGCCCGCCGCCGGGGTCGGTGCGGTTCAGGTGTAGATCGCGTCGTGGAACTCGATCTCGGCGTCGAGCATGCCGGTGAACCAGCGGATCAGGTCGTCGTCGGGGACGGTGAGGCGGTCGACCTGGGCGGCCAGGGCCGCGACACCGGCGCGGAAGGGGTCGCGGGCGTGCAGGGCCACCCAGTCGCCGATCGGTCCCGGCCGCACCGTCCCCTGCTGGTGGGCCCGCGTGCACCAGGTGAGATACAGGATCTCGGCGGCGAACATCACCGTCGTCACCGCCGGGTACCCGCCGGCGCGGGCGGTGTCCAGCGCGTAGGCCGACAGGCGGTCGGCGCGGGCCAGCGCGTCGGGGCCGAGGCCGGACGGGACGGGCCAGGCGGCGCGGGCCGCCCGGAAGTAGTCCGTCTGCTCGGTGGTCAGCGCGTACGCGGCGGCGGCGTTGCGCTCCAGGGCGTCGCGGTCGGGGGCGTCCCAGACCGCCAGGCCGTGCAGGCGCGTGGCGGTCTCGACGAACCGTTCCTCGATGAGCAGGTAGTCCGCGTACGCCTGGTCGCTGATGACGCCGGTGTGGACCTCCTGGACGAAGCGCAGCCCCAGGGCCCTGTCGAGGGCGTCCGAGCAGGTCTGCGCCAGCCACCGGGAGCGCGTCATTCGGCGAGCCATTCGACGACGCCGCCGAAGACGCGGGCGTAGCCGTCCCAGTCCTCGCAGAAGTGGGTGGGCGCCCAGTGCGGGGAGCAGTCGGAGGTGAACACCGCCGTCCTGCCCTGCCCGTACTCGCCGACGGCGACGAGCGGGTCGTCGTTGAGCGTGGCCAGGACCTTCGTGCCGGGACGGGGCAGCACCCGGTTGTAGCCGAGCAGGGACGGCCACTCGCCCTCGACCCCGCCGAGCGCGGGGTGCGCGGCGTCGGTCACGGTGGCGTGCGCGCCCGCGGGCAGCTCGACCCGGTCGTCCTCGGGCAGCAGCTCCACCGGCAGCACCTCGTGCAGGACGGTGTTGCGGTACGCCGCCTTGCCCTCGATGCCGGTGAACGACAGGTACCCGCCGATCATCAGCAGGCCGCCGCCGGACGACACCCAGTCGCGCAGGGCGGCGAGCCGGTCCGTGCCCGGCCGGGCCTGCTCGAACACCTCGGGGGCGAGCTGGACGGAGTTGGCGCCGATGTCGGACAGCACGACGACGTCGTAGTCCGACAGGTCGGTCGGGAACTCGGCGGGCACCAGGTGCGCGGGCAGGTGCACCACCTCGTGGCCGCGGCTCCGCAGGGCCTTGCGCAGCGGTTCCACGCCGACGACGTACGAGCTGGCGGTGAAGTGGTCCACGCCCTTGATGTGGGTGGCCTGGGTGATCCAGCTCTCGCCGGCGATCAGAACGCGGCTCATGAACATGCTCCTTGTCGTGTCGTTGCGTCCGAAGCGGGGCGGCGCGCGAGGGGCTCAGGCGTCGGCCCGTGCCGCCTCGAACAGCCGGGTGGGGTTGGCGCGCAACAGGTCGTGGGCGGTCTCCGGGGGAGTGCCCAGCTCGACCAGGCGCTGGACGAAGAGGGTCGGCACGTAGCGGAACCCGTTGCCGCCGTAGCGGGTGAGCATGCCCTTGAGGAACACGTCGTGGCTCAGCAGCAGCCGGTCGCCGTGCCCCCGCCCGATCAGCCCGTGCACGGCGCGGGCCGTCTCGTGCGGGGCCGGGGACTGGCCCTCGCCGGGATACCGGTACGGCATCCCGATCATGTCGAACTCCAGCCAGACGCCCCGGTCGGCCACCGCGTTCTGGTAGCCGGGGTCCTCGCCGGAGGGGTCCATGTGGCACAGGACGACGGCGCCGGGCGGCACGCCGTACTCGCCGAGGACGATGTCGAGCACCTCGTGGGCGCGGCGCTGCCATCCCGGCAGGTGGATGTAGAGGGGCACGCCCGTCTCGCGCTGCGCCCGCGCCGCCGCCCGCAGCGCGTGCCGTTCGGCGGGGGTGAAGTCCGGGGAGACGCCGATCTCACCGATGACCCCCGGGACGATGCCGGTGTCGTCCACGCCGTGGACGAACTCCGCCACCAGCTCGGCCGCCAGGTCCCGCTCGGAGGTGTCGGCCAGGTGCGGCGGATGGAACCGCTCCAGGTACCAGCCGGACCCCATGACGACCCGCAGGCCGCTGCGCTCGGCCAGCGACCGCAGCACCCGGGGGTCGCGGCCGAGGCCCGCCGGGGTGACGTCCACGACCGTGCCGCCGCCGGACGAGGCGAAGGCCAGCAGGTCGGCCAGCATGGCGCCGGTGTCGTCCAGGACGCAGTGGTCCAGGCAGGCGTACGGGTTCTCGCGCAGCAGCCAGGCCAGCTCCGGTGCGGTCCTGGCGTCGCGCAGGAAGGCCAGCTCGGGGTCGTCCGGCGGGCGGACGGTCCCGCGCAGGTCGTTGCACAGGTGCTCGTGGGTCAGGGTGAGGCCGAGCCCCGTGGCGGGCACGGGGCCGGTCACCGTCATCACGGTCGTCGCCGTCATCGCTCCGCCGTCGCCGTGCCGTCGTCGATCCGCGTCATCGGCCGGGGGTCACCGCTTCCCCGTCAGATGGGCGAACAGGTCGGAGATCGACCGGCCGCGCAGGTTGATCCAGATCGCGATGAGCAGCACCAGGCCGGTGATGATCGGCGTCAGGAACGGGCTGACGCCCAGCAGCGTCAGGCCGTTGGCGATCACGCCGGTGAGCAGGGCGCCGATGATGGTGCCGACGACCGTGCCGCGCCCGCCGAACAGGTTGGTGCCGCCCAGCACCACCGCGGCGATCACGGTCAGCTCGAAGCCCTCGCCGGAGTTGGCCGACCCCGAGCCCAGCCGGGCCGCGGTGAGGATGCCGGCCGCGCCGGCCGCCAGGCCGGTCAGCATGAGGGTGATCATCTTGATCCGGTCGGTGTTCACGCCCGCCCGGCGCACCGACTCCTCCTGCGAGCCGATGCCGTTGACGTAGGCGCCGAAGCGCATCCGCGACAGCACCACCGCGCCGACCACCACGACCGCCAGGGCGATCCAGGCCAGCACCGAGAAGCCGAGGAACTCGGTCTCCCCGATCCGGGCGACCAGCAGCCGCCGGTCGATCGGGACCGAGAAGCCCTGCGTCCACAGCTGGGCCAGACCCCGGATGACCGACATGGTGGCCAGGGTGACGATGAACGGCGGGATCTTCTGGTACGCCGACAGCCAGCCGTTCACCGCGCCCCAGAACAGACCGGCGAGCAGCCCGGCCACGATGACCAGGGACGAGTCCCACCCGGCCTGCAGCAGCTCGGCGGTGGCCACGGCCACGAACGCGACGGTGGAGCCCACCGACAGGTCGATCTGCCCGGTGGTGATGACGAACGTCATCGCCACCGCGACGATCAGCGTGATGGCGACCTGGGTGGCCAGGTTGGACAGGTTGGTGAACGTCAGGAAGTTGTCCGACGCCACGCCGAAGCCGACGAACACCGCCACGGTGACGCAGGCCATCGCCAGCGTCGCCTTGTTGGCACGTTCCCAGAAGCTCGGGTTCGAGGCCGTGACCGTGCCGCCGGCCCGTCGTCCCGGCGCGGCCGTTCCCACGCTCATGCGGCCTCCCCGGAGTTCTCCACGTTCGATCGGGTGATCATGCCGACCAGGCGTTCGATGTCCAGGTCGGCGATGGCCTCGTCCTCGACGCTGCGGCCCTCGTACATCACCGTGATCCGGTCGCAGACCTCGAACAGGTCCTGCAGCCGGTGGGTGATCAGGATGACGCCGACGCCCTGCGCGGCGACCCTGCGGATCATGCTGAGCACCTGGCGGACCTCGGCGACCGCCAGCGCGGCGGTCGGCTCGTCCAGGATCAGCACGCGCGGCTGGAACGACACCGCCCGCGCGATCGCCACCGCCTGGCGCTGCCCGCCGGACAGGTGGCCGATCTCCTGGTGCGTCGACTTCACCCGCACGTGCAGGTCGGACAGCATCTCGGCGGCCCGGCGGTGCATCTCCCGGCGGTCGATGAACGGCCCGCGCCGCGGCTCGCGGCCCAGGAACAGGTTCCCGGCGACGTCGAGGGTGTCGCACAGCGCCAGGTCCTGGTAGACGATCCCGATCCGCTCGGCCCGCGCGTCGGCGGGGCTGGCGAACCGCACCTCGCGGCCGTCGATCTCGATCGTGCCCGAGTCGTGCCGCAGCGCCCCGGCCAGCACCTTCATCAGCGTGGACTTGCCGGCGCCGTTGTCGCCGACCAGGCCCAGCACCTCGCCGGGGTGCAGCGTCAGGTCGACGCCGCGCAGGGACTTCACCGCGCCGAACGACTTGGTGATGCCGCGCAGCTTCACCAGCGGTGTGTCACTCATGGTTCACTTCCCGAGGTAGTACAGGTAGTCCTGCACGTTCTGCGGCGTCACGATCTGGGTCGGCACCGGGATGTCCTTGGCCGGCTTGCGGCCGCAGGCCAGGTCGATGGCCGCGTTCATGGCCTCGTAGCCGAACTGGTAGGTGTTCTGCTGGACGACGCCGACGATCCAGCCCGCCCGCAGCCCGTCCACCGCCTGGGACGACAGGTCCCAGCCGACCACCTTGATGTTCTTGGTGCGCTGCTGGGAGTTGACCGCGGCGGCCAGGCCGACCAGGGCGGGCTCGCCGGTGGCGTAGGCGTAGGGCAGGTCGGGGTTGCCGGTGAGCAGGTTCTCGGCGGCGGTCTGCGCGTTCTCCTGGATGTTGCGGCCGTCCACCACCGTCTTGATCTTCATGCCGCCGCCGGTGACGGCGTCGGTGAAGCCCTTCTGACGCTCCAGCTGGATGGTGCTGTTGAGCGCGCCGACCACGCCGATGTCTCCCTTGCCGCCGGAGATCTTCAGCAGGTGCTCGGCGAGCTGCTTGCCGCCCTCGGCGTTGGCGGTGCCGACCTGGGTGGACACGGCCGGGTCCTTGACCGTGGCGTCCACCGCGACGACCGGCACGCCCGCCTTGTGGGCGCGGCGGACGGCGGGCTTGATGCCCTCGGTGTCGACCGCGTCCACGATGATCGCGTCGTACTTGTTGGCCACCAGGTCGTCGATGGCGTTGGCCTGGGTGGTGGAGTCGTCGTTGCCGTTGACGACCTGCACCTGCGCGCCGGCCTTGGACGCCACCATCTTGGCGCCGGTGTTGATCTGGTTGAAGAACAGCGCCTGCAGGTTGATCGTGACGATGCCGATCTTGGGCGCGCGGCCCTGCACCTGGCAGGACTGCGCCACCTTGGTCGGGGCGGGCGGCCCCGCCTGCTGCGCCTTCTGCTCGGAGGCGGTCTCCTTGCGGGCCTGGGCGTCGCAACCGGCGGCGGTGGCCGCCAGGCCGAGCGCGACCAGGGCCGTCACCATCTTCTTCATACGGGGTCCTCTCCCTCGGGTCGTCCCTCGGCGCCGACGGATGGGTGGGGCGGGGATGGGGTGGGGGTTTGCTGGGCTCACGGGGCTGGGGCTTACAGGGCTGGGGCTGTACGGCTGGGCTATGCGGCTGGGGCGGGGTAGGGGTGGCTGCTCAGGTATTCGAGGACGGACTCGCGGGTCGGCAGGCCGTCCCGCGCGCCCGGCCGGGTGCAGGACAGCCCGGCGGCGACGGCGGCGAACCGGGCCGCCTCGACCGGGGACGCGCCGCGGTCGAGCTGCGCGCCGTAGGTGCCGGCGAAGCAGTCGCCCGCTCCGGTGGCGTCCACGGTCGTGACGGGGATCGCCCGGCCGTCGTGCCGCTCGCCGGAGGGGGTGAGCAGCGTCCAGCCGCGGGGCCCGTCGGTGACGACCAGGTGGGTCCCGGACGCGGCGGCCGCCCCGGCGAGCGCGGCGTCGTCGCCGAGCAGCCGGGTCGCCTGGGCGCGGCCGACGATCGCGTGATCGGCGACCGCCAGCGCGGCGCGCACCGTCTCGGCCGTCTCGGCGCCGTCCAGATCGACCAGCAGACGCGGCATGCGGACCCGTTCTGGGCCTGTGACCTGGGTGAACACCGTGGCGGCCTGCGGGAAACGATACCCGTCCAGGTAGAGCCAGCCGGCCCCGGCCGCGGTCGCGGCGCGCAGCACGGCGGCCACGTGCGCGGTGTCCAGCTCGTCGTCCTGGCTGATGATGGAACGTTCCCCGTCGGGGGTCAGCAGGATCACCGACGTGGTGAGGGTGCCGGTGCGCGCCGTCCAGGACACGTCCACGCCGTCGTCGGCCAGGGCGCGCAGGAACGCCTCGCTCAGCGCGTCGTCGCCCACCACCCCGGCGAACCGGACGTCCGCGCCGGCCCGGGACGCGGCCACGGCGGCGTTGGCGCCCATGCCCCCGTCGCCGCGGTCCAGGCGCGTGGCCTGGACGCGGGCGCCGGCGGTGGGCAGCTCGGGCACGCTCACCGTGAGGTCGCTGTTGGCGTAGCCGCAGAAGACGATCACGGCAGCTCGGCTCCGGCGCGCTGCGCGGCCCTGGTCAGCTCGCGGACCTTGGCCGGGTCGACCCGGCCCCACCAGCGGCCGTTGTCCTTCACCGACGAGGCGACGATCCCGCCGGAGCAGGCGGGCAGCAGCTCGCCGATGTTGGCGGCGCTGATCCCGGAACCGATGATCACCGGCAGCACGGTGGCGGCGGCGATGCCCTCCACCTCGTCCAGCGCGGCGGCGTCGCCGGTGCGCGAGCCGGTGGCGATCAGCACGTCGGCATCGAAGAACTCGGCGTCCTCGGTCTGCTCGGCCAGCGTCCGGTCGGCGACGATGGCGTGCGCGCCGTGCTTGACGTGCACGTCGGCGAAGACCTTGACCGGCTTGGCGCCGATCCTGCTGCGGTAGCGGGTGGCCCGCGCCGACTGGCCCTCGATGATGCCCTCGTTGGCGACGTAGGCGTTGGCCCACTGGTTGACCCGGACGAACCCGGCGCCGCCCGCCCACGCCGAGGCGATGGAGCACTCGGCGGCGTTGGACAGCACGCTCACCCCGACCGACCCGGCGGTGGCCTCGCGCACCCGCTGGGTCACCACGGCCATGGACGCCGCCGTCTCGTAACCGTGCTCGCCCGGCTTCAGGAAGGGGATGTCCCAGTGGTTCTCGACGATGACGCCGTGGAAGCCGTTGTCGAGGTACGCGCGGGCCTCCTCGATCGCGAAGACCGAGATCTCGTCCAGCGGAACGCCCTCGTAATGGGGGCTGCCCGGCAGCGGCGGCAGGTGCACCGCGCCTATCAGGGCCTTCGGGGTGCCGAACAGGTCCTTGATCGCGTTCGGCTTGGGCGGGAAGACGCCCAGCCCGCGCCCGTCGTGGCCGTCCCCGGAGGTCTGCGTCATCCCGTGTCTCCGCCCTGTTGCTGTAATCGATTGCAGTGGAAGTTGGAATGAACCGTAGGTATATATCCGCAGGCAGTCAAGGGTCTATACTCAATTGATCAAGGGGCAGCCGATGACGTTCTGGTTGCGGATCGTTTCATGGAGGTAAACGATTGCGTAGCACCGAGGCAGGCAACGGACGTCAGGGCGCGGGCGGCCCCGGGAACCGGGTCACCATCGCCGAGGTCGCCGAACGGGCCGGGGTGTCCACCGCCACCGTGTCCCGCGTGCTGTCGGGACGGGGCCAGACCTCGGCCGAGATGCAGCGCCGCGTCCGGCGCGCCGCCGACGAGCTCGGCTACCGGGTCAACTCCATCGCCCGGGCGCTGCGCAACAGCCGCACCGACACCGTCGGCATGGTCGTCCCGAGCATCACCAACCCGTTCTTCACCTCGCTGGTCGAGAGCGTCGAGCACGCGCTCGGCCGGGAGGGCAAGGAGCTGTTCCTCTGCGACGCCCAGTCCGACCCCGAGGTCGAGGCCCGGCGGCTGGCCTCCCTGGTGGCGCGCAACGTCGACGGCATCATCGTCAGCCCCAGCCACGGCACCGCCAGCGGCGCGGCGGTGCAGGAGACCGCCGACCGGCTGCCGCTCGTCCAGCTCGACCGGTTCGTCGGCGGCACCGACACCGACTGGGTCGGCGTGGACGACATCGCCGCGATGCGCCAGGTCATCGACCACCTGCACGACGGCGGCGCCCGGTCGGCCGCGTTCGTGGGGTCCCAGCTCACCAACTCCTCCACCGAGCAGCGGCTGGCGGGGTTCCGGCGCCGCGCCGCCGAACGCGACCTGACCGTCCTGGAGGACTGGGTTCTCCTCGGCGACTACACCGTGGAGTTCGGCGAGGCCGCCGTCGCCCGGCTGGCCCGCATGGACGCGCTGCCGGACGCGATCGTCTGCGCCGACGACCTGATCGCGCTGGGGGTCACCCGCGCCTGCCGCGCCCACGGGATCGACGTGCCGGGACGGGTCCAGGTGACCGGATTCGACAACATCGAGTTCGCGCGGCTCGGCGAGCCCGCCCTGACGACGGTGGACCAGCCCCGCGACCGCATCGCGACCGAGGCGGTCCGGCTGCTGGCCGCCGCCGCGTCCGCCGCGGCCGACGGCGGCGAGCGGGGCCCCTGCGCCCACATCGCCCTGATCCCGTCCCTGGTCGTCCGCGACAGCACCCGCGCCCCCGCCCCGCGCGAACGCCCCACCGACCACTGACGGGAGACCCCCATGACCGACCCCGCCCGCGCCCATCAGCCGCCCGCACACGCCAACTCCGATCGCACCGCCTCCGACCTCGCCGAGGCCGAGCGTGGCTCGGGCGGACGTGAGGGGGCTTCGGCCGACGCCGCCATGCGCGAGGAGGCGGTGGCGCTCGCGCAGCGGCTCGTCCGGCTGGACACCCGTGCCGGCGGCGAGCGGCGGGCGGCCGACCTGGTGGCGGACATCCTCACCGACGCGGGCTACCGAGTGCGCGTGGACGAGCCGGTCGAAGGGCGTGCCAACCTCGTCGCCCTGTACGGCTCCGGCTCGGACGACGTGACGTTCACCGGGCACCTGGACACCGTGCCCGCGCGCGAGTCGGAGTGGTCGTTCGACCCGATGAGCGGCGACATCCGCGACGGCCGGCTGCTCGGGCGCGGCTCCAGCGACATGAAGGCCGGCGTCGCCGCGCAGGTCGCCGCGGCGGTGCGTCATGTGCGCGAGGGGGCGGACGGCCCGCAACTGGTCTTCACCTTCGGCGAGGAGACCGGCTGCGACGGAGCCGCCCACCTCGACCCCGCCGGCCTGCGTCCCGTCGCGCTGCTCATCGTGGCCGAGCCGACGGGCAACCGGATCGTCCTCGGCCACAAGGGCGCGCTGTGGCTGCGCGCGACCGCCCGCGGCGTGTCCGCCCACGGCTCCCGCCCCGAACTGGGCAGCAACGCGATCGCGGCCCTGGCGGGCGCCGCGCTGCGCGTCCACGGCCACGACGGCTGGCCCGCGCACCCGGCGGTGGGTCAGGCCACGGTGAACGTGGGCACCTTCCACTCCGGTGTGCAGCCCAACCTGGTCCCCGACCACGCCGAGATGTGCCTGGACATTCGCACCGTCCCCGGCTTCGGCTCCGACGAGGCGGCCGACGCGGTCGCTCGCCTGTGCGGACCGGGCATCGAACTGGAGCGGCTGCTCGACCTGCCGGGCGTGGCCACCGACCCGTCCGAGCCGGGGCTCGGCGACGTCCTGGAGACCCTCGTCCCCGGCTCGTCGGCGCTGCCGCCCACGTACGCGACCTACTTCACCGACGCCTCGCTGCTGCGCGACAAGCTGGGCGGCCCGGCCGTGGTCGTCTACGGACCGGGCGACCCCGAGCAGGCCCACGTCACCGACGAGACCTGCTCGGTGTCCAACATCGGCGACTGCGCCGCCGCCCTGTACCGCCTCCTGCGCAGTCGCTGACGCGACCGACGCGGCCTGGCGACGGGCCGCTTTGAGACGATGCCTGCCCGATATCGGGCAGGAATGTTGGCGTTGGCCCGGCGGGGTCGGCAGGATTGTGGCTCATGGTCGCCCAGCCCCATGACGAGCTCGTCGCCCACCTGTGCCGCACCAGCCCGCTCCGGCCGGGCGAGGCCGCCCGCGTCATCGCCGACGTGCTGGCGTACTTCGGCGAGCCGGTGGAGGAGTTCATCCGGCGCAGGCACGGCGAGCTGCGGGCGCGCGGGCTGACCAACGACCAGATCTTCGAGCGCATCGCGGCCGAGCTGCCGTTCCGGCGGGTGGCGCCGCCCGAACTCTCGCTGCGCCAGCTGCGTCGCATCGTCTACGGATAAACGCCTCAAACGGAGACATCGTGTGCGGAATCGTTGCCTACGTCGGTCCCCGGGACGCCGTCCCCATCCTGACCGAGGGACTGGCGCGCCTGGAGTACCGCGGGTACGACTCGGCGGGCCTGGCCGTCATCGCCCGCTCCGGTGACCTGAAGGTCCGCAAGGCCAAGGTACGGGTCGCCGAACTGGCCGCCGGCCTGCCCGCCCGCTTCAAGGGACGCACGGGCATCGGCCACACCCGCTGGGCCACCCACGGCGAGCCCAGCGACGTCAACGCGCACCCGCACGTGTCCGGGCCGATCGCGGTCGTGCACAACGGGATCATCGAGAACGCCGACGAGCTGCGCGCCAAGCTGGAGGCCGACGGGGTCGTCCTGACCTCGCAGACCGACAGCGAGGTGCTGGCGCACCTGATCGCCCGGTCCGGCGCGGACGAGCCGGAGGACGCCGTGCGCGAGGCGTTGTCGCAGGTCGTGGGCACCTACGGGATCGCGGTCATGGACACCCGCCACCCGGACGTGCTCGTCGTCGCCCGCAACGGCAGCCCCGTCGTCCTCGGCATCGGCGAGAAGGAGATGTTCGCCGCCTCCGACGTGGCGGCGCTGGTCCGCTACACCCGCCAGGTCGTCCACCTGGACGACGGCGAGCTGGCCACCGTCCGCGCCGACGGGTTCCGCACCTCCACCCTCGACGCCCGCGCGACCAGCAAGAAGCCGTCCGTCATCGAGACCGACGAGGCGGCCTACGACGCCGAGGGCTACACGCACTTCATGCGCAAGGAGATCCACGAGCAGCCCGCCGCCGTCGAACGGGCGCTCGGCGGACGGCTCGACGACCGCTTCCACACCGCGCACCTCGGCGGCCTCAACCTCGACCCGCGCGAGGCGCGCGGCGTGCGCCGCGTCAAGATCCTCGGCTGCGGCTCGGCGTACTACGCCGGGCAGGTGGGCGCCCAGCTCATCGAGGAGCTGGCCCGCATCCCGGCCGACGCCGAACCGGCCTCGGAGTTCCGCTACCGCAACCCGGTCGTCGAGCCGGACACGCTGTACATCGCCGTCAGCCAGTCCGGCGAGACCTACGACACGCTCGTCGCCGTCCAGGAACTGCGGCGCAAGGGCGGACGGGTGCTCGGCGTGGTCAACGCGGTCGGCAGCGCCATCGCCCGCGAGTGCGACGGCGGCGTCTACCTGCACGCCGGCCCGGAGATCGCGGTCGCGTCCACCAAGGCGTACACCTCCACCGCCGTGGTGTTCGCCCTGCTCGCCCTGCACCTGGGACGCATCCGCGACCTGTCGCCCGCCGACGGCCGCCGCATCGCCGCCGGGCTGCGCGCGCTGCCCGGCCAGATCACCGAGATCCTCGCCCAGGAGGACCGGATCGCCGCGCTCGCCGCCGACCTGGCGACCTACCGCAGCATGCTGTTCATCGGACGCGTCCGCGGCTGGCCCATCGCCCGCGAGGGCGCGCAGAAGCTCAAGGAGGTCTCCTACGTCCACGCCGAGGCGTACCCGGCCAGCGAGCTCAAGCACGGGCCGCTGGCGCTGGTCAGCCCCGAGCTGCCGACCGTCGCGATCGTCCCGGACGACGAGCTGCGCGACAAGAACCTCTCCACCCTCGGCGAGATCCGCGCCCGGCAGGGCCGCGTCGTCACGATCGGCCACCGGGACCTGGGCGACGACTCCCTGGTCGTGCCCAAGAACGAACCCGAACTCGACCCGATCCTCCTGACGATCCCGTTGCAGCTGCTGGCCTACCATGCGGCCGTCGCACTGGGCCACGACGTCGACAAGCCCCGCAACCTGGCCAAGAGCGTCACCGTCGAATGACCCTCCTGACCTTCGCCGGAGTCGCGGCCCTGCTGACGCTCATGCCGGGCCCCGACTCCCTGCTTGTTCTGCGCACCGCCGTGGCCCACGGCCGCCGCGCCGCCCTCACCGCCGCCCTCGGCATCCAGGCCGGCTGCCTGTGGTGGGGCGTCGCGGCCGGCCTGGGCCTGTCCGCCGTCCTTGCCACGTCCGAAACCCTCTACACGGCGGTGCGCTGGGCGGGCGCCTGCTACCTGCTCTACCTGGGCGCCCGCCTCCTGCTCCAACGCGCCGACGCCGACGACGCCGTCGAGCCGCCCGGCCGCCGGTTCTTCGTACGCGGCCTGCTGACCAACGCCCTCAACCCGAAGGTGGGCGTCTTCTACCTCTCGCTACTGCCGCAGTTCGTCCCACAGGACGCTCCCGTGGCCGCGTGGAGCCTCCTGCTGACCGGCGTCCACGTGGCCGAGGGCATCCTGTGGTGCGCGACGATCGCCGTCCTGGCCGACCGCCTCGGCCACTGGCTCCGCCGCCCCACCTTCCGCCGCGCCCTGGACCGCGTGGCCGGAACCGCCTTCATAGGCTTCGCCTTCCGCCTGGCCCTCCGCCCCTGACGGCGGCACAGCGTCGTTCCCGGTCAGGAAGGCCGGGAACGACGCTCGGCGTAGAGGCGGCCGACGAGCGCCCCGAGGTGGATGACCACCCCCACCGCCACCAGCCAGGACAGGATGACCATAACGACGCCGATAGAGCCGTAGATCTGCTGGTTGGCCACGATCTGCGCAGAGAAGTAACGGGCGGAGAACACCCCCAGGCCCACCCAGCACACCCCGGTGGCCAGGGCGGACGGGAACAGGGCGCGCCATCGCATCGCGCCCAGGAGCAACACCTTCATGCTGCCCCACCAGAAGAGCGTCGCCAGCACCAGGCCGAGCAGAGCCTGCGCCACCGGCCCGCCGACCGGACCGATGATCCGGCCGGCCGTCGCCTGGACGGCACAGTAGGCGAGCAGCGCCGTCAGCCAGCACACCTGGGCGGCGACACTGCGCCACCCCTGGTGCGGGACGTCGAACACCCTCTCGTACCAGCTCTGCAGGGTCCCGGCAACGGCCACGGCGCCCAGGATCAGCAGGAACGCGCTCGGCACCGTGAAGGTGCCCGACCGGTGACCTGGCCTGAACAGGGCCGCCACGGCCTGCGCGGCCGGCTGGTCCAACCCCAGCCAGCCGGCGACCACCGCCGCGACGTCACGCCCGGCCGCGCCGGTCACGACGATGAGGAACGGAAAGAAGCACAAGATCGCCAGCGCGGCCAGCTGGAACGAGCCGGCGAAGAAGTCGACCGCCGTCAGCCGTCCCCACAGCCGGCCCGCCTCGCTGGCCCTGAGCCGCTCGGCGGCCACCCGGACCTTCACGGCCGAGACCGCCCAGCCCACGCGCCTGCGTCCTCGCTCACCGCGTGGGCCGGTCGGCGTCCCGGGGCCCGTCATGGACGTCGCTTCACGACCGCGCGCCCTCCGTCGCCCGGCCCCGGTTCGCGCACCGCGGCCGGTCAGGCCGTCCGCCGCTTGGGCATCCGCCCCGGTCGAGCGGCTCGACCGGGCGTCCGAGGGCGAATCCGCCAGTGCCGGCGGCCGCGCGGTTCACCCGGCCAGAACCTTGGTCTTGGCGCGCTGGTACTCCTCCGCAGTGAGATCGCCGTGATCCTTGAGCGCGGCGAGCCGGCCGAGTTCCTCCGCCTGACTCGCGGCGCGACCTCCCATGGCCGCCTGGTACTGGGCCTCGCGCGCACGCATCGAAGCGATCTCGCGATCGCCCATTCCCCTGCCCCGGACGATCAGGTACGCCAGGACACCGACGACCGGCAGGACGATGACGAAGATCGTCCAGCCGGCCTTCGCCCAGCCGTTCAGCGAGTCGTCGCGGAACACATCGGTGATGACCCGGAACAGCAGCAGGAACCACAGCGCCAGCAGGAACAGCCACAGCATCGTCAGGAACGCGTTGAGCAACGGATAATCCATGATCGTTGTCCTGTCGTCGTGTCCGGCGCGCGACCTGACGGCGCCGCCGCACATCCAGCGGGCCAGGTTCCGGCGTGCCCGAGGAATCACTGCGGGCGCCGCGTCCCCCTGCGGCCCCTCGTCCACGACGCGGAGTGAATCCTGCCCCTCACCTCATGTAATGGCTGAATTCCCCATTGCGCGGCGCATACTCGGCACCGCCTCCAAAGCCGCACGGCCGCGTCATGAACGCCGCGGCGACACTCACACGGCCGACCTCACCGGAACTCTCCCCGCGGCCTCGGCGCCCCGACACTCGTGGGACGAATTTCGCGGTAGTGACATAGTGGCGCGGGCCTCCTGTGTCTGTGAGGGAGACAGGAGGGAGGCCCGGTGAACCCAGAGTCCCGGGAGAGCTTCACCCGGTTCGTCGCGGCACGGTCGGGCAGCCTCATGCGCCTGGCCTACGTGCTCACCGGCGACCAGCACGCCGCCGAGGATCTGCTGCAGTCGGTGCTGACCAAGACCGCGGCACGGTGGCGGCACGTCGACGACAACCCCGAGGCCTACGTGCGTCGCGCCATGTACCACGAGCAGATCAACCGCTGGCGGCGGCGCCGCCGGGAGTCGGCGGTGGCCGCGCCCCCGGAACGTGTCGCCGCCGACCGCAGCGACGAGGTGGACCTGCGGCTGGCGCTGGAACGGGCCCTGCTGGCGCTGCCCGCGCGCAAACGGGCCGTGCTGGTGCTGCGGTACTTCGAGGATCTGCCCGAGGCGCAGGTCGCCGAGATCCTCGGCTGCTCGGTGGGCACCGTGCGCAGCCAGACGCACCGAGCGATCGTCCGGCTGCGCGAACTGGTGCCCGAGCTCGCCGACCATCTCCAGACCGCGAAAGGCTGACATGAGCGACCAGATGTTCAAGGAGGCGTTCGAGCGCATCGCCGACCGGGCCGAGCCCGTGGAGGGGCTGGCGGAACGGGCGCTGCGGCGGGCCCGGAGGCGGCGCGCCGCGATGCTGTCGGGCGCGGCGCTGGGCACGGCCGCCGCGGTGGCGGTCCCGATCGCGCTGCTGAACGTCGGCGGCCGCGCCGGGCCCGCCCCCCGCCCGCAGACCGCCGTCACCGCGCCCGGCCTGCCGTCGAACAGCCCCGCGGAGGCTGAGGTCGTCCGGGCCTGCATGCGGAACGGACCGCCGATCGGCCCCAGCCAGAAGCCCGAGCCGCAGCTCGGCGGGCCCGCCGACTACCGGCTGCTGGTGAGCCAGAAGGTGGGCCGGGAGACCGTGGCCCTGGTAGGCGGCGACCGCGGGTTCGTGCTGTGCGCACGTGAGACGAAACGGAACTTCGAACCGCCCCTCTTCCATCCGTGGCCGAACACGACCGGCAAGGGCCTGGGGAGCTTCGCGGGAGAGGGCCGGGTCGACGTCATCAGCAGCCTTACGAGCGCCGCCGGGACAGGCAGGGACCTCCACCACCTGGTCGCCGGCCGGATCAAGCCGGACGTCGCCCGCGTCGTCGTCACCTGGGACCGAGGCCGGACGGTGAACGCGACCATCCAGAACGGTTTCTTCCTCGCCCGCGTCGACAGCCGAATCGTCAAGACCGGCCCCGGTGCGTGGTCGGACAGGGACGAACGGGTGTTGTCAGTGGAGGGCTTCGGCAGGGACGGCGTGAGCCGCTTCCTCGTCAAGGCCCCGAACAAGGGCGTCCAGGCGTTCCGCCCCGGCGACTGCCCAAGCGAGAACGGCCCGTCCAACTTCCTCTGCCAGGGATTCGTCCCACGCTGACGCTGCCGCAGGCAGCCGGTGCAGTTGTCCCGTCCGGACGAACCTCGCAGAGCCGGAGACGGAGGCTTCAGTGGGCGCGGAGCGCGTCCAGGATCAGGGTCACCGTCCGGTGGCGGAGGTCGTCGGACCAACCGGCGGCCAGGGCGCCGTGGACGGTGCCGGTGAGAAGGGCCATGACCTCATCGAGGCGGACCTCCGGGCGGACGGTGCCGGCGTCTCGGGCGGCGTCCAGCAGTGAGCCGAAGGTGTGGGTGAGCGCCCTGATCTGCTCACCCGGCTCGATGGGGGTGCCCTCCTCGGCGAGGAGGCTCACGACGGTGCCGACCTTGGTCGAGCGTTCGACGAGGAAGGCGAAGTAGTCGAAGAACGCGGTGCCGGGATCGCCGTCGGCGATGAGGGCCTCCGCCTTGTCGATGAGGCTCCCCCGCACTTCCTTCATGATCGCGGCGAGGAGGTCGCGCTTGGTGGGGAAGTGACGGAAGACGGTCCCGATGGCGACGCCGGCGCGGGCGGCGACCTCCTCGGTCGAGGCGGAGGTGCCGCGTTCGGCGAACACCTCTTCGGCGGCGGCGAGGATGCGGGCGCGGTTGCGTCGGGCGTCGGCGCGCATGGGCTTGCTCGGTGTCATTCGTCCACTCGTTGACAACGTGAGTAGAGACTCATATTTTTCATGAGTCGCCACTCATGTTAGGTGCTTCCGAAGGGATCGCTCCATGTCCACGCCGACCCCACGGGACCTGTTCGCCCGCTTCCAGCACAACGCCCTCGCCGGTGCGGCCGGTTTGGACGAGGAGATGCTGGCCGAGAACGTCGTCGTGGAACAGCCGTTCGCCCCCGCCGGGCACCGCAGGATCGAGGGCCGGGACAAGGTCATGGCCATGACCCGGGCGGGCCGCGAGGCTCTGCCCCTCGTGTTCGAGGAATTCCGGGACGTGGTGATCCACGAGACCACCGACCCCGAGGTGATCATCGCGGAATACCAGATGGTGGCCACCACGCCGGGCGGTGGCACACGAGCACAGGCCGCGTTCCTGGTGGTCCTGCAGGCTCGGGACGGACGCATCGTGCGTTGGCGCGAGTACCAGGACCGCACGGCGATCGCCGAGGCCCTGGCCTGAACCACTCCAGAAATCCGCCGCCCCGCAGCACGCGGAGAAGAGCTACCGCAGCAAGGCACGTTGCCGCGCGGCCGCGGCAGGTGAGCGCGTCACTCGACGGGGATCACGTAGGCCCGCAGATCATCGGCGATTCGCAGGTAGGCGGGCTGCATAGGAGCTCCGGGGTGTCGTCAGTCCAGGCCTAGCCAGGAGGCGAAGGTGCGTAGGTCCTCGCTCGGCCGCGCCTCGGCTGTCGCGATCGTCTGCACCAGGTCCCGCACCATGGGATGAATCCGCGCCTGCTGCGGCGACACCCGCCGAGCCCGCCGCAACGCCTCAAAGGCACGACGCCGGTCGCCGTAGTAGTACCAGGCGCGCGCGACGTCGATCCAGTGGTGGCCCGCTCGCTCGGGCGGTAGGTCGGCCGGGAAGTGCTCGTACAGCGGGAGGGCTCGTTCGACCGCCAAGGGGCCGTCCTCCATCTCGACGGCCACCGACACGGCGTGGAGGGCGACGTTGGACGGCCCGAACTCCATTCCGTAGTGGTTCGGCGCCGGGCTGGGGAGCAGTTCCGCGGCCCGCGCCGCCTCCCGGAGGTGCTCGTCGGCCAGGTCACCGTTCCCGGCCCGTGCCGCCAGCACGGACGACCGCAGGTGCAGGCTCCCGTACACCGAGATCGCGGCGGGTTCCATGCGCCCGGGGTCGTCGCCGAGGTCGCGGCGGGTCCGGTCCATGAGCCGAAGGCCCTGCCCGTAGGCGGACACCGCGAGAAGTGACACGCCGCGCGACCACTTCGTCCGTGCGACCAGCAGCGGGTCGCGGCTCAGATGGCTTTCTCGTTCGACGCGGTCGAGCGCGGCGCTGCGCAGGTCCAGATAGCCGATCTTGTGAGCCAGCGCGGACACGCCCCCGTACGCGACCGCGAGTAACCGATGCAGCTCGGGATGGTCGTTGTCGGCGAGCGCTGTGGACAGCTCCTCCAGGAGCGGCGGCAGCATCCGCCCCAGCTTGACGTACTTGGCCTGCCGGGCGAGCCGTGACGTCTCCTCGACGTCGGCGCGAAGATCCTCGATGGGGCGGGGCGGCGCGTCCTCGGGTGGAAGGTCGTGGGTGAGCAACGCGCGGCGCAGCGATTCGACGCTGGCCTGGAGCTGTTGCATCTGCCTGGCCGGCTCGTGGTAGGGCTGGCCGGTGATGCGCGGCACGTCGACTTTGAGTGCGCGCGCGACCGCGCCGATCAAGGCGGGCGTGGCCGGGGCGTGCCCGGATTCGACCTTGGTCAGCAGGCTGTAGGACACGTGGGCGCGGGTGGCCAGCCCGCGCTGACTGAAGCCTCGTAGCTTGCGCAATGCGGCGATCCGGGCGCCGATGGTCTCCGCCATCACCCCTCACTTTCAAGGCTTCTGAAAGTTCGCGGTCTTCCTCAGTATGACGCTGGGCTCCATGACGCGCTGTGACAATGCAGATACGGCGAGGGGCTCGCTGACCAGAACGCGCCGTCGGACGGTGCGTCATGAGGGCCGCGCCGTTCGAGGACGCTGCCGCGTGGGAGAGGGAGATCGCGGTGCTGGAGCGCAACTTTCCCGGGGTGCAGGTGTGGTTCGGCCGCTACACGCGGTGCTGGTGGGGGTTGTATGCGGGGCGCTTGGTCGAGGGGCGGACGCCCGCGCACATCGGTGAGCAGATCTTCCGTGCCCGCCAGCGTGTGAACGTGCACGGCGCCGACCCGAGGCCGCCGGAGGCGTCCCACCGGTGCCAATGCTTGTACGACTGCGTGTGCCGCTCCCAGGAGGGAAGGCCATGACGGTGGTGGGGGTCATTCTTCTGCGCTACTACCTGGGGCGTCGCGGGTGGCGGTTGTACGACCGTGGTAACGGGACGTTCGAGATCGCCCCTGCGGACGGTCAGCGCCTGCGTCTGCCGCTGCCGCCGCTGCGTCTGGCGCCGTTGCGGCGGGACGGCTGGGTGTGGTGGCAGTGGGACGCCAGGCCGCCGGTCCCGATCTGCCCCGGCGGGTGGCTCGACCGCGCCGGTCCGCTCATCGTGGCGACGCTCAGCAAGAACGGCCTGGATGACTGACAGGCGGAAGAAGGAGATCGGCGTGAGGTATGAACTCGCTTTCCTCAGTCGTTGAGGAGTCGCCATGTGGTTAGGGCGAGTCTGGCTCTTGCCAATCCGGTGGGGTCGGTGAGGTCGATGCCCAGGGTCTTGCCGATCTGCTCGAGGCGGCGGGCGACGCTGCTGTGGTGCAGGTGGAGGACGTCGGCGGCCTGTCGTAGGGAGCCGGTGACGCAGTAGGCGTCCAGGGTTTCGAGATCTTCTGGGGTGTCGGCCATGCGGGTGATGGCGGCGACGTCGGTGTTGGCTCGTGCGGTGTCGGGAGGTATCTCGGCCAGGAGCGCCAGTGCGCCCAGGTCGTCGTAGTGGACGACCGGTTGGCGCGGGGTGGCGAAGCGCAGGGCGGTGCGGGCTTGCTGCCAGGATCGGTCGGGGCTTTCGGTGGCGCCGATGCCCGCGCGTACGCCCGAGGGAATCCGGGACGGGGCAACGGTGGTGGCCAGGATGACGCCCACATCGGCGAGCGGGGCAGCCTTGACCGGGCGGGACGGGCAGATGAGGCCGCCGATCTGGTCGAGCGGGGTTTGCGTGCGTACGGCGACGACGCGGACCGGCACGTCGGCGGCGAAGCCCAAGAGGCGCAGTGCTCGGGCTCGGGCGGCCTCGTCGGCGTCGGTGCTGATCGCCAGTTCGACGAGGGCGGGGTCGGCCATGGTGGTGCGGGCCGGGCCGTACCGTTCGACGACCGCCGCGGCGGCGATGACGAGCCGGTCCAGCAGCCCTTCGTCGAGCGAGCCCGGCACACCGGGGCGTTCCAGCCACGCCGTGCCGATCTCCTCCTCGTCGAGTGTGATCGGCGCCGTGCTGGACGCGGGCGATGGCGGGCCGGACGCGCGCCTGCCGTCGGGCGACATGCGGATCACCTGGCCCGTGCCGTGCAGCCGGATGCCGACCACGCACTCGGCCAGACCCGCCGACGCACGGGCGAGGGCCGGCAGATCCACCCGTCGGCGCATCAGCGTGTCGTAGAACATGACGATGCGGATCATGCCCTCGACCTGCGGGTCCAGGTGCGACAGCCGTTCGGCCAGTGCCTCCATGACAGGAGCATAGGCCGCCACGGTCGGAGGCGCCGATCGGTGCGTGATCTCGGCGGGATGCCCGACGGACGGCGGATGCTCGCGAAGGGGGCGACCCGTGAGGATGGCCGGCATGGACCCCGAACTCGAAGCATTCATCCCCTTTCTCCCGCAGCTCGACCTGACCGACCCGGTCAACGCACGCAAGGGCTTCACCGAGCTCGCCGCCGCGCGGCCGGCGCCGGACACGTCCAACCTGGAGATCGAGGACCGCACGGTGCCCGCCGAACCGGACGTGGCGGTGCGGATCTACCGCCCCCATGGGGCGCAGGGCGCCGTCGTCTGGCTGCACGGCGGCGGGATCATCTTCGGCGACCTGGACACCGAGCATCCGTGGGCCGCCCGGCTCGCCGACGGCTCCGGCGCGGTGGTGATCTCGGTCGACTACCGCCGGGCCCCCGAGAACCGGTTCCCGGCCGCCTTGGACGACGCCTACGCCGTGCTGACCTGGGCGGCCGAGCACGCGGCCGAACTGGGTGTCGACCCGGGACGGATCGCGGTCGGAGGCCACAGTGCCGGCGCGGGCCTGGCGGCGGCGGTGGCGCTGCGTGCCCGCGACGAGCAGGGGCCGCCGATCCGCTTCCAGCTGCTCAACGAGCCCGGGCTCGACGACCGGCAGGAGACGTGGTCGGCACGCAACTTCACCGACACGCCCTGGCATGACCGCGACAAGATCACCGCGGCGTGGCGGCACTACCTGGGGTCCGCGCCCGCCACGCCGTACGCCGCCCCGGCGCGGGCCGCCGACCTGTCCGGCCTGCCGCCGGCCTACATCGCCACCGCGGAGTTCGACCCCGTCCGCGACGAGGGCATCGACTACGCGCTGCGCCTGCTGCAGGCCGGCGTGTCCGTCGAGCTGCACCAGTGGCCCGGCACGTTCCACGGATCGCAGGCGATCCTGTCCGCCGAGGTGTCGCAGCGGCAGATCGCCGCACTCGGCGACGCGCTGCGCCGTGGCCTGGCTCGGTGAGGCGGGGCGGCCGACCGGCTCGGCCGCCCCCGCCCCAGCCGATGGAAGATCACCGCAGGAAGGGCGTCCCGGCATGGCCGTCATCCCGATCGATCTCTTCGCGTCCTCCATTCGTCTTCAGCAAGGCGGCAGGATCCGCGCCGACAGAAGAACAGCCGACGTCGACCAGGACGGCTGGCGGCTGCGGGCCTTCCACGCGAAGACCGACGCCGACGTCCACGCCGGCCACTGGGAGGTCCACCCCGAGGCCGAGGAGGTCGTGTCCTGCCTCATCGGGAAGATCCGCCTCTACCTCCGTCCGGAGCGGCCGGGACAGGAGGAGGAAGAGATCAGCCTGACGGCCGGAACCGCCGCCATCGTCCCGCGCGGGCGATGGCACCGGATCGAGCTGGACACGCCGAGCACCATCATGGCCGTCACCCTGCCGCGCGGCAGCCGGCTGGAGGAGCGGACCGAAACCTAGACGGCGCTCCTCACCCATGAGCACGACGGCGGTCGCGGTCCAGCAGGGTCGTGGCTATCGCGATCTGGACCGGGTCGAGCGCGGTCTTGCCGTCCTCGACGTCCCACAGCGCGTTCTGCAGGACGCGGCCGAGCGTCCAGCCGGTCGCGCGTCGCCGGTCCAGGTCGAGCACCTCGGTCAGCAGGTCGAAGCGGCGGAGCACCGCGCGGGGGACGTCGCCCGAGGCGACCACCTCGTCCCAGCGGTTGTCCAGGGCCGGCAGCAGGTCGAAACCGGGATCGCCGGCGAGCGGTTCGGGGTCGATCGCCAGCCATGGCTCGCGCTGCCCGGCCAGGACGTTGTCATAGTGCAGATCCCAGTGCAGCAGACGGTCGCCGGGCTCGCCGATCAGCTCGGCCACGGCCGAGGCGCAGGTCCGCACCAGTTCCCGCTCTGCCGGGTCGCGCAGCGCCGGCACGGCGTGCGGTACCTGGTCGAGCATGGCGGCGGCGACGTCGGCCAGGTGCCGCAGACCGTCCGGTGCGGGCACGGCGACCAGGCGGGCCAGCAGCTCGGCCAGGATCTGGTCGGCGTCGTCGCCGGCCACCGAGGACAGCGGCCTGGTCGCGTCCAGCCGTTCCAGCAGCATGGTGCCGGTGGCCGGGTCGTGGTCGAGCAGGAGCACCACGCCGTCGCCGTTCCAGGCGCGCAGCCCGATCGGCGCTCCGGCGTTGTCCTCGGTGACCGGCTGGAGCTTGAGCACGGCCGGTACGCCGTCCGCGCGGGTCACCGGCAGGACGAGCGACGCCATGCCGTGCGCCGGAGGTCCGTCCGGCCGCAGCGACCAGCGGTCCAGGAAGTCGGTGACCAGCCCCGGCAGCGCCGGGATCCAGGCGCGTACGGACGCGTCGCTGTGCTCGGCGTAGGACGCGACCAGTGCGTCTGGCACATCGATGTGCATGTGCGGGTTCTCCTTCGTGGGTTCGGGATTCCGATGGCTGACACGAAGGAGGTGATGGTGGTGCCCGGCTGCCGGGCAGGGGTCAACGCATACTCCGACCCTACTCGAACATGATCAGTGTGGCCGCCGGGCGATCACCTGCGCGGTACCGAGGGCTTGGGCGGCGTCCTGCCCAGGCCGCGTGCGGTCGTTTCGGGGCGTGGGGTGACGGGCTTCGTGGCCCGTGACGACGCGGCCGGTGATGACGCACTGGGGGAGGACCTGGTGGCCGGTGGGGTTGCGTGTTGTGGGTCGGTGTCCCAGTTGTGGGCTTCGCCGGTGAACGCCGGGGTGGGGAAGGGCTCCACGGGCAGGTCGCGGGTCGCCTTCTCCATGAAGGAACGCCAGATGCGGGTGGGGCCGGTCTCGCCGCTCACCTCGCCGGGGTGGCCGGGCAGGTTCCTGAGCGTGCGGCCCTGGGTGTCGGCCATCACCACCGCGGTGGACAGCTGCGGGACGTAGCCGACGAACCAGGCGGCGCGGTGGCGGTCGGTGGAACCGGTCTTGCCCGCCGCCTCCCGGTCGGGCAGGGCCGCGTCGCGTCCGGTGCCCGTGGTGACCGTCCTGCGCAGCGCGTACGTCACCTGCGCGGCCTGCTCGGTGGTGAGGACGCGGCGGCGTGGCCAGGTCCAGGGCAGGGGGACGGTCCGACCGCGCGCGTCGACGATCTTCGTGATGAGGTGCGGGGTGACGGGCGTGCCGCCGTTGGCGAACGCCGCGTACCCGGCCGCCTGATGGGCCGCCGAGATGTCCGCGATGCCCAGGGCGATGCCCGCCTGGCCGCGGAACGGTTTCAGCGCCTCGGCGGGGACACCGAGATCGACAGCGGTGTCGGCCACGTTCGACAGCCCTGCTTCGAAGGCCAGCTTCACATAACCGGTGTTGACCGACAGGGCGGTGGCGGTGGCCAGATCGACACGTCCGACGGAGCCGATCTTCTCGTCGTTGTCCACCAGGTAGCCGGGGGCGCTCAGCGGGGTGAGGCTGCCATCGGGGGCGAACTTCCGCGGGGCGTCGCCGTTGACCACCGAGCGGACGCTGTACCCGCGCCGCAGCGCCGCGGCCAGCACGTACGGCTTGAACCCCGACGCCGCCTGCGCCACCGGCGTGAACAGGCTGTCGTGCTGGGTGCGTTCCGGGTCGCCGCCGTAGAGCGCCCGCACGGTGCCGTCCGCCGGGTCCACCGCGATGAGGCCGCCGCGCACCCGCTGCGGCCACTCCGGCTCGCGTGCCCGGCGCATCGCCTGCTCGGCGTACGCCATCCAGCGCCTGTCCAGGCCGGTGTAGATCTTCAGGCGGCCGTTGACGACGGACTGGGCCGGGATGCCGAGCGTCTCCAGTTCGTCGAGCACCCGCTGCCGGACCAGCAGGTCCTGGCCGGTCAGGTTGACGCCCTGCCATTCGCGGCGGGTGCGGGGGAAGCGCAGGCGCTCCGCCGCCGCGCGGTCCAGGCGGCCCATCGCGACCATGCCGTCGACCACGTACCTCCAGCGGGCCCGCAGCGCGCGGGCGGGCGCGTCGTCGCCCTGCGTCCGGAAGTACTCCGGCCGCTGGATCATGGCGGCCAGCAGCGCGCTCTCGGCGACCGTCAGCTGCCAGACGTCCTTGTCGAAGAACGCGCGGGCGGCGGCCTGCACGCCGGAGGTCTGGCGGCCGAAGTAGACGGTGTTGAGATACAGGTCGAGGATCTCGTCCTTGGGACGGTCGCGGTTCATCTTGACGGCGACGACCAGCTCCTTGACCTTGCGTCCGAGCGTGCGGTCCCGGCTCAGCCCCTTGTAGTAGTTGCGGGCGAGCTGCTGGGTGATCGTGGAGGCACCCTGCATGTCGCCGCCCGAGGCGTTGTTCATCAGGGCGCGCAGCATGCCCTTGGGGGAGACGCCGTGGCCTGTGTAGAAGCCGTGGTCCTCGGCGGCGAGCACCGCCCAGCGCAGATGGTCGGGGATCTGGTGGTGCCGGACGACCTCGCGGTTGGCGCCGAGGCGGAACATCGGGGTCCGGCCGTCGCCGTAGTAGACGGTCGAACCTTCGTCGGCCGCGCCGGCCTGCGGTTCGGTCGGCAGCGGCGTCCGGACGTAGAGGACGGCGATGGCCGTGGCTGTCGGCAGGACGCAGGACAGGACGGCGGCGAGCAGCCCGCGCCCGCCTCTCAGGAAGCGGGGCAGGCGGAAGGAGCGCTTGGGACGGGTTCGGGCATGGCGGGGACGACCGGCACGCATACGACCTCATTCGACGCGGAGCGGGAGGAATCCCGTCCGAGCGCGCCAGGGCGGTCACCGACCGGGCCGGAACCGTCCAGGGGACGCGTCCGGTGCCGAGAGACCGCCGAGGTAGCCCGCGCCAACGCGGACAGGGCGAAGTCGGACGACGCTGCGAGGAAACGCAGTCGAATGCATGCCAGGTCGTGGCCGGTGGACACCGGGCATCGGAGCCCGCGGAGCGCGAACCCGTGCCGGCGCGTTACGTCACCGTGATCGCAACCTAGTCATCGGTCCGGTGCCGCCGCAAGCGATCGAGAAGATCCGGGGTCCAAAGATCGGAGTCCCGCCCGCGCTGCGGGGCGCGGACGGGACTCCTCGTGCGGGTCAGTGCGGGTTGGCGGCCAGGAGTTCGGCCAGCAGGTCGTCCAGGGTGACGATGCCCATGTAGTCGCCGCCGGGGGAGTTGACCACGGCCAGCTGGGCGCGGGCCCGGCGCATCCGGGTGACCGCGTCCAGGACGGTGGTGCCCGCCACCAGCGCCGGGGCCGGGTGGGCCAGGTCGGCGGCGGTGCGGGTGCCGTCGGGGTTGGTCACGGCGGCGCGGACGTGGACGATGCCGGCCACGGTGCCGTCGCCGGCGCGGACCAGCAGGCGGCTGTGGCCGCTGGCGGTCGCGACGCGGCGGACGTCGGCCGCGGTGGCGTCCGCGGCGATCGTCGTGACCGACGTGGCCGGGACCACCAGGTGGTCGACGGTGACCTCCCGCGCCGAGATGGCCCGGCGCAGCAGCTCGTGGTCGTGCCGTCCGATCAGGCCCAGGCGGCGGGACTCGCCGACCAGGTGGCTGAGGGACTGCGGGTCGGTGTGCTCCTCCAGCTCGTCGCGCGGCGGGATGCGCACCAGGCGCAGCAGCGCGTTGGTCGTCTCGTTCAGCAGCGACAGGATCGGCCGGGAGATCTTGGCGAACGCGCGGAACGGCAGCGCCAGGATCACGGCCGAGCGCTCGGGGTGCGCGATCGCCCAGGACTTGGGCGCCATCTCCCCGATGACCATGTGCAGGAACGTCACGACGGCCAGGGCGGTGGCGAACGCGATCGCCTTGGAACCGGCGTCGGGGACGCCCAGCGCGTGCAGCGGCGGCTCCAGCAGGTGCTCGAACGCCGGCTCGGTGACGATCGCCAGGCCCAGCGAGCACATGGTGATGCCGAACTGGGCGCCCGCCAGCATCAGCGACAGCTCCCGCGACCCGGCCACGGCGGCGGCCGCCGGGCGGCTGCCGCGCGCGGCGGCGCGTTCGAGCTGGCCGCGGTTGGCGGCGACCAGCGCGAACTCGGCGGCGACGAAGAAGCCGTTGCCGAGCAGGAGCAGAACGGTGATCAGCAGGGTGGTCATCGGGTCCATCAGGACTCCACCGCCGCCAGGTCGGGGGCGAGGACGCGCAGCCGCACGTGGCGGGCCACGCGCCGGGCCACGGTGACCACCTCGATCTCGACGCGGCCGGCCGGGTCGAGGTCGACGGTGACCCGGTCGCCGGGCGAGGGCAGGCGGCGCAGCCGCGCCATGACCAGCCCGCCGAGGGTGTCGTACACCTCGTCCTCGGGCAGCGCCAGCCCGGTCAGGCGGACGATCTCGTCGATGCGCTTGGCCGCGTCCACCAGCCACGACCCGTCGGGGGCGGCGGCGGGGGCGCTCTCGCGCACGTCGGTCTCGTCGGTGATCTCGCCGACCAGCTCCTCGGCCACGTCCTCGAAGGTGAGGATGCCGGCCAGGCCGCCGTACTCGTCGACGACGCAGGCGAACTCCTCGCCGGTCTCGCGCATCCGCTCGATCACCCCGTACAGCGGCTGGCTGCCCGGGATCAGCAGGGCGGGCCGGGCGATCTCGCGGACCGGGGTGGCCGGGTCGAGGCCGTCGTCGGCGACCTCCCGCACGCCCGCCACGCCGATCACGTCGTCGACCTCCCCGTCGTACACGGGGTAGGCGGTGTGGCCGGTGCGGCGGATCAGCTCTACCAGGTCGGCGACGGGGGCGTCGCCGGACAGTGCGCGGACGCGGGTGCGCGGCACCATCACCTCGTCGGCGGTGTGCTCGCCGAACGTCACGGCGCGTTCCAGCAGCCCGGACAGGTCGGCGGGCAGGTGCCCGGCGCTGTGCGAGCGGCCGATGATGTCGCCGAGCTCCTCCAGGGTGGCGCCGCCGTGCAGCTCCTGCACCGGCTCGACGCCGACCGCCCGCAGCAGCCGTTCGGCCGACTTGTCGAACAGCCGGATCAGCGGGCCGAACACCGTCAGGTAGACCAGCGTGGAGGAGGCCAGGGCGCGGGCCAGCGACTCGGCGCGGGCCAGCGCGAGGTTCTTGGGGAACAGCTCACCCAGCAGCATCTGGATGAGGGTGGCCAGGACGAAGCCGGTCGCCAGGGCGATCGCGCCGGCCGCGCCGGTGGGCACGCCCACCAGCGGAAGCAGCGGCTCGATCAGCTCGGCCAGGGCGGGTTTGGCGATGAAGCCGACCACCAGCGTGGTCATGGTGATGCCGAGCTGCGCGCCCGACAGCATGAACGACAGGCGGCCGAGGACCTTCAGGGCCCGCGCGGCGGCCTTGTCGCCGCGTTCGGCGGCCTGGCTCAGCCGCGACCGGTCGGCGGCGACGTAGGCGAACTCCTGAGCGACGAAATACCCGGTGGCCGCGGTGAGCAGCACCACGGCCAGCACACCCAGCACCGCGCTCACCGTGGGGCACCGGGTCTATGACTGGGGTCCGACACTGCGGACGCTCAACTCCTCTCTGGACTGCCTCATGTACGCAAACGCAAGCTCACACCAGGTCGTTCCCGAAAACAAGAAGGGAGGTCGTGTGATGACCACCGCTTGTGCCCGAAAGTGTCACCGATCACACTGATTGGTAAGCACCTGCCGGATTCTTGACGCTGAGGGTGGTCTTTTGCTCCCGGGCCGCCCAGCGGGGGGACGGGGCGGGGCAGCGAATCCAGCGGGGGCCGGGCCGGATCGAGCGCGGAGCGGACGTGAACGAGAGCGGGGCTGGGGCGGCCGCGCCCATGAGCCGTGAGGGCGTCGACCATGCCCTGCGGACGTTGCGCGAGGAGCACGAGCGGATCGCCGACTCGCTGCTGGAAGTGGAGGCGCACCAGGGGTTCCGGCTGCTCAAGGGCGCCGTCCTGACGGGGGAGACCTGGCGGCGCTGGGACGAGGCGCAGCGCCGCATCGAACGGCTGTGGCTGCTGTTCGACGCCTGCCGGCAGGTGGTGGAGGCGGCCGAGCGGCTGCGGGCCCGCCGCAGCCGTCCCGACCCGGCGACGCTGGCGGAGCTGAGCGAGCTGCTGGCGGGCCCGTCGGTGGAGACGCCCGAGAGCGAGATCCCGCTGGAGCGGCGCACCCTGCTCGGCCCGGACCGGCGGCGGCTGACGCTCGGCGAGGCCGTCGCCCTGATGTCGGAGACGTTCGACCGGGTGGTCGAGGTGGTCGTCGCGGCGGACGCCGCGTGGACGGCGCTGCTGGTCCCGCTGGACGAGGTGGAGAGCGACTGGCGGGAGGCCGCCCGGCTGGCGCAGGCGCTGGACGGCGCGCGGCGTCCCGAGGTCGACCGGCTGGGGCGCGAGCTGACGGCGTTCGGCCAGCTCGCCCGCACCGACCCGCTGTCGCTGGTGCGGGACGGACGGGCCGACACGTCCCGGCTCTACCGGCTGCGCGCCGCGCTGGACGCGCTGCGCGAGTCGCTGGGCGAGGCTGTGCGGCTCAAGGAGGACTACGAGCGGCGCGTCTCCGACCTGCGCGCGTCCGTCGACGGTGTGGCGGAGGCCGAGCTGCTCGCGGCCCGGGCCAGGGACGAGGCGCTGGAGAAGATCGCCGCTCCGGTGCCGCCCGAGCCGGGTCCGTCGCGCGCGGCGGCGCTGCGCGAGCAGGTGGCGACGCTGGACGGGCTGCGCCGCGCGGGCCGCTGGACCGAGCTGGTCGGCCGGGTCACCGAGCTGGACGCGGCGGCCCGCCTGGCCCTGGAGCAGGCCCGCGACGAGCAGCGGCTCAGCACGGGCCTGCTGGACCGGCGCGGCGAGCTGCGCGGTCGCCTGGAGGCGTACCGGGCCAAGGCCGCGCGGCTGGGCCTGGCCGAGGACGACGGGCTCACGACCCTGTACAAAAGGGCCCGTGACCTTTTGTGGTCAGCCCCGTGCGACCTGCGACGGGCGACGGTGGCGGTGGCGGATTATCAGCGTGCGATCAAAGTGTGGGAGAGCGAGGCGGGGGCGGGGCGATGACACGGTGCACCCAGCCCGACTGCTCGGGCACCGTCGGTGAGGACGGTTTCTGCGACGAATGCGGCATGGCCCCGCCTGCCGGAGGCACGGTCCCACCGGCCACCGGGCCGACCACGGGGCCGGTCCCCTCGTCTGCCGGGTCCCCGGCTTCGGGGCCGCTCGCCGCCCCGCCTTCCGGCCCGCCCGTCACGACCCCGACGGCCGGCAGCGGCTCGGGCGGGGTGAGCGCGGGGTCGGCGGGAGGCGCGCCGTCGCCCGGGAGCGCCGGGAGCGGTGGGACGGCCGGGGGGCGGGCGAACTCCCAGACGCCGGGGCCGTCCAAGCCGCAGGCCGGGACGCAGCCGTCCGGCGCGGGCTCGCAGGGGTCCGGGCCGTCCAGCGGGGGACGGACGTTGTGGCGGGGGTCGCAGTCGTCCGGCGCCACGGGCGGCTCCGCGCGGCGCGGCACGCTGGGCGAGGGACTGGTGAACGTGCCGCCCGTCCCCTACCGCGACCCCGCGTCGGCGATCATGGAGCGGCCGGAGGTGCCGGAGAAGCGCCGGTTCTGCAGCCGCTGCGACGAGCCCGTCGGCCGCAGCCGCGACGGGCGTCCCGGCCGCACCGAGGGCTTCTGCCGCAAGTGCGGGCACCCGTTCTCGTTCACGCCCAAGCTCAAGCCCGGCGACCTGGTCGGCGGGCAGTACGAGGTGCTCGGCTGCCTGGCGCACGGCGGGCTCGGCTGGATCTACCTGGCCCGCGACCACAACGTCAACGGACGCTGGGTCGTGCTCAAGGGCCTGCTGGACACCGGCGACGCCGACTCGCTGGCCGCGGCCGCCGCCGAACGCGCCTTCCTGGCCGAGGTGGAACACCCCAACATCGTCAAGATCTACAATTTCGTCCGGCACGGGGACTCCGGCTACATCGTCATGGAGTACGTCGGCGGCCAGTCCCTCAAGGACATCCTGCTGCAGCGCCGCACGCAGGACGGCGAGGAGGCGGCGCTGCCGCTGCCGCAGGTCCTCGCCTACGGATTGGAGGTGCTGCGCGCGCTGGGCTACCTGCACGGCGTGGGCCTGCTGTACTGCGACTTCAAGCCCGACAACGCCATCCAGTCGGAGGAGCAGCTCAAGCTGATCGACCTGGGCGGAGTGCGGCGGGCCTTCGACGTCGACAGCCCGATCTTCGGCACGCCCGGCTACCAGGCCCCCGAGATCTCCGACCGGGGCCCGTCGGTCACCTCCGACCTGTACACCGTGGGCCGGGCGCTGGCGGTGCTGAGCTTCCCGTTCCGCGGCTACACCCGGCGGCACCTGCGCAGCCTGCCGCCCCGCGACGAGGTGCCGCTGCTGCGGCGGGAGGAGTCGTACTACCGGCTGCTGCGCCGCGCCACCCACCCGGACCCGGCGGCCCGCTTCCAGAGCGCCGCCGAGATGGCCGAGCAGCTCACCGGGGTGCTGCGCGAGGTGCTGGCCGCCGAGGACGGCAGGCCGCGCCCGGCCCTGTCCACGCTGTTCGGGCCGGAGCGGGACGCCGCCGGAACGGAGATCGCCGACATCGGCACCGCCGTCCGCAACGGCCCGGCCGTCCGCAACGGCGGCGTGGCGGGCACCACGGTGCAGGCGATCGCGGGCGGGCCGGGCGTGCTGGCCCCGCTCGACCCCGCCGAGGCCGTCGCCGCGCTGCCGGTGCCGCAGGTGGCCGACAACGATCCGGCGTCGGCGTTCCTGGCCGGGCTCACCTCCCGCGACCCGGACTCCCTCGCCGCCGCGCTGGCCGCCTCGCCGCTGCCCTCGCTGGAGATCGACCTGGCGCTGGCCCGGGTGCGGATCGAACGGGGCCACCTGGCGGACGCGTCCGGCCTGCTCGGCCGCGTCGCCGACCGGCACCCCGACGACTGGCGCGTCGACTGGTACCGGGGGACGCTCGCGCTGGCGGGCGGGCAGTGGGCGCAGGCCCGCCGGATCTTCGACGAGCTGTACGACCTGATGCCCGGCGAGACCGCGCCCAAGCTGGCGCTGGCGTTCTGCGAGGAGTGCGACGGCCGCTGGGAGCCCGCCGCCCGCTTCTACGAGACGGTCTGGCGCACCGACCCGACGTACGTGAGCGCCGCGTTCGGCCTGGCGCGTGTGCGGCTGGCCACCGGCGACCGGGCGGGCGCCGAACGCGTCCTGGACTCGGTGCCCCCCGTGTCCAGCCACTACCTGGCCGCGCAGCTCGCGGCCGTGGCGACCGCGGTGCGGGGACGGCGCGTCGAGGAGCTGACCGCCGACGTCCTGACCGGGGCGGCGCGGCGCCTGCAGGCCCTGCGGCTGGACACCGAACGGCACGCCCGGTTCGCCGCCGAGGTGCTGGAGGCCGCGCTGACCTGGCTCCGTACCGCCCCTGCCCAGAACGGCTCCGCCCCGAACGGCGCGACCGCCGAGGTGCTCGGCACCCCGCTGGTGGAGTCCCGGCTGCGCCGCAGGCTGGAGGAGACCTACCGCACGCTGGCCAAGCTGGCCGACGGCGCCGAGGACCGGCACGCGCTGGTCCGGAGGGCCAACGCCGTCCGCCCGATGACCCTGCTGTGATGCCGCTGTGACGACGTACGCGGACGGGCAGGCGGGCAGCGGGGCGGGCGACGTGACGGCCTGCGCCCGGTGCGGCGAGCCCCTCGCCGAGGACGACCGCTTCTGCGAGGCGTGCGGCGCGCCGAGCCCCGCCTACGCCGCCGCCTCCCAGGCCCCGGCGGTCGCGGTGCCGCAGGCGCGCTACCCGGTGCAGGTGCGGCCGGACGAGCCGTCGGTGTCGGTCGCCCGCCGGGCCCGCCGCACCCCCGAGGGGCCGTCCTGCGGGGACTGCGGGGCGACCGCGATCAGCGAGGACGGTTTCTGCGAGGAGTGCGGGCTGCGCCAGCCCAGCGGCCGGGAGCACGTCGAGATCGAGCTGGCCGCCGCCTGCCATCCGGAAGGCCGTCCGGCGCCCGCGCAGGCCGCCGGGGTCAGCGACCGGGGCCTGCGGCGCGCCCGCAACGAGGACGCCCTGGCGATGATCTCGCTGCCGGAGGCGGTGTGCGCGGTGGTGTGCGACGGCGTCGCGTCCGTCCCGGGATCGGAGGAGGCCGCCCGCCTGGCCGCGGAGACGGGCGTGGCCGTGCTCGCCCGCGCCCTGTCGGCCGGGGTCGCGCCCGTCACCGCCACCCGGACCGCGATCGCCGCGTCGGGCAGGGCCGTCGCGCGGCTCGGCGAGGCGGGCGGCGGACGGCCCGACGACTCGCCCGCCTGCACCTACGTGTCGGCCGTCGTGACCCCCGAGGAGATCACGGTCGGCTGGGTCGGCGACAGCCGCGCCTACTGGCTGGCCGGGCCGTCCGGCGGGTCGCGCCCCTCCGCGCTCTTGACCACGGACGACTCGTGGGCGGCGCACATGGTGTCGCGCAACGCGATGAGCAAGGCCGCCGCCCACGCCGACCCCCGCGCGCACCAGCTGACCGGCTGGCTCGGCGCGACCGCGTCCCCCGACCCGCACGACGCCGCCTTCCGGCCGGGCGGTCCCGGCGTGCTGCTGCTGTGCAGCGACGGCCTGTGGAACCACCTGCCCGAGCCCGGCGACCTCGCCGCCGCGCTGGCGGACGGACCCGACGCGTCCGGCGACCCCCTCGGCGCCGCCCGGCTCCTGGTGCGCGCCGCCCTGGACGCCGGAGGCCACGACAACGTCACCGTGGCCGTCGTCCCGTTCCCGTCCGCCGCGTCCGCCGCGCCTCCCACCCCGACCGCACCGACCAGGGAGCAGTCATGAGCGACCTTCCCGAGTTCACGATCAGAGTCGACCAGAACCCGTACCTGCCCGCGGGCGGCCGGGAGATGCACGCCATCGTGACCGTCGGGGCGACCGGGGCCACCGGGGCCACCGGGGCGACCGGGGCCACCGGGGCGACCGGGGCGGCGGTCGCCGGGAGCGCCGCGCCGGCGGCCGGCTCCGCGGAGATCATCATCATCGACACCTCGGGGTCGATGTCGTACTCCGGCAAGATGGCCGCCGCCAAACGCGCCGCCCGCGCCGCCATCAACGTCATGCGCGACGACGTGCACTTCGCCGTGATCGCGGGCGCCAACGGGCCGCGCATGATCTTCCCGCGCGGGGACCGGCTGGTGCGCATGTCGGCCGTGACGCGCGAACGGGCGCTGGCCGCGGTCGGCCGGCTGGACGCCGCCGGGGGCACCGCCATCGGCTCCTGGCTGTCCATGGCCGGACGGCTGTTCGCCGACCATCCCGGCGCCGTCCGGCACGCGATCCTGCTCACCGACGGCAAGAACCAGCACGAGACCGACGAGCAGCTCGACGAGGCGCTGACGCAGTGCGCGGGCGTGTTCGTGTGCGACGCGCGCGGCGTCGGCACCGACTGGGACCCCGCCGAGCTCCGCAAGATCACCTCGGCGCTGCTCGGGAGCTTCCTGGACGTGCCCGACCCCGACGACCTGGAGCACCACTTCCGCGAGATGACCGAGTCGGCCATGGGCAAGCAGGTCGCCGACGTGGCGCTGCGGGTGTGGACGCCGCGGCACGCCAAGCTGCGGTTCGTCAAGCAGATGGTGCCGACCGTGCAGGACCTCACCGGCAAGCGCGTGGAGTCCGGGACGCAGACCGGCGACTACCCGCTCGGCGCGTGGGGCCGGGAGGAACGCGAGTACCACCTGTGCGTGGAGGTGCCGCCCGGCGACGTCGGACGGCAGATGCGCGCCGCCTGGGTCAAGCTCGTCGTCCCCGGCGCCGCGCCGGACGCGCCCGCGCAGGAGCTGGCCATGGGCAACGTCCTGGCCGAATGGACCGACGACGAGGCCAAGTCGACGCGCATCAACGCCCGGGTGGCGCACCACACCGGGCAGCAGGAGCTCGCCGAGGCGATCCAGGAGGGCCTGGAGGCCCGCCGCAAGGGCGACGAGGACACCGCCACGGCCCGGCTCGGCCGCGCCGTCGTCCTCGCCCAGAAGGTCGGCAACGAGCAGATCGCCGGGCTGCTGGACCGGGTGGTGGACGTCCTCGACCCCGCCACCGGCACCGTCCGGCTGAAGAAGGACGTCTCCAAGGCCGACGAGCTGTCCCTGGACACGCGGTCGGTCCGCACCGTCCGGACAGGCCCGGCCCCCAGATCCGAGCCGGACGGGACGCAGGGCTGAGCCATGCCCGCCCGCATCCGCCTCGGCGCGTGGACGACCATCACCCTGCACCCGCACGGGGAAGGCCCCTCATGACGACGCCAACGAGCAGCCCCCCGGCCGTCGCCACCCCCGCCGGCGGCGGTCCCGCCCCGCCGGCGAAGGCCGCCGCCAGGCGCCCGCGACGGTTCAGGGTGGCCGGCGTGCGGACGATCCCCGGTCAGATCCGCGTCTACACGGCCGCGTCGCTGCTGGCCGTCGTCCTGCTGCTGGCCGTGACGATGGCCGCGGTCGGCAACGCGCGCGACGGCGTGCAGACCATCGGGCACGACGCCGGGCCGCAGGTCATGGCGACCGGCACGCTGTACTTCGCGCTCAGCGACATGGACGCCCAGGTCGCCGACATCCTGCTGATCGGGCGCGAGCACGACCTCGGCATCGGCCGCGCCGAGTCGCTGCGCCGCTACGAGCAGCGCCGCGCCGAGGCCGACCAGGCCGCCGTGCAGGCCGCGCAGATCGCCGGACGCGACGAGGCGCGCCGCCGGACCGTCCGCGAGGTCCTGGACGGCCTCGGCCGCTACGAACGGCTCGTCGGCGAGGCCATGCTGCTGGACCGGCAGTCCGCCCATCCGGCCGGGGAGCTGCCGCAGAACGTCGTCGACACCTACCGGCGCGCCACCGACCTGATGAAGATGGAGCTGCTGCCACGGGCGTACAACCTCACGCTCGACAGCGGCGCCACCGTCCGGCAGTCCTACGAGACCGACCGGGACGCCGTGCTGGACGGACGGGTGCGGGTCGGCCTGGCCGGGGCGCTCGCGCTGGCGCTGCTGATCGCCGCGCAGATCTACCTCGCCGGCCGGTTCCGGCGGCTGGTCAACCCGGCGCTGGCGCTGGCGACCGTGCTCACGCTCGCGGTGGTGGCCCTGGGCATGGCCATGCTGTCCGCGCAGGCCGGGCACCTGAAACGGGCCAAGGAGGAGGGCTTCGACTCCATCCTCGCGCTCAACCGCGCCCGCGCGATCAGCCACAGCGCGTTCGCCGACGAGAGCCGCTATCTGCTCGACCCCGGCCGCGCCGACACCTACGAGCAGACCTTCCTCGACAAGGCCCTGTCGGTGCTGTACGTCGACCCCGGGGAGCGCCCGCTCAACCTGGAGACGTACTACGACCTGCTGCCCGGCGCCGTCCGCAGCTACGAACGCGATCCCAGCGGCCCGCCCGTGGAGGTGCTGGGCCTGTTCGGCGAGGAGAAGGGCAAGAACCTCGCCGAGTTCGAGGAGAGCCGGCTGCGGCTGACCGTCCAGGCGTACCAGCGGGTCATGGACAACGACCGCCGCATGCGCGAGCTGGCCGCCGCGGGGGACCGGCGGGGCGCGATCCAGCTGCGCATGGGCCGCCAGTCCGGGGCGATCACCGCGTTCGACACCTACGACCAGCAGCTCACCCTGCTGATCCAGGCGCACCGCGACGAGTTCGACCGGGCCGTGCGGGCGGGCGACGACGGGCTGGGCGGCTGGGACGTGCTGCCGCCCGTGGCCGCGCTCCTCGTCGCCGGGCTGATCCTGGCCGGTGTCCGTCCCCGCCTGGCCGAGTTCCGCTGAGACCGGCTGACCGGAGGGTTGAGTCATGCACAACCGGCGCCTCCCGCACAAGGGGATCGCCCTGGCCACCGCGGCCGTCGCCGTCGCCGCCCCGGCGGGGTGCGCGCTGGAGCCCGACGCCGACACCATCGTGGGCGCGCACTCGCTGACCATCGGCGTCAAGGCCGACCAGCCGCACCTGGGGCTGCGCCGCCCCGACGGCCGCTACGAGGGCTTCGACGTGGACGTGGCCACCTACCTGGCCGGACGGCTCGGCGTGCCGCCGGAACGGATCCGCTTCCGCACCACGCCGTCCTCGGTCCGCGAGCAGGCGCTGCGGGACGGCACCGTCGACATGATCGTCGCCACGTACTCCATCACCGCCCCGCGCAAGACCCAGGTCACCTTCGCCGGGCCGTACTACGTGCCGCACCAGGACACCCTGGTGCGCGCCGACGACACCACCATCCGCGGCGTGCGCGACCTGAAGGGCAAGCGGCTGTGCCAGGTGACCGGCTCCAACTCCTGGCGGCGCGTCACCGAGGAACGCAAGATCGACGCCGACCTGGTCCGCGTCGACACCTACAGCCAGTGCATGGACCTGCTGGACGCGTCCCGGGTCGACGCCGTGTCCACCGACGACCTGATCCTGGCCGGGTTCGCCGCCGGCCGCAGCGGCAGGATCATCAACGCCCCGTTCACGGACGAGAAGTACGGCGTCGGCCTGCACAAGGGCGACCTGGCCGGGTGCGAGGCCCTCAACCGCGCCATCACCCGCATGTACCAGGACGGCACCGCCGCCCGCCTGCTCACCAAGTGGTTCGGCGAGTCGGGCCTGAAGCTCACCACCAGCGTCCCCCAGTTCGAGGGCTGCTCCTGACCCGCGCGCGGGCGCGGGCGCGGGCCGGCCCCCCTCAGGAGGTGGCGGTGGACGGCAGGGCGCCGATCGCCTCCCGCAGCGTCTCGTAGGTCGGGACGAACTTGTCGACGCCGGTGATCCGGAACACGCGCCGGACCCGGGGCGGCAGCGCGACCAGCGCGATCGGCACGCCGCGCTCGGCGGCCCGGCGGTTGGCCGCCACGATCGCGTTGAGGCCGGTGGAGTCACAGAAGGTGACCTGCCGCATGTCGACGATCATGGGGCTGCCCGTGTCGATGACCTCGAACATGGCATGCTCGAAGCGCGGCCGGGAGACCACGTCGATCTCTCCCTGCACCCGCACCAGGGTGCAGCGGTCGTGGTGCATCAGGTGCACGTCGAAGTCCATGGGCAACCTCTCGTTCACTGCCCGGAAGAGGTCCCGTCCCCTGCCCGTCGATCCTCAGCATCGCGCAACCGGGGCCTCAATCCAAGCGCTCGGAGGACCCGGATGCCCCCCGGCGGGGGACCCGATCCCCGCCGGCCGCGCCGCGGGCCCCGGGGGACCGCCGGTGATACACGGTGTCCCCGGAAAGCTACTCATTGGGAACCTACCCCGTGGTAAGAAATGCGATGCCGCCGGGGATCGTCCCCTATATCAAAGACTTCCGTCGCTCCACGCGATATGGTGGGATATATCACCGATCAGCGGCCTTGACCTGCGATGGGGCCATTCCTGGCGGTAGGCCGGGGTGGAAACGGCGGTCCCTAAGCGGGGTCCGGTTCGGCCAGCGGGTTACAGTAGCGGTGCCGAATTGGGGAGGCTGGGTGTTCTACACTTTCATGTCGCGCGTGGTCGCTCCGATCCTTCGCCTGCTATTCCGGCCGCGGGTCGAGGGGCTCGAGAACGTCCCGCACTACGGTCCGCTGATCGTGGCCAGCAACCACCTGTCGTTCATCGACAGCTTCATCATCCCCCTGGCGATCCCCCGGCCGGTCACCTACATCGCCAAGGCCGACTACTTCGTGGGCGGCGGCCTCAAGGGGCGGTTCGTCCGCTGGTTCCTCACCACGCTCGGGCACATCCCGGTCCAGCGCGGCGCGCAGCGGGCCGCGATGGGCGCGCTGGAGCAGGGCCTGGAGGTGCTGGAGAACAGCGGCGCGTTCGCGATCTACCCCGAGGGCACCCGGTCCCCCGACGGACGGCTGTACCGGGGGCGCACCGGGGTCGGCTGGCTGGTGCTGGCCTCCGGCGCCCGCGTGCTGCCGGTCGGCGTGACCGGCACCGAGAAGATCCAGCCGCTCGGCGCGTCCATGCCGCGCGTCTTCGGGCCCCGCCCGACCGTGCGCATCGGCCAGCCCATGGACTTCTCCCAGTACCGCGACCTGCCGCCCGCCCGGGCGCGGCGCGTCATCACCGACGAGATCGTCGCGACGATCCAGAAGCTGTCCGGGCAGGAGTACACCGGCGTCTACAACGAGCGCGCCGACAAGGCCTGAGCCGCCCCCGGCCGCGCCCGGCCGCGCCCGCCCGGCTCGGGATGGGGCCGACGGCGTGTCGTCCCGGGTGACTTGCCCCGAGTGCCCCATAGGGTCGCCCCATGGCGCACAGGCTCCTACCGCTGGCGGTGCTCACGGCGACGGCGCTGTCGGTGACGCTGGCGTCCTGCGCGGGTGACGACGGGGACGCCGAGCCCCTCAGGACGACCGACCGGGCCGCGCCCGTCGGCACCGGCTACACCTCCGACCAGCTCGAACAGGCCCTGCTGCCGGACGTGTCCGGCTACGAGCGGGCGGGCGAGCCCGACTCCGGCGAGTACGGCTCGCTCAAGGCCATCCAGAACTTCGACCAGCTCCAGGACCAGGTCACCCTCGACAAGCCGCGCTGCGCCAAGGCGGCGGGCCGTCCGGCCGCGGGCGTCGACCGCAGCACGCCCACCGCGATCGTCACGTTCGCCCGCGGCAACGGCCAGACGGCCACCGAGACGCTGATGGCGATGACCACCGACGCGGCCGAGCAGCAGGTGAAGGCGCGTGTGCCGGCGGGCTGCCTGACGTTCCGCACCCGCGTGGGCTCGCAGTGGTCCGAGCATCGCGTGTTCGAGGCCCCGCCCGGCACCCTCGGCGGCGGTTCGCGCACCGTGGGCGTGACGACGACCAGCGGCGGCTCGCACACCAAGACCTGGTACGTGGTGCTGCGCGGCCGCCGCTTCCTGGCCACGATCAGCCTGTACGGGCCGAACGCCACCCGCGCCGAGGCCGAGCAGCTCGCCCGCGCGGCCTACGACCAGGCCCGCCGCATCCTCCCCTGACCCGTTCGTCCACCCGCCGGGGCGCGCGGAACCCGGGACGCGGAACCCGGGACGCGGAACCCGGGACGCGCGGAATCCGGGACGCGCGGCGCGCACGGAACGCGGGGCATGGTCGCGATGGGGTGGTTGGAGCGGATACCGTTCCCCTACACATCGCGCGGGCGCGCGGTGGCACGGGCCGGGACGGCCGGGCACGACGCCGTCCGGGCGCGCCGCCTCCGGAGCACGGGAAACAGCGGGGGGAGCCCTTGATCGGCAAGGAGGGCCGGGTCACCGGCAGGATCGGCCCCGGTCTGGTCGGCGAGGTGATGATCCCCGTGCGCGGCGGGGTCGAGGCCTTCTACGCCCATCCGGTCGACCCGCGCGAGGAGATCCCGGTGGGGAGCATCGTGGTCGTCGTCGAGTACCATCCGCCCCGCACCGTCTACGTCGCCCCAGCCCTGGCCTGATCCCCCCCGCCGGCCCGCGGTTCGCGGCCTTGGCATGGCCGGTCACGGCCTTTTCGTTCAAACGACAGAACCGTTTCGGGCTGTACCGCGTCTATTGGGCGAGTCGAGTGGCATCGGGGGGGTCCCGGGACCGGTAGGAGGCCGCATGTCCATAGCAATACCCATCGCGGTGGTCGTCGCGCTGATCGTGTTGATCATCCTGTTCAAGATGGTCTGGCGGGTCGCCGAACCCAACGAGGCGCTGATCATCTCGGGGCTGGGCGCGCGGTCCAAGCCGATCGACGGCGTGGACAGCCTGGGCTTCAAGATCGTGACGGGCAAGGGCACCGCGGTGCTGCCCGGGTTCCAGGTGGCGCGGCGCCTGCGGCTGGACAGCCGGGCCGCCAACCTGGAGGTCAACTGCGTCACCCAGCAGGGCATCCCGGTCCGGGTGCTCGGCGTCGTGATCTACAAGGTGGGCGACGACTTCGTGTCCATCGCCAACGCCGCCCGCCGCTTCCTGGAGCAGCAGGGCTCCATGGACGGCGCCATCCACGAGCTGTTCACCGGCCACCTGCGGTCGATCATCGGCGGCCTGACCGTCGAGGACCTGATCCTCAACCGGGAGCGGCTGACCAGCGAGACGCGCAGCTCGGCCGCCGACGAGATGAGCAAGCTCGGCCTGGTCGTCGACTCCCTGCAGATCCAGGAGATCGACGACGAGACCGGCTACATCATGAACCTCGGCCGTCCGCACGCCGCCCGGGTGTCGTCGGCCGCCCGCATCGCCGAGGCCGAGCGCGACCAGGAGGCCACCGAGCGCGAGCAGGAGGCCGAGCGGCAGAAGGCCGCGGTGATCCGGGACACCGAGATCAAGAAGGCCGAGTACGAGGGCCAGGTGCGGCAGGCCGAGCAGCAGGCCCGGCAGGAGGTCATCCTCAAGGAGACCCGCAACGCCGAGCTGGAGGCCGAGCGCACCGAGAAGCGGCTGGAGAGCGAGATCCGCAAGCCCGCCGACGCCCGCGCCTACGAGCGGGTCAAGCTGGCCGAGGCCGAGCGCGAGGAGCGCATCCGCCGCGCCGAGGCGCAGGCCAAGGAGATCCAGCTCAAGGCGCAGCGGGAGGCCGAGGCCACCCGCATCCTGGGTGAGGCGCAGGCCGAGGCGACCCGGCAGAAGGGTCTGGCCGAGGCCGAGGCGATCAAGGCGCGGGCCGCGGCGCTGGCCGAGAACCAGGAGGCCGTCATCGCCCAGCAGCTCGCCGAGAACTGGCCGCAGATCGTCGAGGCGGGCGCCAAGGTGTTCGGCAACGTCGACAACATGGTGGTGCTGAACGGCGCCGACGGCATGGAGGACATGCTGGCCAAGGCCCTCACCCTCGGCGGCACCGGGCTGGGCCTGGCCCGCCAGCTGCTGGCCGGGATGAACACCGCGCCCACTTCCAACGGTCACGTCCCGGCGGTCACCAACGCCACGCAGGACGACTGACACCACACCTTCCGGCCCGTCCGTGCGGCGCCCGCGAGTAGCGGTCGCCTCGCGGGCGGGCTTTCGGCCGGACGGGCCGCACGAGCACCGGTCACCGCGTACCGGCAGCCGGTAACGTTCGTGACATGACCGTGCCCCGCCTCGCCGTCACCGTCGACCTCGTCGTGCTCACCGTGCGCGGCCATCGGCTGTGCGCGCTGATGTGGCGGCGCGACCGCGACCCCTACAACGGCTGCTGGTCGCTGCCCGGCGGGTTCATCCAGCTCGACGAGGACCTGCCGGTGGCCGCGGCGCGGCTGATGGCCGAACGCGCCGGGCTGGCCGACGTGCGCATCCACCTGGAGCAGCTGGCCACCTACGGCTACCCCGACCGCGACCCGCGCCAGCGCGTGGTCAGCGTCGCCTACCTGGGCCTGGCGCCCGACCTGCCCGCCTCCAGCCGCGCCCAGGTGCTGTGGACGCCGGTGGACGACCTGATCAACCGCGACCGGGCCGCCTTCGACCACCGCCGCATCCTGTGCGACGGCGTCGAGCGGGCCCGCGCCAAGCTGGAGTACACCTCGCTGGCCGCCGCGTTCTGCCCGCCCGAGTTCACCGTGGCCGAGCTGCGCCGGGTGTACGAGATCGTCTGGGGCTGCCCGCTCGACCCGCGCAACTTCCACCGCAAGGTCACCGGGGCCGACCGCTTCCTGATCCCCACCGGCCGCACCACCACCCGCGACGGCGGCCGCCCCGCCCAGCTCTACCGCCGGGGCGACGCCGAACAGCTCCGCCCGCCCATGCTCCGTCCCCGCCCGGACCGCACCGCCACCCCCCAGCCCCTCACCCACACCTGACCCGCCCGGCGGGGCGTTGCGCAGGGTCACCGACCCGCTGCGAACGCGCGGGCGGAGAGCGCGGCGCGTGATCATCAACTGACCGGGCGCGACGTGCGGCGAGGTTGTTGGTACGGGTTTCGGGGGTGACGTCGCGGCAGGTGGCGGGCGTTGCTAGCTTGTCGCCATGGATGATCTGTCGGAGGAGCTGGGCCTGCTGGTCCGCGACATCGGCGAGGCCGGCGTGGCGGAGATGGCCTGCTCGCCCGCGCTGGTCGCGGCCGTCGACCAGCACGCCGCCGAGATCCGCGAGATGCGCCTGGCGCCCGGACGGTCGCAGACCGAGGCGCTGCTGGCCTACCTGCACGACTTCACCGAGGAGGTGTTCCGGCGCGGCTGGCGCCCGAACGGGACCCGGGACTGGGAGTTCGTCCGGATCGTTACCATTTGCTGGATGCTGCGTCAGGCGTCCGGTTCATAGGTCTGTTTCGCTCGGGTGGCCGGTTCGTACCCTGGACCCCACCACCCCGTCGCTCTGGAGGACAACGGTGTCCGAGGCAACCACACCGCGCTTCCGTTCGGTCCTCGACCGGTTCGTGGCCTACAAGCCCGGCAAGATGGTCGTGTCGCCGGACGGCCGGTCGTTCAAGCTGTCGTCCAACGAGTCTCCGCTCGGCCCGCTGCCGTCGGTGGTGGAGGCGATCGGCCGGGCCGCCGGGCGCGTCAACCGCTACCCCGACAACGCCTGCGCCGAGCTGACCGAGGCGATCAGCGCCCGCCAGGGCGTGCCCGCGGACCACATCGCGGTGGGCTGCGGCTCGGTCGGGGTCACCCAGATGCTGCTGGAGGCGGTCGGGGAGCCGGGCGCCGAGGTGGTGTACGCCTGGCGCTCGTTCGAGGCCTACCCGCTGCTGGTGTCGCTGTCGGGCGCCACGTCCGTCCAGGTCCCGCTGCGCGACGAGACGCACGACCTGGCCGCGATGGCCGACGCGATCACCGAGCGGACCCGCCTGGTGTTCGTCTGCAACCCCAACAACCCCACCGGCACCGCGGTACGGCGCGCCGAGCTGGAGGCGTTCCTCGACCGGGTGCCCGCCGACTGCCTGGTGGTGCTGGACGAGGCGTACCGCGAGTACATCCGCGACGCGGACGTGCCCGACGGGCTGACCCTGTACGGCGACCGTCCCAACGTGGCCGTCCTGCGCACCTTCTCCAAGGCGTACGGGCTGGCCGGCCTGCGCATCGGCTACCTGGTGGCGCACCCGGCGGTGGCCGAGGCCATCCGCAAGACCTACCTGCCGTTCTGCGTCAGCAGCGTCGCGCAGGCCGCCGCCGTGGCGTCGCTGGCCGCCACCGACGAGCTGCTGGCACGCGTCGACGAGACCGTCAAGGAGCGCGACCGGGTCCGCGAGACGCTGCTGGCCGACGGCTGGACGGTGCCGCCCACGGAGGCCAACTTCGTGTGGCTGCGGCTCGGCGAGCGCACCATGGAGTTCTCCGCGGCCTGCGACGCCCAGGGCGTCAGCGTGCGGCCGTTCGCGGGCGAGGGCGCCCGGGTGTCGATCGGGACTCCGGAGGAGAACGACGCCTTCCTGGCCGTCGCCGCCGCCTTCCCGCACCGCGCCTGACGGCTGACGGGGGTCAGGCGCCGGCCTTGGGCCCCAGCTTCTCGACGATCAGCCGGTAGAGCTGGCGCGGGCGGCCGGGCTGCGGCGTGCGGTTGGGCGGCAGCGGCCAGGCCAGGCCCTCCTCGACCAGCGTGCGCAGCAGCCGCCGGGCGGTGCGCGGCGTGACGCCGAGCATCTTGCCGGCGTTCTCCGCGTCCACGATCAGCGGCTGGTCCTGGTCGCCGAGCTTGTCGGCCAGCCGCGCCAGGATCTCCAGCCCCTTGGGCTTGGCCTGCGGCTGGGTGCGCGGCGGCGTGCGCGGCGCGGGGACCAGCGCGCGGCCGTCCCGGTCGAGCGCGAACCCCTGCGTGCGCTGCGAGCTCTGCGACCGGGCCAGCGCGGCCCGCGCGTGCGACTCGGCCTCGTGCGCCGTGCGGCCCATGCCGATGCCGACCTCGACGGCCAGCCCGAGCTCCTCGCGCACCCGCTCGACGAACGGCGGGGTGCGGAACCCCTCGGTGCCGGCGGTGACCGACCCGCGCGTGGCGATGACCAGGTAGCTGTGGTCGTCCAGCGGCCACACCGAGGCGTTCATGCGGTGCGCCTCCTGCAGCAGCACCCGGTGCAGGGCCAGCTTCAGCTCGTCCCGCCAGTAGCGGGGAGTGACCCGGCGCGGCGTCTCGCGCAGCGTCGGCACGTCCACCAGGACGACCACCAGCTGCGACTCCTCCAGCCGGTGGTGCGCGCCGAGCAGCGCCGCCGTCTGCAGCGCGCTGCGGATCGCGGCGCCGGTCGGACGCACCCGGATGGTCGGCACCCCGGCCATCTCCATCCGTTCGGCGGTGGCGTGCACGCACGTCATCGCCACCGTGGTCGCGCCGCGCCGCCACAGCCGCTCGTGGAAGGCGGCCAGCGTTCCGGGCCCGGCCGCCTCCTCGCGCAGGTGCACCTGGTCGGTGGCCAGGTTGATCTCTGAGTACGCCTCCTCGACCTCGGCCCGGCCCAGCACGTCGATGCTGACCCGGGCGGGGTCGTACCGTTCGTCCAGCGACGCCCGCAGCAGCGCGCCCTGCAGGGCCGCGCCGTTCAGCGGGACGAAGGTCGCCGGCATGGTCAATACCCCGGCCTTGCGGGCGAAGTCGTATGGCACCGGGCTGGCGAACAGGCACACGTCCACGCCCGAGCCGAGCCGGACGACCTTGTCGGCCGCCTCCTGCTCGTCCCGGTACGCCGCGGCCACCAGCCGGCTCGGCACCGGCGTCGGCCCGTGTCCCATCAGCATGACCCGCTCCACCAGGTCATGCGGGCCCACGACGCCGATCGTGAGCTCCGGTGTCACCGATCCCGACCGTGCGGCGGTCATCGGCGACCGCCCGTTGCCCGCTCGGCCCCTCGGCGGGGCCCCGGCCCCGGCCCTGCGTTCACGCACGCTCCGCCCAACGGTTGACTCATGGCTTGTCGCCCCTGCCTTCTGACCCAGCACCGCAGTTCCCGTGCGATTCGTTCCTCAGTGGGCAGATCGGGTCAGGGCGACGTTGTGTGACGCCCAGACGCGAAATCGAATCAAGAGTGCGGCGAAAAAGTAACCTACGCGACCCCTCAGTCAGTAATTTGTCACCATTCGGTCAGTCTTGATCCTGCATCTTCGGTCGTCCGAAGATGAAAGGCAAGACCCGAAAACGCCGCAACAGCACCGCTGTTGCGCTGATGCGCATTGAGAAGACCCCCGTAGCGTACGTTTGGTTTACCTGTGGCCGGAAATTCGCCCATTCCATGGTGGCCATCGCCAAAAATCAAGCGAAACGTCAGTTTGGACGCCCGGAAGGCGCCGTTCCCGGGTCCGGCGGCGCCCCTTCGCCCGCTGGTCAGCCGTCCCGGGGCGGTCCGGCCGACGATCCGCTGACGCTCTCCTTCTGCGTACCGCCGCCCTTACCGTGCGTGAACACGGTCGTGGTGGGGGCTATGCAGGTGAATTTGTTACGGTCGTGACTGTGTTGCCGCGTATCAGTAAGGACGCCGCTCAGACCGGCCGACGTTACAAGCGATCTTGACAACGCACGCCACTCCGGAGCGCCCGGAGAAGGCCGACGAGAGGGGGGAAACCGGGTGAAAAGGCAAACCGCCCGCGCCGCGCGGTGGCGGGCGGGCGGTCGGCGGGACCGGGGCCGGGTCAGGCGGTCTCGCGGGTGATCTCGGCGCCGAGCTGGGACAGGCGCTCGGCGGTGTGCGCGTGGCCGCGGTCGAGGTAGTAGGCCGAGGTGATGGTGGTCTCGCCCTCGGCGGCCAGCCCGGCCAGCACCAGGGCGCTGCCGCAGCGCAGGTCGTGCGCCTGCACCTCGGCGCCGCGCAGCGGACGCGGGCCGTTGACCTTGGCGCGGTTGCCGTTGACCTCGATGTCGGCGCCCATCTTGCGCAGCTCGTCGGCCAGCTTGAAGCGGCCGTCGAAGATCCGCTCGTAGATGTAGGACGGGCCGTCGGCCAGGCAGGACACCGCCATGATCGGCGACTGCAGGTCGGTGGCGAAGCCGGGGTACTCGTCGGTGATGACGTTGATGGGACGCAGCGGGCGCTCGCGGCGCACCTGCAGCACCGCGCCCTGCTGGTGGAACTCCACGCCCATCTGCTCCAGCTTGTCGGCGGCCACGCCCAGGTGCTCCAGCGAGGCGCCCACCAGGTTCAGGTCGCCGCCGGTGATCGCGGCGGCCATGACGAACACGCCCGTGTCGATGCGGTCGGGCATGACGGTGTGCTCGACGGCGGTCAGCCCGTCCACGCCCTCCACGGTGATGAAGCCGGTGCCGCCGCCGCTGATGCGGGCGCCCATGGCCTGCAGCAGCGCGATGTGGTCGAGCACCTCCGGCTCCAGCGCCGCGTTCTTGATCAGCGTGGTGCCCCGGGCCAGCGCGGCGGCCATGATCAGGTTCTCGGTGCCGGTGTGCGACGGGGTGTCGCAGTACAGCGTGCCGCCGCGCATGTCGCCGGCCTTGATGTGGATGATCCCGTTGCCGTTGCCGTCCATCTGCTCGGTGACGGTGGCGCCGAGCCGCTTGAAACCGTTGTAGTGGAAGTCCAGGTTGCGGCTGCCCAGATTGCAGCCGCCCACGCCCTCGATCACGGCCTCGCCGAGCCGGTGCAGCAGCGCGGGGACGAACAGGAAGGAACCACGGAAACGGGAGGCGATGTCGGCCGGCAGGACCGGGCTGTCCAACCGGGACGCATCGATCACCAGGGTGCGCTCGGCCTCGTGCAGCTCGGCCTTGGCGCCCACGGCCCGGGCCAGCTCGACGGCGCGCCGCACGTCCTCGATGATCGGCACGTTGCGCAGGACCGTGCGGCCCGTGGCGGCCATCAGCGAGGCGCCGATCATCGGCAGGACGGCGTTCTTGGCGCCCTGGATGAAGACGGTGCCGTGCAGTCGCCGCCCGCCGCTGACGCGGTAGCGGACCTCGTGGCCCATGGTCATCCCGACTGACTCCTTTAGCTGCGAAAACGGTGTGTCCTGAGGCATGTGTGACTGGCCTGCCCGCCCGTCCGACGAGGAAACGGGGGTCGTGTGCCGAAGGCGCCGGACGGTGTCCCTGTGCGTCGGCGCGCCCAAGTAAACCACCGTGACGCCGATGAGACGTCCGGACCGGGGACCTCGTTCCGCCGGTCACATCGTTAGATCGCACGTCGGCCCCCCAGGGTTCGGATCGAGTGTCCTCAGGGTCTCCCGTTTCGCCGTAACGTGTCCCCCATGTCGGACTAAGGTGACGGTCTATGGCTGAAACATCCCCCGGCTGGGACGCGATCGACGGTGCACTCGCCCGAATCTACGGCGATGCCGAGCCGTACCACTGGGGAACGATCATCAAGTGGGCGCTGGGCGGGCCCGACCCGCTCGACGGCATCAGCGTCTACCGGCGCGAGGACCCGGTCCCGCACTGGCATTACGTTTCCTACGGGATGACCGAGCTGTACGACAAGCACTCCAGCAATCCCGACGAATCGGGCTGGGGCTTCGAGTTCACCTTCCGGCTGGTGCGCGATCCCGCCGAGTCCGCCGACGCCGAGCCGCCGGTCTGGCCGGCCAACTTCCTGCAGAACCTGGGCCGGTACGTGTTCAATTCGGGCAACTGGTTCGAGGCCGGGCACCACATCGACCTCAACGGCCCGATCGCCACCGACCGCGACGACACCGCGATCCGCGCCGCCGCGTTCGTCCAGGACCCGGAACTCGGGGCGATCTCCACACCGCACGGCCGCATGGAATTCCTGCAGGTGGTCGGGCTCGCGTACGACGAGTACGAGGCGGCCCGGGGCTGGAACACCGAATCGCTGCTGGACACGCTGAGCCCGCACCTGCCGCTTTTCGTCACCGATATCGACCGGGCCTCGCTGATGACGGATCCGGCCGTGGCCGAGACCGTGCGGCAGGGCGCCGCGCGCGACGGGTCGAGCCAGGGCTCGGTGTTCGTGGACGTCGTGAGCTGGAGCCGCGAGGCGGACACGGTCACGATCCGCCTGGGCGCGCTGCCCGCCCCGTCCATCGCCGAGGCGCTGCGCCGCCGCCTGCCGTTCGGCCGCGACCTGATCGTCCACGGGAACGACGCGCGGATCTGGTTCCGGCCCGGCGACGCCTACTCCGCCGTGGAGATCGACGACGAGGCGCTGGCGGTCACCGTCCCCGAGTCGGCGCTGGAGTCCGTGCTGGACGATCTGACCGCCGCCCTGCCCCCCGAGGCGGGCCGCCGGACGGTGCCGTCCCTGCCCGGCCTGGTGATCGACATCGAGCGGTCGGTCATCCGCGACGCGCGGTCGGGCGAGGCGACCGGCCGGGTCGTCGGCTGACGGCCGCTACCGTGCCTCCAGGACCTCCACCGGGTCGCCGACCGTCAGGGTGCCCAGGGTTCGCGGGACGGCGTTCTGGCCGAAGCGGATGCCGCGACCGATGGTCCGGTACGCGGCGAGGGTGCGCAGCGGCTCGCGTCCGCGTTCGCCGGTGTCCTGGTCGGTCGTGGTGATCACGCAGCGGGCGCACGCCTTGACCAGCTCGATCACCGTGGGCCCCACCCGCAGCAGCCGCGCCGCGTCCTCACCGAACGCGCCCAGCCCCTCGATCACCAGGTTGGGCCGGAACCGGTTCATCGGCAGCGGCTCGGCCAGCCGCGCGTTCAGGTCCGCCAGCGACTCGGCGGAGATCACCAGCAGCGGGTAGCCGTCGGCGAACGCGACCCGGCCGCCGGCCCGCGAGGTCGGCCGGTGGCCGGTGAAGCGCACCAGGCGGCAGTCGGCGCCCAGCAGCGCCGAGAACCAGGCGGCCGCCTCGTCGCCCTGGTCGATCCCCTCGCAGGCGGACCGGTGCACGAACACCTCGCGCACCGGCCCGTCGGCCACGGCCTTGTGCACCAGCGGCGTGACCCCGGCCGCCGGGCCGGCGACGTCCACGGTCAGGACCGCCCCGTCGAACGACGGCCGCAGCAGGGCCATCCGGGTGAAGTCCCGCTGCGACAGGAAACGCCCCTCGGGGGTGACGAGCATGAACTCCCGGTCGTGCGTCAGCCCCGTGGGCGTCAGCTCGGCGGTGCGCAGGGACGTGCCACGGCCGCTCTTGAACGGGTACACGTTCAGCTCGGTGAGCACTCCACGGGGGAGGTCGTCCCCCCTCGCGGGTACCGTCACGGCGACTCCTAGGGATGCTGCGCGCGCCCGGGGCGGTGTGCGGTGCGCGCGGTGCGGGTCAGGTGAGGGCCGCCAGGCGGTCGAAGACGGGGCCGAGGCGCTCCACGAACCGTTCGGGGCGGCACACCTCGTCCAGCCGCGCCTCGTCCAGGGCCAGCCCCGCGCCCTCGTTCCAGGAGGCGGCGTGCTTGCGCAGCGTCTCGCGGAACGGTACGCCCGTCTGCCAGGTCTCCATGGCGGCCTTCTGGACCAGCGGGTACGCCTCGTCGTCGCGCGACATGCCCATCTCCACCAGCTCCAGCAGCACCGTGGAGGTGTAGATCAGCCCGCCGGTCGACTCCAGGTTGGCCTTCATCCGGTCGACGTCCACCACCAGGCCGGACATCAGCCGGTTGGTCAGGTGCAGCATGTAGTCGAGCGCGGTGGACGCGTCCGGCAGCGCGATCCGCTCGGTGGAGGAGTGCGAGATGTCGCGCTCGTGCCACAGCGGGACGCCCTCCAGGACCGGGACGATCTGCGCCCGGACGATCCGCGCCAGCCCCGCCAGCCGCTCGGAGATGATCGGGTTCTTCTTGTGCGGCATGGCCGAGGAGCCCTTCTGGCCCTTGCCGAACGGCTCCCACAGCTCGCGCACCTCGGTGCGCTGCCCGTGCCGCACCTCCAGCGCGATCGCCTCGCACACCGTCGCCATGATCGCCAGCGCGGACGTCCACTCGGCGATGCCGTCGCGCAGCACCACCTGCGTGGACACGTCGGCGGGGCGCAGCCCGAGCCGGTCGGCGACCTGCCGCTCGATCGCCGGGTCGATGTTGGAGTAGGTGCCGACCGCGCCGGAGATCGCCATCACGCCGACGGCCTCGCGGGCGCGGCGCAGCCGGTCGCGGGAGCGTGCCATACCGAACGCGAAGTCGGCGACCCGGTGCCCCCACACGTCCGGCTCGGCGTGGATGCCGTGCGTGCGGCCGACGCGCAGCGTGGCGCGGTGCGCCAGGGCGTGGTCGCGCAGCGTGGCGACCAGCGCGTCCGCCTTGGCCAGCAGGATGTCGGTGGCCTCCACCAGCTGCAGGGCCAGCGCGGTGTCCAGCAGGTCCGAGGACGTCATGCCGAAGTGGACGTACCGGGCCGCCTCACGGGGCTCGGTGTTGTCCGCCCACGCCGACAGGAACGCGATCACGTCGTGCTGGGTGACCGCCTCGATCTCGTGCACCGCCTCCGGGGTGGGCGGCGGCGCGTTGCGCACCGGCTCGACCACCTCCGCCGGGATCGTGCCCGCCGCGGCGTGCGCCTCGACCACCAGGGTCTCGACCTTGCACCACAGCTCGTACTTGTGCGCGTCGCTCCAGACGCGCCCCATCTCCGGAAGGGTGTACCGTTCGATCACGCCCCCGATTCTCGCAGGTCGCGCGAGGTGCCCGGGCCCTGGGGGACGGGCTGTGCGGGGCCGGTCAGGCGCATTCGCGCCGGTCGCGCGGACGGCGCGGCGGCGCGGCGCACGACAGGGCGGGCGCGGGCGGCGGCTCCGGGTACCGAGGCCGGATGCCGCGGAAGGCGTCCGCACAGGTCTGCCCGTCGATCCGTCCCGCCAGATGCAGCAGGTACACCCGCAGCAGCCGCTCGTTGACGCTCCTCATCCGGTCCGCTCCCCCCGCTCGGTGATCTTCCGCGGCAAGTCTTGATCGGCGGGAGGGAGCGGGGGAAGCGCGGACGACCCGGCGTAAGGATCTTGTAAGCGGCGGCGCGCGCCGCTCAGGCGCCGGTCAGGCGGACTGGGCGGCGGCCTGCCGGGCGATGTCGGTGCGGTGGTGGGAGCCGCGCAGGCCGATCCGGCCGAGCGCCTCGTACGCGCGGTCGCGCGCCTGCGTCAGGTCCGCGCCGGTGCCGACGACGTTCAGCACCCGGCCGCCCGCCGACACCAGCCCGCCTTCGGGGCCGACGGCCGTCCCGGCGTGCAGGACGTAGGCGTCCGGCACCTGAGCGGCCTCCTTCAGCCCCGTGATCACGTCGCCCTTCGCCGGGGACGCCGGGTAGTTCTCGGCCGCCAGCACGACCGTCACGGCCGCGCCCGGACGCCACTCCAGGCGCGTGGACGGGGCGAGCCCGCCGATCGCGCACGCCTGCAGCAGCCCGCCCAGGGGAGTGGCCAGGCGGTCCAGCACGACCTGCGTCTCCGGGTCGCCGAAACGGGCGTTGAACTCCACGACCCGCACGCCCTTGGACGTCAGCGCCAGCCCCGCGTACAGCACCCCGACGTACGGCGTCTCACGGCGGCGCAGCTCGGTCACGGTGGGGAGCACGACCGTGTCCATCACCTCGTCCACCAGCCCGGTGGGCGCCCACGGCAGCGGCGTGTACGCGCCCATGCCGCCGGTGTTGGGGCCCTCGCCGCCGTCGTAGGCGCGCTTGAAGTCCTGCGCGGGCAGCAGCGGCACGGCGTGCTGGCCGTCGCTCAGCGCGAACAGCGACACCTCCGGGCCGTCGAGGTACTCCTCGATGACGACCCGCCCGCACGCGGCGGCGTGCCGCAGCGCCTCGTCGCGGTCCTCGGTGACGACCACGCCCTTCCCGGCGGCCAGCCCGTCGTCCTTCACCACGTACGGCGGGCCGAACGCGTCGAGCGCCGACTCGGCCTGGTGCGCCGACTCGCAGACGTGCGACGCGGCGGTCGGCACGCCCGCGGCGGCCATGACCTCCTTGGCGAACGCCTTGGACCCCTCGATGCGGGCGGCCGCGCGGTCCGGGCCGAAGCAGGGGATGCCCGCCTCGCGCAGCGCGTCGCCCACCCCGGCGATCAGGGGGGCCTCGGGGCCGACCACCACCAGCTCCGTCCGCAGCCGCCGGGCCAGCTCGACGACGGCGGTGGGGTCGGTGATGTTCAGCGCGTGGTTGTCGCCGAGCGCGGCGGTGCCGGGGTTGCCCGGCGCGCAGTGCAGGGCGGTGACGGCGGGGTCAAGGCTGAGGGCGCGGGCGAGCGCGTGCTCACGGCCGCCGGATCCAAGGAGGAGTACTCGCACGTCACGCGAGCTTAGCCGTCCGCCCGGAGGCGACTACGGGTCAATGCCGGTTAAGGCGCGTTGAGACGAGTTAAGGACCGGTTGGGAGCTGTCAGGAGCTGTTCAACGGCTGTCCTTGTGCAGGGCATACGCATGGGGGCGCGAACGTTGCGATAATGATGCGGGCGTCCGGACGGCGTAGTACGCCATGGCCCGGAGCCCCGCGCGTCCCCCCGGTCGAGTGACCACGAACACGTCGTGCGGCGTCAACCGTGCCGTCGCCCGCATCGTCTTATATGTCGACTGGTAGGCTACCGAGGCTGTGATCTGACGGCCGTGAGCGAAGGGAGGTGGTCGTGATGAGCCCTGGCGATCCTTGCAGTACGCCGGAACTCCCTCACAGTCCGATGTCGACTGTTCGTCCGACCGCCTCTTCCAGGCGCCCGGCCTCCGGCTTCGCGCGCTCCTCCCGCTGACGCACGGGTGAGCGCGCGCTGCGCGCGTGTGGCCGGCGGGTTAGGAGCAACCTCATGGCCATGACAAGGGTCCGCCCTGGTCGCGCGACGATGTCGCTTTTCCGGACGCGGGGACGACCGCACGCGTCCGGCTCCTCCAACGGCGGCCCGCTCCGCGACACCGCGGTGATCGACTGGGCCGCGTACATCGACGGCAACCGGGTGTCCACCGACACCGCCGCCGACGCCGTCCGCCTCATCCGCGACGGCCGCCTGACCGCCGACGGCGACAGCGCCGGCTTCGTGTGGGTCGGGCTGCACGAGCCGTCCGCCGCCGAGCTGACCGACCTGGCCGACGTGTTCGGCCTGCACCCCCTCGCCGTCGAGGACGCCATCCACGCCCACCAGCGGCCCAAGCTGGAGCGCTACGACGACGTCCACTTCCTGGTGATGAAGACCGTCGGGTACGTGCGGCGCGAGCCCGGCGGCGCCGAGGTCGTCGAGACCGGCGAGATCATGATCTTCTGCGGCGCCGACTTCGTGGTCACGGTGCGGCACGGCGCCCACGGCGAGCTGGGCCCGGTGCGGCGCCGCCTGGAGAAGAACCCCGAGCGCCTGGCCCTCGGCCCGGCCGCCGTCGTGCACGCCATCGCCGACAGCGTCGTCGACGGGTACGTGTGCGTCGCCGACGCCGTCCAGGAGGACATCGACGAGGTCGAGGAGGCGGTGTTCTCCCCCGACCGCACCGACGAGTCGCGCCGCATCTACCGGCTCAAGCGCGAGGTCATCCAGCTCAAGCGGGCCGTCGGGCCGCTGGCCGGGCCGCTGCGCAACCTGTCGGGCCGCCGCTTCGTGCCCGCCGAGATCAAGGAGTACCTGCGCGACGTCGAGGACCACCTGACCCGCGTGCGCGAGCAGGTCGAGTCCTACGACGAGCTGCTCAACCCGATCCTGCAGGCGCACATGACGCAGGTGACGGTCGGCGACAACCAGGACATGCGCCGCATCTCCGCGTGGGGCGCGCTGTTCATGGTGCCCACCGCGATCGCCGGGATCTACGGCATGAACTTCGAGTTCATGCCCGAGCTCAAGTGGAAGTACGGCTACCCGATGATCCTGGGGATCATCGCGGTGACCTGTGTGTCGCTGTACCGGGGCTTCCGGCGCAACGGCTGGCTGTGACCGGCCGTTCCCGCAGTGAGCCTCGCGGCGCTCGCTCGTTCGGGGGGCTCACTGCGGGATCGGCGCGGCCATCGGCCTGGGCAGCGGCAGGCGGTGCTCGGCGAAGACGGTGCGCAGCCTGTCGGGGTAGTCGGTGACGATCGCGTCCACGCCGTAACCGATGAACCGCGACATCTCCTCCGGCTCGTTCACCGTCCACACCACCACCGGAAGCGCCAGCGTCTGCGCCTCGTCCACCAGCACGGGCGTGGTCAGGTGGTGCTCGGGTGACAGCGCCGTCGCGCCGATCTTCATGGCGCTGCCGGCGGGGTCGTCGGGCGCCATCCCGGCCAGCCACGGGGAGTCGGGGACGAGCGTGCGCCGCTCCACCAGCGCGACCCGCCCGGCGGCGGGGGCGTGGCGCTGCGCGGCCGTCAGCACCCGCCAGTCGAACGCCAGCAGCCGGCTGCGGCCCGTCAGCCCGAACTCCTCCAGGACCTCCGCCACGGCGGCCGTGAAGCGCTCCACGTCGGCGTCCGGCCAGCTCGGGTCCGTCTTCAGCTCGACGGCGAGAACGACGTCGTACGCGCCGCTCAGCAGCGCGCAGGCCTCGGCCAGCGTCGGCAGCGAGGTGCCCGGCACCGGAAGCTGCGTCAGCACGAACGGGTCGTCGTCGCCGCGCGGGCGGCGCACGCCGGCCTCCAGCGTCTTGACCTGCTCCAGCGTCAGATCGCGGATGGCCCTGCCCACGTAGGGGAACAGCGGGTCGCCGGGACGCGCGGGCGCGGTGTCCGCCAGCGTCACGGGGGACAGCACCTGGTCGTGGTTCAGCACCACCACGCCGTCGGCGGTGATGCCGACGTCGAGCTCGATCGCGTCGACGCCGAGTTCCAGCGCGTGCGCGAAGCCCGCCAGAGTGTTCTCCGGTCGAAGTCCCCGTGCTCCCCGATGGCCGTGGAGCTCGACGGCTCCCCCGGTGAAAATCACGCGTGGAACGCTACAGCCTTGTCACTAACGAAAGGTGGCCGACCGGTGAGAAAACATGAAACCGCATGTAAGACGGTGTTCAGACGACGTTGCCCGCGCGGGCGCCGCGCTCAGACCAGCGGACGCAGCGACAGCGTCTGCTCGCGGCCCGGCCCCACGCCGATCGCGGAGATCTGCGCGCCCGCCATCTCCTCGATGGCCCGCACGTACGCCTGGGCGTTGTCGGGCAGGTCGGCGAACGTCTTGGCGCCGCTGATGTCCTCCTGCCAGCCGTCCAGGTACTCCAGGATCGGCTTGGCGTGGTGGAACTCGGTCTGCGACGGCGGCATCTCGTCGTGTCGGACGCCGTCGATGTCGTACGCCACGCACACCGGCACCCGGTCGAGGCCCGACAGCACGTCCAGCTTGGTCAGGAAGTAGTCGGTGATGCCGTTGACGCGGGTGGCGTAACGGGCGATCACCGCGTCGAACCAGCCGCAGCGGCGGTCGCGGCCGGTGGTCACCCCGTACTCGCCGCCGGTCTTGCGCAGGTACTCGCCCTGCTCGTCCAGCAGCTCGGTGGGGAACGGCCCCGAGCCGACCCGCGTCGTGTACGCCTTGAGGATGCCGATCACCTTGGTGATCTTCGTGGGGCCGAGCCCGGACCCGGCGCACGCGCCGCCCGCCGTGGGAGACGACGACGTCACGAACGGGTAGGTGCCGTGGTCGATGTCCAGCAGCGTGCCCTGGGCGCCCTCCAGCAGTACGACCTTGCCCTCGTCCAGCGCCTTGTTGAGCACCAGCGTGGTGTCGGTGACGTACGGGCGGATCCGCTCGCCGTACTCGACGTACTCCTGCACGATCGGGCCGGTGTCGATGCGGCGCCGGTTGTAGACCTTGGTGAGGACCTGGTTCTTCTCGCGCAGCGCCAGGTCGAGCTTCTGGGTGAGGATGTTGGGGTCGAACAGGTCCTGCACCCGGATGCCCATGCGGTTGATCTTGTCGGCGTACGCCGGGCCGATGCCGCGGCCGGTCGTGCCGATGCGGGCCTTGCCCAGATACCGCTCGGTCACCTTGTCCAGCGCCCGGTGGTGGGGCATGATCAGGTGCGCGTTGGCGGAGATGAGCAGCCGCTCGCAGGAGACGCCGCGCTCCTTCAGGCCGTCGATCTCCGACAGCAGCACGGCCGGATCGATCACCACCCCGTTGCCGATCACCGGGACCACGTCCGGGGACAGCACCCCCGACGGCAGCAGGTGCAGCGCGTAGCTCTCGTCGCCGATGACCACGGTGTGTCCGGCGTTGTTGCCACCCTGGTAGCGGACGACGTAGTCGACGTCCCCGCCGAGCAGGTCGGTGGCCTTGCCCTTGCCCTCGTCTCCCCACTGGGCCCCGACAAGAACGATGGCCGGCATGCCGATCTTTCCTTCCCACGACGAAGGCCCCTGGTCGCAAGCGCGAAGGGGCCTCTTGCGATCGCATCGTACCCGCCACCGGAGACAGAGGAAAACGCACCTCACGGCCCGGAGGGGCCATACATACCGGTTGCGGCGCCCGTGACGGGTGAGGTCAGGAGGTCAGCGCCTTGGCGGCCGCCTCGCTGCTGTCGCGCAGGAAGGTCCGGCACCGCTCGGCCTCGTCGTCCTCGCCGATGGCCGCGGCGGCCCGGCCGAGGGCGTGCAGGGCCCGCAGGAACCCGCGGTTGGCCTCGTGCTCCCACGGGATGGGCCCGTGGCCCTTCCAGCCCGCCCGGCGTAGCTGGTCGAGACCGCGGTGGTAGCCGGTGCGCGCGAACGCGTAGGAGTCGATGACGCCGCCCCGCGCGAAGGCCCGGTCGGCGAGCTCGGCCCACACGGCGGGGTAGTCCGGATGACGGGCGGCGACCTCGAACGGGTCGACGCCGCTCTCCAGCGCCTCGCGGGCATCAGCGTTGTCCGGAAGATGGGTGGGGGGCGGTCCGCCGAGCAGGTTCTGGGTCATGCGGCTCATCGTAAGTCCCACCAGCTCGTCCATATCAACTCGGTCGGCCGGGGGCTCCGGCCGCCCCGGCGGGTTCAGCCGTCGAAGTAGTGCCCCTCGACGCCCACCCCGCGGCGCGCCCGGACGGTCGCGCGCCGAGGGGTCTGCGTCGCGACCTGTCAACGTGGGGTGAGTTCGCCGTGCGCCTCGATCGAAAGGTCCTGTCCGTCGGCCCAGGTCTTGAGCCGGTCGGCGTAGACCTGCTGGAGCTTCTCGTAGAAGCCCTGGCCGAAGAGCACCCGCAGGGGCGGGGCGTCGGAGTCGACGATCTTCAGCAGTGTCCGCGCCGCGGCCCGCGGGTCGCCGGCGGGCTGCCCTCCCATGGTCTCGGCGAGGCGTCGGCGGAGACCGTCGTAGGCCGGGTTGGTCTCGGCCATGTGGCCGTTGGCGAGCGGATCGGGGTTCTTGCCGGACCTGGTGGCGAAGCCGGCGGGCTCCACCACGGTCACCTTGAGGCCGAACTCGGCGCCCTCGTGGGCGAGGGTCTCGTTCAGGGCCTCCAGGGCCCACTTGGAGGCCTGGTACGCGCCGCCGAGCGGCATGGCGATGAGCCCGGCGACCGAGGACAGCTGGATCACGTGTCCTGAGCCCTGCTCGCGCAGGTAGGGCAGCGCGGCCTGGAGGACCCACACCGCGCCGAACACGTTGGTCTCGAACTGGTCGCGCAGTTCCCGCTCGGACAGCTCCTCGATCGCGCCGATCTGGGCGTAGCCGGCGTTGTTGACGATGACGTCGAGACGGCCGAAATGATCCTTGGCCCGCCGCACGCTCTCGAAGACGGCGGCCTTGTCGGTCACGTCCAGTTCGAGCGGGAGCACCGCGTCGCCATAGGCGGCGACCAGCTCGTCAAGGCTTCCGGTGCTCCGTGCGGTCGCGGCCACCCGGTCGCCGCGAGAAAGAGCGGCCTCGACGAAACAGCGGCCCAGACCGCGCGACGAACCGGTGACGAACCAGACCTTGCTCATGACTTTTTCCGTTCTTCCGTTTGTCGGCTGTCGGACACCAGACACCGGCGACCCCGATCCTTGTGACAGGCGCGGCCCGGTGACGTGCGCCACAGCGGGCAGGGCCGGCATCAGCCCGATTCCTCATGGCCGCGAACATTTGGTAGTAACTGGTTACTAAGGTAAATTCGGGCCATGGGCGCCAAGCGGAGCACCGCCGCGCAGCGGCGTGGGCAGGCGGTCGCGGCGGGAATGCGGGTGTTCGCCGACCACGGCCTGACGATGGCGGCGATCCAGCAGGTCGCGGACGAGATCGGGGTGTCGCAGCCCTACATGTTCCGGCTGTTCGGGAACAAGCGGTCGTTCTTCCTGGCCTGCCTGGACGAGTTCGAGGACCGGGTGCGCGAGGTGTTCCGCCGGGCCGCGGAGACGTGCCCGGACGATCCGCTGGAGGCGATGGGCGCGGGCTTCCGGGAACTGGTCGCCGACGGGGTCGTCAGCGGTTTCTGGTTGCAGGCGTGTGCCGCCGCGCGCCGGGACGAGGAGGTGGCGGCCCGCTGCCGCTCCGTCATCTCGGGAGTCCTCCAGGAGACCGAGCGGCTCACCCAGGCCACGCCTGACGACATGGCACGGTTCGCGGCCAGCGGCGCGCTGGTGGTGCTGCTCCAGGCGATAGGCGCGGACCTGACCGGTGGGAGCCGGGCGGCCGTGGCGTCCCTGCGTCCCGAAAGGACGAGTTCATGAACCCGCTCCTACTGCCCGTCATCGCCGCACAGGGGATATGGGTCCGATCCCGGACCGAACGGCTCCCCGAAGCCTCCGGCCCGGCCGAGGGAAGCGTCGGCGACGGGTCCGGCCCGCCGCTGCGGATCGCCGTCCTGGGCGAGTCGACCGCGGCCGGCTGCGGGGTGGGCACCCACGACGAGGGATTCGCGGCCGCCCTGGCACGCGAACTGGCCGCACGCGCCCACCGGCCCGTCACCTGGGCGGCGGTCGGGCGCAACTCCGCCACCGCCCACGTCATCCGCCACCGGCTCCTGCCGCGGCTCCCCGAGGACCTGGACGCCGCCGTGCTCCTGGCGGGCGTCAACGACGTGCTCACCCGGCGCGCCCCCGCGGCATGGGGTGAGGACCTCGCCGCCATCGTCAGCGGTCTCCACGATCGTGCCGCGCACGTCGCGGTGGCCGGAATCCCGCCGTTCGAAGCGTTCTCCTCGCTCCCGGCCGCGCTGGGCCGCTACCTCGCCCAGCGCGCGGACGCCCTCGACGCGGTCTCCCGGCGAATCTGCGCCGGGCGACCACGGACCACCTGGATCAACTCGGCCGGCATCGTGCCCGTGGGGCCGGACTTCTTCGCCCGCGACCGTTTCCACCCCTCGGCCGAGGGCTACCGCAGGTGGGCCCAGGCCGCCGCCGACCACATCGCGGTGTGACGCGCTTCCGCCCGCCCTCGCTCCTAGGGGCGTCAGGAAGGCGTCAAGGGGAGGTGGAAGCGGGCCGAGGTCCCGTCCCAGGTGGGGCGGGCCGTGGGCCACATGGTCCTCAGGGCGGCCAGGGCCTCCCGGTTCTCCAGCAGCAGGTCGGCGCGGAAGGCCGTGATGCGGCGGCGCAGGGCCAGGTCGCCGAGGCAGGTGACCAGGATGCGGGCCAGGCCGTGGCGCTGCCAGGAGTCGGCCACCAGGACGGCCAGGTCGGCGTCGCAGGGGCGGGTGGCGTCGCGGACGTATTCGGCGGTGCCGATCAGTTCGCCGTCCAGGACGGCGACGATCGCCTCGCGGTCCCAGTGGTCCAGGGTGCGCAGGGAGCGGACGTAGTTGTCGGGCAGGTGCGGGGTGCCGGCGAAGAAGCGGTGGTAGAGGCTGCGGCGGGAGAGCCGCTGGGACATGCGCAGGAGGCGTTGCTCGTCGTGGGCGCCGTACGGGCGGATGCGCACGTCGTCCACGCTGGCCAGGCCTGCGAAGCTGGGACTGGCCATAGCGAGTTGTGTCATGCAACTTATTGGACCGCGACAGGGTTGCTTCACGCAACTGGCGAAGAGGTCAGGCGCCGGGGCCTGGGCGGGCCTCGACGTCCCTGGGGCCCAGGGAGGCGCCGCAGGCGTCGCAGGTGAGGCGGGCGGTCAGCCTGCCGTCGCAGCCGCGGTGGCCGATGATGACGGGCGGGCCGTCAGGGGCGTAGTGGCGGTCGCCCCACAGGAGCAGGGTCATCACCGCGGGCCACAGTTCGACGCCCTTGCGGGTGAGGCGGTACTCGAAGCGGTCGGGACGCTCCTGGTAGCGGACGCGGCGCAGCAGGCCCTCGTCGCACAGCCGGGTGAGGCGGTCGGTGAGGACGTTGCGGGCGATGCCGAGATCGTCCTGGAAGTCGTCGAAGCGGCGCACGCCCTCGAAGGCGCTGCGGATGATCAGCAGCGTCCAGCGGTCGCCCACCACCTCCAGGGCGCGGGCCACCGAGCAGTTCTGCGAGTCGTAGGTGCGGGGCAGCACGTTCTCAGGGTAAGGCGTTGCGTGACGCAACGAACCCCCGGACGGCGTGGCGCCGCCCGGGGGTCCGAAGGAGACCTACTTGATCTTCTTGCCGGCCGACAGCAGGTGCTCGCAGGCCTCGACCACCCGCTTGGCCATGTTCTCCTCGGCGGCCTTGCCGTAGGACCGCGGGTCGTACTTCTTCTTGTTGCCGACCTCGCCGTCCACCTTCAGGACGCCGTCGTAGTTGCTGAACATGTGCGCGGCGATCGGACGGGTGAAGGCGTACTGGGTGTCGGTGTCGATGTTCATCTTGACGACGCCGTACGACACCGCCTGCCGGATCTCCTCCAGGCTGGACCCGGAGCCGCCGTGGAACACCAGGTCGAACGGCCGCTCCTTGCCGTACTTGGCGCCGACCGCGTCCTGGATCTCCTTGAGCACCTCCGGACGCAGCTTGACGTGTCCGGGCTTGTAGACGCCGTGCACGTTGCCGAACGTGGCGGCCAGGATGTAGCGGCCCTTCTCGCCCAGCCCGACGGCCTCGGCGGTCGCCAGGGCGTCCTCGGGCGTGGTGTAGAGCTTCTCGTTCATCTCGCCGACGATGCCGTCCTCCTCACCGCCGACGACGCCGATCTCCATCTCCATGATCACGCGGGCCTTGGCGCACTCCTCCACCAGTTCGGCGGCGATGGCCAGGTTCTCGTCCAGCGGGACGGCCGACCCGTCCCACATGTGCGACTGGAACAGCGGCTCCTGGCCGCGCGCCACCCGCTCCTGGGAGATCTTGACCAGCGGACGCATGAAGCCGTCCAGCTTCTCCTTGGGGCAGTGGTCGGTGTGCAGCGCGATGTTGACGGGGTACTTGTCGGCGACCACCCGGGCGTACTCGGCCAGGGCGGAGGCGCCGACGACCATGTCCTTGACGGTGGCGCCCGACAGGTACTCGGCGCCGCCCGTCGACACCTGGATGATCCCGTCGCTCTCCGCCTCGGCGAAGCCGCGCAGCGCCGCGTTCAGCGTCTGGCTGGAGGTCACGTTGATCGCGGGGTAGGCGAAACCGTCCTGCTTGGCACGGTCGAGCATCTCCGCGTAGACCTCTGGGGTCGCGATGGGCATGGTGAGCGTCCTTTCTTACGCGATGGTGCCGCCGGGCATCCGGCCGTGTGGACCGCGTCGCAGGCTTGGCCCCTACAACGGAAAGGCCGGGCGTGACGCGTCGGCCACCGGGCCGAGTCTCCGCCCGGTCCGCGGACCGACGGGCGCCACAGCAGTCAGTATCTCGAATTTTCCCGGTCAGGCCAGTCGTGGCACCTACGGAATGTCACCGGGCGCCACCGCCCCCGTGCCGGGGGGTATGCCCGTGATCTGGGAGAACAACGGTGTCGGCGGGGCGAACGGACGAGGACTGTTTACGGTGGGCCGACGCGCCGGCCGGTAGTCTCGGTTCGTGGATCTGGCGCTCATCTCCTCGAACATCACCGAATGGCTGCATCCCACGGCGTGGCTGCAGCTGTTCGGCACCTTCGCGACGATCGGCGTGCTCGCCATCATCTTCGCCGAGACCGGGCTGCTGGTCGGCTGCCTCCTGCCGGGCGACTCGCTGCTGTTCACGGCGGGGATCCTCACCGCGGTCACCGAGGTCAACGGCCAGAAGTTCCAGCCGCTGTCGCTGCCCTGGCTGCTGGTCGGCGGGCCGATCGCCGCGATCGTCGGCGCCCAGCTCGGGCACTGGCTCGGCGCCCGGTACGGCCGGCGGCTGTTCGACCGCCCCGACTCCAGGCTGTTCCGCCGGGAGTGGGTGGAGAAGGCCGAGTACTACTTCAACCGGTTCGGCCCGGCCCGCGCGGTGGTGCTGGCGCGGTTCATCCCCATCGTGCGGACCTTCCTCAACCCGCTGGCCGGGATGCTGGGCATGCCGCCCCGCCGGTTCCTGGTCTGGAACGCCCTGGGCGCCGTGGTGTGGGCCGACGCCATGTTCCTGGCGGGCCACTTCCTCGGCACCAGCGTCCCGGACATCGAGCGCTACATCCTGCCGGGCGTGGCGGTGATCCTGGTGCTGTCGGTCATCCCGATCGTCCTGGAGGTGAGGAAGGGCCGGCGCCACGGAGCGAATAAGAATGGCTCTGAAGAGTCACGTCCGTCGCTCAGCAGTGACACTTATCGCTAACCTCCCCATGTGGGACGTCATCGGTCGGACCCTCGGGGTCTTGCGCGCATACTGATCGCGGCCGTGGCCGTGATGCTGGCATTAGCGCTTCTCGTCGTCGGCGGGGTCGCGCTGGTGAACGCGCTGAGCTCCGACAGCGAGGGCGGCCCCCCGGAGACGGCCGCCACGGCCGGCACCGCCGGCACGCCCGGCTCCGCGGACCCCGCCCCCACGCGCAGCTCCAGGTCGCGGAGCGCCGCCTCCACCCCCCTGGTCATCCGGGTGATCGGAGCGCCCACCAAGGTGGTCGTGACCGTGCCGGAGACCGGCGAGGTGCTGCAGCAGGGCGTGCTCAACACCGGCGAGGAACGCCAGTACGACAAGGCCCCCCTCCAGGTGGTCGCGGCGGACGGCGGTGCCGTCGAGGTGCTCATCTACGGCCGCGAGCAGCCCCGCGCGACGGCCGGCGAGCGCAAGAACTGGTTCGTGCCGTCCAGGGGGTGACCCTCGGGAGGTGAGCCGCGTCGCGGACGGTGCCCGGCGTGCCCGGGCACCGTCCGTCGCGCACGCGTGGGTCCGCCCTCAGGAGACGCCCAGATCGTCCAGGACGAACGGATGGCGGTACTCCAGGCCCTCGGCCGCGATGCTCTCGGCGGCGCCGCGCTCGACGATCGTGGCCACGGCGACGACCTCCGCGCCCGCCTCCCGCAGCGCCCGCACGGCCGTCAGCACCGAGTTGCCGGTGGTGGAGGTGTCCTCAACGGCCAGCACGCGGCGGCCCGCCACGTCCGGGCCCTCGATGCGGCGCTGCAGGCCGTGCGCCTTGCCCTCCTTGCGGACGACGAACGCGTCCAGCTCCCGGCCGCGGGCCGCGGCGGCGTGCAGCATGGCCGTGGCCACCGGGTCGGCGCCGAGCGTGAGCCCGCCGACGGCGTCGTAGTCCAGGTCGGCGGTCACGTCCAGCATGACGCGGCCGACCAGCGGCGCCACCCGGCCGGACAGGGTGATCCGGCGCAGATCCACGTACCAGGACGCGCGCCGCCCGGACGACAGCACGAAGTCGCCGTGCACGACGGCCCGGTCCTTGATCTCTTTCAGCAGGTCATCACGATCGCTCACATCACCCAACCCTATTGGTGCCGTTCCATGCCCTCATGACCGCGCCGTCCCGTGTAGCGTGGCGGCAACCCGCCACGGGGCCGTGGGAGGTGGAGCGATGACGCCCGGGACCCTCGTGCTGCTGCACACCCCGCACGCCACCGCCGGCATGTGGGGCGACCTGCCCGAGGTGCTGCGCTCGTACGGGCTGGACGTGGTCACGCCCAACGTCGAGGGCGAGGACGGCACGCGGTACGTGGCGCGGGCGTCGCTCATCATCGCCGCGACGGCGCCGGCCGCGCCGCTGGTGCTGGCCGGGCACGGCGCGGCGGGGCCGCTGCTGCCGGGCGTCGCGCTGGCGCAGCGGGCCGCGCACCGCAAGGTCGGCGGGTACGTCTTCGTCGACGCCGAACTGCCGCGTCCGCTCACGCACGACCACGGCGTGCCGATGCCGCCCGACTGGCCGGAGGCGCCGTGCGGCTACCTGCGCACCCGGTCGGCGCGCGGCGAGCACGACCGGGCGATGCGCGAGGCGCGGCTGCGCGGCTGGACCGTCAGGGAGCAGGCGCCGCCGGCCGGCGTCGCGCAGGCCCTGAGCGAGCTGATCGCCGCGCTGTGAGCGCTCAGTTGTTCTTCAGCAGGTCGTCCAGGAGGGCGTCGTAGTCGTCCTCGGCGCGGCCGAGGTCGACGCGGGCGCGGTAGCGCAGCCGCAGCAGGGCCTCCAGGCTGTCCTCGGCGATGGCCACGTCCTCGGGGCCGGGCTCGTCGGGCCGGTCGGGCTTCTCGCCGGTGGTGACGGCCCTGCCCGCGGTCGCCGCCTCGGATCCCGCGCCCATGCCGGTGCCGACCGCCCGGTCGCGCAGCGCGAGCACCACGTCGGCGCCCGTGGTGGCCCACTCGTGCGCCCCCGCCGCGTCGCCCTGGGCGTACAGCACCTCCGCGACCGCGCGGTAGACCTCCGGGTCGCGCGGGTCGTCGGCGCGGATCTCCTCGACCAGCTTGCGGGCCTCGTCGGCGCGGCCGAGCTCGAACAGCGCGTCGGCCAGGTAGGCGCGCGGGTCGCCGTAGGTGTCGCCGCCGTCCTCGATGGCCATGCGGTAGGACTCGGCCGCCTTGTCGTGACGGCCCGCGTGCTGCCACTGCTCCCCCGCGCGCAGCAGCACCTTGGCGCGTGACACCCCGCCGGACACCGACTCGGCGAGCTCGCCGAGCCGCCGCGCCGCGCTGATGTGGTCGCCCGTGCGCAGGGTGTCGAACTCCAGGTCGTCGAGATCGTCTTCCGTCACATGGGTCACGCTTCAACGCTACCCGTCACTCGGCGAACGAAGCGGGTGAATCGAGGATGATCGTGAATTACCTACATGTTCAGCGAAGAATCTCGCTGATCTTGCCTTACCGGCGGACCGGTCCGCTGTGCCGGGTGGCCGCCCTGGGTGGCCGGCCGGGCCGCCGCGCCGGCGGTTCAGCGGCGGGAGCGTTCGAGGGCGTCCCAGAAGCCGCGGCGCAGCGCGTGCCGCACCTCGTCGTGCAGCAGGAAGTCGATCGGCAGCGAGGAGCCCTGCAGCAGGCGCGCCTCCAGGTCGGAGGGCATGCGCGGCTTGCGGGCCAGCACCGCCTCCAGCCACAGCGCGGGCGCGTCGCGGGCGACCGACTCGCCGAAGTCCTGCCCCTCCTGGTGCGCCGCCTTCACCGCGTCGGCCAGGGTGGGCGTGTTCTGCTGGACGGGCACCGGCGCGATCTGCTGCGGGCCGGTGTAGGGGCCGACCGGCTGGCCCGGCACGGGCGTCTGCCCGGACGAGGGCGACGGGACGTACTGCGGGCCGGTGGTGCTCTGCGGGGCGGTGGTCTGCGCGGTCGGGGCGGGTGTGGCCGGCGCCGGTTGCAGGGGCCCGGTGGTGGACGACGGCGGCGGCGTGCCGGGGAGGGACCCGGGGGTGTAGCCGCCCGTCCCCGTGCCGAGGTCGGAACCCGAGCCCAGCCCGGACGTCCCGGACGAGCCCAGGCCGGAGCCCGAGCCGATGCCGGAGGACGACCCGATCCCCGAGCCCATGCCCGATCCCATCCCGGACGTGGAGCCGATGCCGGACGTCGAGCCGATCCCGGAGGAGGAGTCGAGCCCGGAAGGAGAGCCGAGCCCCGAGCCGGAACCGATGCCCGTCCCGGAGCCGAGCGCCGGCGGGCCTGAGCCGGTGTCGGAGGACCCGGGCTTGGCGGCGCCGATCCCCGATCCGATGCCCGACCCCAGGCCGGACGTCGTGCCGCCGCTCGTGCCGAGGCCGGAGGCCGACCCGATGCCGGAGGACGAGCCGATGGGGGACGACGAGCCCACCCCCGACGAGCCCACCCCGGACGAGCCCATTCCGGAGGGCGTGCCGAGACCGTAACCGCCCGACGACCCCGATCCGGTACTGGGACCCGCGCCCATGCCGGACGACGACGGCCCCGACGACGAGCCGGTCAGCTGCGGCGGCCCGGTGAGCGGCGTGGAGGGCGGCGGGCCGCCGGGCGAGACGCTCTGCAGCGGGCCGAGCGCGCCGCCCGCACCCGATCCGCCGCCGTGCCCGTTGGACAGCGGCCCGGCGGGCAGGCCGGACGAGCCTGTGGCCGACTCCACGCCCGCCAGCAGGTTGACGTACGGGCGCAGCTGCCCGGCGGCCAGCTCGATGAGGTCGTCGCACTCCTGGCGCAGCACCCGCGAGATGGTCCAGTTGCCGTCGACCGCCACGTGCACCACGGTCACCCGGACGCCGAGGTCCTGGGCGTCCGCGACGACCTGGGCGAGGTCCTCGTCACCGCTGACGATCACCGCGTCGGCCAGCGCGCCGTTGCGGGCCAGCGTCATCAGGTCGCGGTGGATCTCGGTGTCGACGCCCTCGCGGCGGCCGGGACGGATGCGGCCGAGGCGCAGCTTGAGCCCGGGCAGGTCGGCCAGCGCCTCGTGCTCGGGGGAGCGGCGGCCCTCGACCGTCGCCTCGTACCAGTAGCAGCGCAGCAGCGGCAGGCCGGTGCGTTCGCGGGCGAGGCCGCCCAGCAGCTGCAGCAGGCCGCCGAAGTCCCAGGAAACGGTTTCCCGATGGCGGGTGCCGTGCACCGCCATGGCGCCGTCCGCCAGCAGATAGCCGGCGTCCACGAACAGCGCGCAGCGATCCATGCGGCACCGCCTTTCCTCAACTCGGGACCTCTCCGGGGACCCACTGCACGGTCAGGTTCTTCGGGGTGACCATCTCGGGTGGCCCGCCCTTCCTGCTCGCCCGGACGTGAGCCGACGGAATTGACCCGGCGTCTATAGCGTAGTGAAGGCCGCTGGCCACGTAAGCCGATACGGCGATTCGCCACTCTTTCATGACAGGTGGTCGGGCGCGAGCCCGCGAGGCGGCGAATCCGGCGGTCGACCACCCCACCCGGCTTTCGCGGACTGTCAGCGCGGGACGCTACCAGCCGTTCCGGTCTGTCCATAATGCATCCGCATGATCTTTACGGGAAGAATCGGCTTCGCGGTTCAGTCGTGGGGTGTCGGAAACCAGAAGTTAACCGGGGAAGGGCCCGGCGACGGTGAGGACCCCCGGCAGGCAGGCGTCCCGCCCGGTGGTGAAGGCCACTGTCCCGGCGCGACGGAGAAACGCCGGGAAGACATCGACATCTATCCCGAAGGACAGCTCCGAGTCGATCGCGCCGTCCGCGGAGCCGTCCAGGACATTACGGGGATCGCGGTCACCCGACGTGGGCACGAGCGGACGTCCGTCCAGCAGCAGCCGGTCGCCGGGCAGATCCGCGTCGCCCTCCCAGGTCACCGCGCCGACACGGCCGGGCCGTGCGCCGGTGAACAGCCCGCCCACCGGCGCGTCGAGCCGCCGCCGCAGCCCCGGGCCGAGCGCCGGGGCCCGCCTCGCCCCCAGCGTGTCGAGCACCATGGCCTGCTGGTGCGGCGCGTCCGGGGACGCCGCGACCACCACCAGCGCCCACCCCGCGTACCGCGCCACGCCCGTGCGCAGCGGCGGGTCGGCGCCCCACCACACGCCGCCGCCGTACTGCCGCACGAGCGAGGTGACGTCGGCGAACGCCTGGTAGACCGGGCCGCTCGGCAGCCGTCCGCGGCTCACCTCGGTGGCGCGGATCGTCCGGTACGACCCGCCCGGCGGCCGCAACTCCAGGGTGACGGGCCCGTCGGCGCGTGCCGTGGCCGACCAGTACAGCCCGGCCCACAGCACTTCCGGTCGCCTGGGCAGCCGCACCCGGGCCGCACTCGACGTTCTCGTCGCGTTCGAACCGTCCCGGTCGAGGCGCCGCATCCGCCACCGGTCGTTGTCGCGCCGCTCGCCCTCGCGGCGCACCGCGCGGCGGCAGCCGGAACGAGAGTGCTCGCAGGTGAGCAGCGCGTTGCCCGCGTGGACGACGCGCAGGTTGCCGTCGGCGGCGAAACGGGCGGGCAGGCCGTCGCGCATGACGCCGTGCGGGGCGCGGGCCTCGGCGGCGTCCTCGCCGTCCGAGGTCACCGTGGCCGCAGGCGGCGTGTCGTAGGGCGCCGCAGCGTCGACGTCGACGTGCAGGTACGCGGTCGTGACGGCGCCCGGCGGCAGCGGCGCGCGGGTGCAGCGCACCCGGCTCGCCCCCGGGCGGCAGTGCCAGCCGTCACCGGGCGCGTGCCGCTTCGTGAACAGCGCCGCGTCACGTCCGGTCGGGCCGCCCGCGTACGTCACGCCGGGCGGCAGGGCGACGTCGGCGACCAAGTCTCCGCTGAGGCCGGCGCCGTCGTTGCCGACCGATATCGCCACGATGCCCGGCTGGTCTCGCACCAGCGCGCCGACCGCTCCGATGCGCACCGTCAACCGTGCCGGAGGCTGCACGGCCGGGGGATTCGCCGAGGGCGACGGAGTGGGCACGGGGTGGGCTCCGGGTTCGGGGGCGGGATCGGTTTCGGGGTCGGCTCCGGGGGCGGGGGAGCGTGACGACGGCGTGTCGCGGGGCACCGGCGGGGTGACGGCGGGCGGCGGTTGGGCGGCGGGCGGTTTCGGGTCCGGTGCCGATTGGGGCGGTGCGGGAGAAGGAGAGTGGGCGGGTGGCCGGGGTGTCGGCTGGATCGGCTCGCTTCCCGACATCAGCACCAACGCGAGTCCGACCAGCGCCGCCAGGGCCGCCGCCGCCCCAGCGCCGAGCGCCTGCCGCCGCTTCGGCAGCCGCCGCCACCGGCCGAGAACGCCGCCGAACACCGACCCGCCCTTGGCGGCGCCGACGTACGCGGTGGTCGCCGCGCCCAGGAACAGCGGGCCGATGACGTCGCGCAGCGCGGAGTTGATGACGGTCAGTTCCGCGTAGATCGCCTTGCAGCGTTCGCAGTCGTCCAGGTGACGTCCGACGGGACGCGACTCGCGCCTGGACAGGCCGCCGCGCACGTACGAGCCCATTTTGTCCAGCGTCGCGCGGCACTCCTCGTCCAGCGGGGCGGCGGCGGGGTCTGTGGTGGGCAGGTGCATCTGCAGGTACGCCTGGCGCAGCCCTTCACGCGCGCGGTACGCCAGCGCCGCCACGCCGTTGGGGGTGAGGCCGAGCAGCGGCGCCACCTCGGCCGGTCTGGCGCCCTCGATCTCGGTGTGCCACAGCACCGTCTGCCAGCGCTCGGGCAGCGACCGGAACGCCCGCACGATCATCGAGCGCTCCAGCCCCTCCAGCGCCGGGTCGACGAACGGGACGCCCGGGTCGTACATCTCGATCTGGTCGGTGGACTGCAGCCGCCGCTCGCCCCGGTACCGGTCGTAGACGGTGCGGCGGACCGCCGTGAGCAGGTACGGGCGGAACCCCGAGCGGGGGCCGCCGCCACGGCGCAGCATGTCCAGGACCTTGGCGAAGGCGTCCTGCACGACGTCCTCGGCGGCGTCGGCGCCGATCAGATGCCGGGCCAGGGTCCGGGCGGCGGCCAGGTGCCGTTCGTACAGCTCCGCGTAGGCCGACATGTCACCGGCGTGGATGCGTGACATCAGGGCCGCGTCGCTCGCCTCCGTCGCGCTGGGGTCCGGCGACGCGGCGTCGCTCACGAAAACCTCCCGGGCCGATCGAGGCGGTCCCTAGGCGGGCCGCGCCGGTTCACCGAACACTTATCGTGACTCCACAGACACGTAAAGTCGCGCAAGATGATTCCGCAAACCGCGTCATGACCCAACCGTTTCGCCGTCTCCGATGGTGAGGACGCGCCGGCGGGCCGCCCCCGCCGGTGACCGGCCCTCCGGGCGGGCGACGCTGTGCGGCGAGCGGAGGCGGCATGACGAACCTGGCGGGCGGGTCCGCGGCATGGCCGTCGCGTGCGGACGGCTCGCCGCCCTGGCGGCGCCAGGGCGGCGTGGTGGCGAGCGACCTGCGCACCGTCTTCAATGGCGGGAAGACGTTGACGCCTGGTCGGCACGGGACGCGTCGCCTGCTCGCCGGGACGTTCTCGTCGGCTCGTTCCCGGCCGGCGCCCGTGAGAACGACGCGTACGGGCTCGGCCGTCCCGGCGACGGCGTTCTGGTCAGAGCCGAGCTGGTCAGAGCCGAGCTGGTCAGGGCCGAACGCCTGCCCGCCCCGTACGCCGAGGGGCGGGCCCTTCTCGAAGCCTTAGGGGGTTGATGGTCCGGGGCCGCGGCGACCGGACGGAAGGGCCGCCGCCGTCCCGTGACCGCGCGGGCGCCATCGGCGTCGTCGGCCCCGAAGAGGGGGCGGGGCGGGCGCCGATGGCCCGGTGGGAGGCGTCCGTCCCGTCGGAGGGGGCGGGACGGACGCCGCCTCCGTAGACGCCGTGGTCAGTCGGTGAGCTGGATGTCGCGCAGCTCGGACAGTTCGGTCTCGGTGCGCGGCGTGCGCCAGCGCACCCGGCACTCACGGCCCGACAGTTGCACCGTCGCGATCGCGTTGTCGAACCACGGCCCCTCGGTGATGCGCCACCGCAGCGGCGGCGGGGCGACCTTGGCCAGCCGCGCCAGCAGCCGGAACGCTCCCGCCGTGCCCGGCACGGTGGCGATCTTGTTGGCCCAGCGGAACGTGCCCAGCAGCTGGTTGCGGAACGGCGAGCACACGATCTGCGAGATCGTCGACGTGGTGTCCGGGGAGGTGACCCGCGCCAGGTAGGAGTAGTGGATGTCGCCGGACAGGAACGAGATGCTCGCCGGAGCGGCACCGCGCTCGCCGCGCGCCACCGCGAGCACGTCCTCGGCCACCGCGCGGAACGAGGCGTTGAACGCGGCCCAGTGCTCCAGGTCGGCCGCCTGCCGCATCTTCTCGCCGACCCACGCGCCGCTCTTTCCCCAGGCGCCCTCGGCCATCGCCTCGTTCCAGTTCTCGGCGTTGTGGATCGTCCGCGGCAGCAGGTACGGCAGCGAGCTGGCGATCAGCAGGTGGTCGCGGTCGCCCTGGCACTGCTCGTCCAGCCAGCGGAACTCCTCGTCGTCCAGCATGCCGCGGCGCTCGGAGGTCAGCAGCCGGGAGCAGCGGCTGTCCACGACGACCAGGCGGGTGCCGCCCCAGTCGTGCGCGTAGCTCCAGCGCGTGGACGCCGGGTCGCGGTCGGCCCGGTCGGCGAACTCGTCCAGGATCTCGGCGCCGTCGCCGCCGTGCTCGGCGGCCGCGAGCACCGCCTTGTACACCGGGTCGGCCGCGCGCTCCTCCGGCGCCAGGTTGCCCAGATGCTGGTAGATCCAGTACGAGCCGATGCCGCCGATGATCCGGTCGCGCCACCACGGCGTGGCCTCCATCTGCTGCCGCCACGCGTAGGAGGTGTTCCAGTCGTCCCGGATGTCGTGGTCGTCGAAGACCGTGTAGGTGGGGACGGTCGACAGCAGCCAGCGCACCGCCGGGTCGTCGCGCCAGGCCAGCCGGTACAGGTAGGTGTAGTCCTCGAAGTCGGCCAGCTCGTCGTAGGGCTCCTGGCCGGCCTTGCGGCGCTGCGCGATGAACGCGCGCATCTCGTCGCTCAGCTCGTCGGCGTACACCTGGTCGCCGACCATCAGCAGCACGTCCGGCCGCTCGCCGCCGCTCGCCAGCGCGTGGCCGTAGGCGGCCAGCGCGTCCAGCCCGTGCCGGTTGGCCTTGTCGGGGGAACGGCGGCACGACCCGAACGCGATCTTCAACGTGTCGGGTTCGCTCGCCATCGTGCGGATGAGGCTCGGGGGAAACGGGGACTGGGGCTCCGGCCACACCGTCTCACCGTCGAGCGTCACCTCGTACGGCACCGTGGAGCCGGGCTCCAGGGTGTCGACGTCGACGATGGCGTAGTGGTGCCCATGCAGGGTGAACGTCCGAGCCGCGGCGTCCACGCCGTGCTCCCGTGACACGACGCGCACCTCGCAGGGGGCGTCGGTCTCCACCCAGACGGTGGCGGTTCGCTCGCTCACATGCCTGAGCAGGGGCCCGAGTACCAAGGCGGTCATAGCTGGCTCTCTATCGAACGGGGGATGGCCATGTCCATCATTCCGCTCGTTTCCCGCGGTCTCCCGGGCCCCTGCCAAATTCCTTAGCGGGCGTTCACGGATACGACGTTGTAGGGCGTGGTCGGAGTGGGGGTGGTGGTGAAGCGCGCGTTGGGCATGTAAAGGCGTCCCTTGAACGCGGCCACGGTCGTCGGTACGTCGAAGCGGGGGTCGGTGATACGGCGGAGCACCTTGGCGGACGTGCCCTTGTCGTTCACCTTCAGCACGGCCACGGCGTTGGTACGGTTCTGCACCACGTAGAGGGTGTTGCCCCGCAGCAGCAGGCCGTCGCCGTTGACCACGGACTCGCCGCCCAGGTCAACGGTGCGCGCGACACCCGTCCTGGGGTCGACCCTGAACAGCTTGCCCGTGGTGCTCTGCACGACGAACAGGCCCTTGCCGTCGGGCGTCTTGGCGATGCCGTTGGCGTTGTGCCCGGCCGGGTCGTAGACGAAGTCGCCCGACAGCGGAAGACGCTGCGCTGCCTTGGGGAGCTTGCCGCCGCGTCCCAGTGCGAGCTTGTAGAGGGCCGGCTGGGGCGACATGGAGTCGGTGAACCAGGCCGCGTCCCCGGTGAGCACCACGTCGTTGATGAACGTGGTGCCGCTGCCCAGCTGGTAGGTGGCCAACACCTTTCCGGTACGGGTGTCGATGACACGGGCGTTGCCGGCGTTCCCTCCGGAGGCGAACAACCGCCCGGCGGCGTCGATCTTCACCCCGGTCGTCGGGGTGCCGGGGCCCTGGCTGATCACCTTGCCCCGGCCGGTGCGCAGGTCGGCGCGGTAGATGCTGCCGTCCGCGAGCGAGCCCAGGTAGGCGTACGGCCCGGGGCCGATCGCGATGCCCTCGGGCCGGAACCCGTCCGGCAGCGCGAACGTCACCGGGTACGTCGTGTGGTGCTGCGCGACGGCGCCCGCGGGGGCGGCCGCGGCGTGTGCGGCGGGCGCCGTGGCGGCGACCAGCCCGACGGCGGCCAGCGAGGCCGCGGCCACGGTGATTCGGCGGCTCATGGAGATCGTCCCTTCTCTCATGCGACCAAGATTTCCAGGGACGCGCCGCCTGGGAAAGCCCTTTCCCATGACCGGACCGCGCCACCCGCCCCCCTGCCGCACCGCGCCCCACCCCAGTGCCGCCCCCACCCCACAACACGATCAAACCGCCGTCCCGGTTCCCGCGCACCGTGTCAACGCCGCTCAACCTCGGCGTCAGGGCCGCACAGGCAAAACGACGTAGATCAATTTCCATGGAAGAGAGATCTATGTCAGAGTTCTTCCTCCAGCGACAGGTGTGACGTTTACCTATCAGGTGCATACTTAGGGGGAGGCCGACGGTTGAAGGTGTACTTCGCCGATCGGCGACTGCGCGATCGATGTGCCGATGATCGGGAACTGCGGAAGGAGTACGGCGCCGAGGGAGCCAAGAAGATCAGGCTGCGGCTGGCGGTCCTGGCGGCGGCCGAGTCGCTGGACGACGTCATGCGCGCCCCTGGCAAGTGCCATCCCCTTCAAGGGGACCGCGCGGGCTGTTACGCCATGATGCTGCATGCGGGCTGGCGCCTGGTCTTCCAGCTGTTCACGGGGAGGGACGGCGAGGAGAGCGTGTTCCGGTTGATCGCCATCGAAGACGGGCAGGAAGCGCCGGGCGCCCCGGGCGAGGTGGCCGCACTGGTCACCGAGATCGTTGACTACCACGGATGAATGACCGGGATCGGGGGAGGAGGAGCGACGGTGACCAAGGATCCTGTGGTTGACGTCTATCCGGCGGGTGAGCCGAACTACGCCGTGCCTCCCGGCGAGACCATCAGGGAGTTCCTGGACGAACTCGGCATGAGCCAGCGGCAGCTCGCCGTCCGGCTGGGGCTGACGGCCAAGCATGTCAACCAGCTGATCCAGGGGCTGGTTCCGTTGTCCCCCGAGGTGGCCCAGCGGCTCGAACTGGTGACCGGCATGTCGGCACGGATGTGGAACCGGCTGGAGGCCGACTACCAGTCCGCACGGCAGCGTCTGCGCCATCGCGGGGACATGGCGGAACTGACCGCTTGGCTGGCGGAGATGCCCGTCTCCGAACTGGTCCGGTGTGGTGACCTTCCCGCCGAGACGGACGATCCCCGTGACCGCGTTCATCAGCTTCTGATGTTCTTCGGCGTCGCACACGTGTCGACCTACCGGGAGCTGTATGAAGCGCCCGCGCTCGACTTCCAGCGCACCAGGGCACCCGGCGCCAGGCCAGGCGCGGTCGCGACGCTCCTACGGCTCGCCGAGCTCAAGGCCCGCGATATCGCCTGCGATCCGTACAGCCGGCAAGGTCTCGAAGCGTCACTCGACAAGCTCCGGCAATTGACGTTGCAGCCGCCGGGCGTGCTGCTGCCGCTGATGCGCGACATCTGCGCGCGCAACGGCATCGCCGTCGTCATCGTCCCGGATTTCGCCGACACGCACGTCAAGGGCATGACCCGGTGGTTGTCGGCGGACAAGGCGATGGTCGCGTTGAGCACTCATCACGACAGTGCGGGCGAGTTGTGGTTCACCTTCTTCCGGGCGATCTATCAGGTCCTCAGACACGGCCGGACCAAGTCGATGGTGTGGATCCATGACGGCCGTCCCGGCGTCGACCCGATGGAGCGCGAGGCGGACGCGTTCGCGCGTGACCTGTTGATCCCGCCCGACCAGGCGGCCGGCCTGGCCTCGCTGGACAGTCCGGACGAGGTGCGGAGGTTCGCCGACCGGATCGGTGTCGCCGTGAGCGTGGTGGCCGCACGCCTGCCCGGCAAGGTGCGCATGCGGGGCAAGCACGCTCGCAATATCGACTTCTCGGAGTTCTGTCACGCTAGGTGAGTGAGTCCAAGGGGTGTGCTCGGCGGGCCGTGGTGATGGCCTGGGGACACCGGGCGGGCGTCGTCGGTGGCTTTGTTGCTACTCGTTGGGCGCGGGGAGGGGGGAGCGCGGGACGCCGGTCTGAGCGGCCGTTTTCTCGGTGTCCTGCGTTGCGGCCCACGTGCCGAGCAACCGGAGCGCCTCTGCGGAGTGCGATCCGGGTTCTGCCGCGTAGGCGTAGAGCCAGCGCTCCCCGCCGATCCGGCGATCGCGTCAGTGGCCGCAAAGCACAACGTCTCGGCGGCGCAGATCGCGCTCGCCTGGCTGCTCGCCCGCTACGACCGCATGCTGCTCATCCCCGGCACGAGCTCGGTCGCCCACCTCGAAGAGAACCTGGCCGTCGACGGCATCCAGTTGGACGACGACGACCTCGCCGCGCTCGACCGCGTCACCCACCTCGGTGCCCCGGGCTTCTGATTCGGAACGGACCGATCGTGGCCGCCGGCTCATCCGGCGGCCACGTCGTCCAGCCGGCCGGGCGTGGATACTCAGGCGATCTGAGTAGCGGCGCGGTGCCGTCCGGCTCGCCGGGACGGGAGCCTGGACGGCATGAGGCGAACGTTCGGACGCGCACTGGCGGCCACCCTGCTGGTCATGGTCCTGAGCATGGCCGACTGGGCGGCCTGGCTCGGCTGGGACCAGCACATGGACGAGCTGCCGGACGGCAGCGTCCGCGGGCCCTACGAGGCCTGGCAGGTGATCGGCCTGGTCGGCGTCCTGCTGGTCATCGGCGTCGTCGTCGCCCGCCGGGTGTCGGCCGTGGCCGCCGTGCTGGGCGCGACGCTCGGCATGACGGCGGCCGCGGCCTACGACTGGTCGGACGACGCCAGCGGCCTGTGGGTCATCGGGGCGGGGCTCGTCATGCTCGGCACCTTTGTCGTGAGCCTCTTCGTCGCGGTCCTCGCGCGCTTCGTCAGGCGTCCCGCGCACTGAGCGTCGTGCCCGGCGTCGACAGCGGGGGTGTCGACGCCGGGTCGGGGATCGCCCGTCTCAGCGGGGCACGAGGACGACCTTGCCGCGGTTGGCCCGTGCCTCGATGACACGGTGGGCCTCGGCCGCGTCCTCCAGGGGAAATGACGCGTGGACGGCGGGGCGCAGGCGGCCGTCGATGTGCAGCCGCCACAGCTCGCGCTGGTGGCGTTCGTACACGTCGCGCCGCAGGCCGGCCAGGTGGGCCATGGCGAAGCCGATGACGGCCGTGCCCCGCATGCGCAGCTCGTTGACGTCCACCTGCCCGCCCACGCCGTTGAACGAGACGAGCCGTCCCAGCGGGGCGAGCGCCCGCAGGCAGGACGCCTGCACCTCGCCTCCGACGCCGTCCAGGACGATGTCCACCGGGTCTCCCCAGTCGTCCTGGTCGTAGGTGACGACGTGATCCGCGCCCAGCTCGCGGACGAATTCCGCCTTGGCGACGTCGCCCACGGCGGCGACCACCCGGCTCGCGCCCAGCGCGACCGCCAGCTGCACCGCCAGATGACCGACCCCTCCGGCGGCCGCGGTGACCAGCACGCTGTCGCCCTTGGCGAAGCCGCCCGCGTGCAGCGCGCCCCAAGCCACCTGGCCGCTGCGCGACACCAGCAGCGCCGCATGGTCGTCGACCGCGTCGGGCACGGGCGTCATGAACGCGGCGGACACCGCGGCGTACTCGGCGTAGGCGCCGCTGAAGGCCAACCCGGTGACCCGCTGGCCGATCTGCCAGCCCGAGGCGGACGGGCCGATCGCCGCGACCCGTCCGACGATCTCGCCGCCGGGCGTGTGCGGCAGCGGTACCCCGGCGCCTTCCGGGGAGCCGTGGGTGAGCCGGACGACCGGGAGCGTCACCCCGATCGCGTCGACCTCGACCAGCAGTTCCCCTTCTCCGGGCTCGGGTGTGGGCACCTGCTCGGCTCGCAGCACCTCAGGGCCGCCGTACTGGTGAAAACGTACTGTGCGCATCGCTGACCTTCCTTTCGTGACGGGGGGCGAGGGACGTCCGGCCGCGCGGGGTGCGGCCGGACGGCGTCGTCACGGCGTGTTCCTGATCAGCATGCGCTCTCCTCTCCGACTGACTTCAACGGTGTTGAAGTTCAACGGTGTTGAAGTCTGCGCCATACTGGTCGGGCGCGTCAACCGGATAGGGAGGGACGGCGATGCGGCTGACCCGCGACCAGGTGGTCGCCGGAGGGCTCGACCTGCTGGACGAGGTGGGCCTGGACGGGCTGACGATGCGCCGGCTGGCGGCGTCGCTGGGCGTCCAGAACGGCGCGACGTACTGGCATTTCTCCAGCAAGCAGGCCCTGCTGGAGGCCATGGCCGACCGCATGCTCGCCGACGTCGCCGCCGGGCTCGACGCCGGCCTGCCGTGGGACGGGCGGATCGTCGAGACGGCCCGCCGGCTGCGGAGGGCGCTGCTGTCCCGGCGCGACGGCGCCCGCCTGTTCTCGGGGGTCTTCTTCCCCCTGCCCAACGCCCTCGCCTACGGCGAGACGATGATCGGCGTCCTGCGCGACGCGGGCCTCGGCGCCCGTGACGCCGTGTGGGCGGTGGACGCCCTCACCTACTACGTCGTCGGCCACGCCGCCGAGGAGCAGCTCGCCGCCGCGGTCCCCGAGGCCGCCGCCGACCGCCTCACCGCCGCGCTCGATCCCGAGCGTCACCCGCACATGCTGGCCGCGGCGGACGACCTGGCCGCGCCGCACCCGGAGGAGCACTTCACCTACGGCCTGGAACTCCTCATCGAAGGGATCCGCGGCAAGATCCGTCAGTTGTAGATGGCGGCGCCCTTGGAGCCGGTGATCTTGTCCTCGTCCCCGTCGCGGGCCTTCGGCTCGAAACGGACGACGGCGCCCGTGTGGTCGATCTTCCGCACGGTGACGGTGAGGCCGGCGCCGAGGCTGAACCAGCCGGTTCCCCGGTTGTAGGCCTGCACGGACTCGCCGTTCGTCCGGATGACGACGTAGGTCATCTTGTTGGGCGGCACGTGCGTGACGAGGAACGTCGTGATGCCGAACCTGGGGGCCAGCGGTATGGCGGTGGACCTGCCCCGGACGAGGATCTCGCAGTCGGCGTCCTTGCACGCCTTCACGTCCGCGCCGTCCGCCCCGGTCAGCGCGGGGTGCGGCAGCGGAAGCAACGGGGTGGCGGTCGCGCTCTTCTCGGCGGTGGACTGGTCGGACGACGAGGAGCATCCGGCCGCCAAGAGCACGGGAACGAGCAGCGGGAACGCACGCCTGACGAGCGTGATGTGACTCATGGTAGGTCTTCATAGCAGAGCGTGACCGAAAGGGATCCCGGACGTGCCCGCGCGTCAGGGATCCTGAACCGTTCCGTGGTCTTGTAGGTAGACAGAACGTTCTATATGGTTCCGTGTCATGGACGACGCCAGTGGACGCACACCCCCCGCCCGGGAACGGATCCTGCAAGCCGCCGACCAGCTCTTCTACGCCAACGGCATCAACTCGACCGGCGTCGACGGCGTGATCGAGGCCGCCGGGGTCGCGCGGATGACCTTCTACAAGCACTTCAAGGGCAAGGACGGGCTGATCCTGGCCTACCTCGACGGCCGCGAGGTGCGCTGGCAGGCGCTGCTCGACCGCTGCATCACGCAGGCCGGGGACGACCCCCGCGCCCGCCTCCTCGCCGTCTTCGACGCGCTCAGGGAATGGGCGACCTCGCAGACCCGGTACCGCGGCTGCTCCTTCGTCAACGCCATGGCGGAACTGGCCGACCCCGACCACCCCGCCCGCACCGTGGTCACCTCGTACAAGCGCTCCCTGCGCGACCGCATCTTCGAACTTGCGCAAGCGACCGGCGTGGCCGATCCCGGACTGCTCACCGACCAGCTTCTGCTGGTCTACGAAGGCGCCATCTCGAATCGAACCTTCGGCAACGTGGACGACGCCTGCGACAAGGCCCGTACGACGGCCCGCCAACTGATCGCCATGGCTTGAGCTCGCGTCCGAGAGCGGAGACGGTCGTGGGGTACCCGTCCCGCTAAGGAGAGCCCATGGCGCACATCGAACTGAACAACGACGCCCCCGGAATCCTCGGCCTGATGCACTACCGTCCGGAGACCGCGGGCCCCCTGAACGCCCTGGCCGAGGTACTGCTGCGCGGCGACAGCACCCTGACGCGCGGCGAACGCGAACTGATCGCCGCCTACGTGTCCAACCGCAACGAGTGCCGCTTCTGCGAACGCTCCCACGCCGCCTTCGCCGCCGCCCAGCTCGACGAGGGCATGACCCTGGTCGACCAGGTACGCGCCGACCTGGACAGCGCGCCGGTCTCGGCGAAGATGCGCGCCCTGCTGCACATCGCGGGCGCCGTCCAACGCAGCGGCCGCGACGTCACCGACAAGCACATAGCCGCCGCCCGCGACGCCGGCGCCACCGACGTGGAGATCCACGACACCGTCCTGATCGCCGCCGCCTTCTGCATGTACAACCGCTACGTGGACGGCCTCGCCGCCACCACCCCCGACGACCCCGCCATGTACGAAGCCGTAGCCGAAAACCTCATCAAAACCGGCTACCAACGCCTGACCTGACCCCGTCCGAAGGCCGAAGGGGCCGACTATATGGTCGGCCCCTCCGGCCTTCGGCCGCGGATTCAGAGTGCCAGGGCCGCAAATGAACAGGCCCCCGCCGAAACGGCGCGACGGGGGCCGACGAAGGTGTTCTCACCGAGAGCGGTGCTTGACCCAAGTCCGTCCGGCCTGAGCGGCACGGGCGCGGAAGTCCTTCGCCTCTTCCGGGCCATGGAGCGCCTTGTACTCCCGGAACAGCGTCCACAGCGCCGCGACCCCGGTCACGGCGTCGGCGGACGCAGTGGCCCAGCCGGGATGATCGGCCACGAACGCTTCGGCTTGGGCGGGGCTGTGCCCGGCCTCGATGAGGCGGGGTACCAGGAAGGCGACGTCGATCCAGGAGGCCCCGGCACAGGCGAAAGCCCAGTCGATCACCATGACCCCGGCCCGGGTGACCTGGAAGTTGCCGGGATGGGGGTCGTAGTGCAGCAGAGACGGCCCTGTCACAGCCTCCGGAGAGAACCCGGCCACCGCTTCCGCGTACATCGCCCAGTGCGGCTCGTCCGGCCGCTTGGCCAGCAGAGCGGCGGCTTTCTCCTGGAGCGCGGCCAGGTTGTCGCCCACGGGCGGGGCGTCCTCCCAGGCGTGCCGCGAGTTGACACGCCTCATTGCCTCCAGAACGCCGGGAAGGTCAGGCGAGCCGGGCGAAAGATCGGCGTCCCGCCCGTCCACGTGCTCGAAGACCAGCGACACCCAGCCCTCAGAGTCGCCTGACCACAGCACCCGAGGCGCGGGGACGTCACCCATCGCCTGATTGGCGTCGCGCTCCCGCCGATACAGCCGGGCGGCGGGGTGCTCGCCTGGGATCCCCTTGAAGAAGAAGGCCCGGTCGCCGGTGTGCAGACGCGCAGCCAGACCCGGCATCAGCCCGCCGGTGACGGCCTCGGCCTTGAGGATCTGGCCGCAACGAGCCTCGATGACGGCCCGGTGCGCTTCGGGAACGGCCTCCCAGTGCAGTCCACTCACCTCAGGCACCCCTCGGATCGTCCGCGCATCCGGCATAACACTGGCTGCACTTGCTGGACGGGACTCCCCGCCGCCCGCATCGCCGCGACGGTAACCCGACCACCTCCACCCCGCGCGTCCTCTCGCCAAAATCGCTGGATTCCCTGGGACACATTTCATTCGCCTGCGTGGGGAGGGGGCGGTGCGCGCAACGGCGGTGGCCCTCGCGTGGTGACTGATGGGGGACGGCGTCGTGGCGGGTCTTGCTCAGGGGGCGGGGGTGGAGGTGGGGGCGCCTTCCAGGTGGCGGACGAGGAGTTCGGCGGTCTCCTGGAGATCGATGAGGGGACGCCGGACGCAGCGGCCCGGCTCGGGCCGCCAGCAGAAGTGCTGTGGGAGGACCCAGACGTTCAGGCCGGGCAGTTCCACGACGGAGACGCCTTCCTCGTCACTGCTGCGCCTGCCGGTGTAGCCGCGTTTGCCGAGGTTCAGCATGAGCGTTTGCGCGGCCGTGCCGGGGTGGACGCGCAGGTGGCGGCCCGGCCAGCGGAAGGGCAGCGGAAGCGCGAACCAGACGGTCTTGCCGGGCGTGCGTTGCGCGGACAGCCGTGACCGAGACGGGCCGGTTCCCCAGTCGGCGGTGACTGCGGTGACGAGGTCGAGGCCCTTGCCGTGCTCGTCCAGCAGTTCGGTGCCGGTGGGGTGGGGGAGGGCGTGTCTGGCGCAGTCGAAGAGCGAGACGACGAGTTGCGGCGCGGGGACCGTCCGCGCCCATATCCACAGCTCCGGGCCGGTGTCCGCGGTCTCCGCAGTGACCGGTTCGGGGTGCGCGTGCCGCAGCGCGTTGGTGGCCGTCTCGGACACCGCGAGCTTGCCGTCCTCGATGAGGTCGCGCTCCAGACCGAGCCCGGCCATGACCTGGTGCAGCAAGGACCGCGCCGCAGCCGGCCCGCGCTCGTCGGCCGGAAGCAGCCAGGCGCACGCACCACCCGCGGCCAGGTTAGGGGGACGAAACATCACCATCGGGAGCCACCTCCGTCAGCGTGCATGAGCAGACGAGATTTCGATCACTCTTTGTGTCTTCTCAGTCACAGGACGTTCGGAACGGCTTCATGCTGGCCTGGTTCAATCCCAGATGCAATCCCATCTGGGATAGAGGTACGACAGGTTAGGCTTTCCTTCCCTTTTGGTGATCGCGACTCCGCAGCGTGCATGGGAGAGCACAATGACGACCGAGCAACGAGGAGGTGTCGCCATGCCACGCCCCGAGAGTCCGACTGTTCGGCGAATCATGCTCGGCATCCGGCTCCGCGAGCTGCGAACTCGGGCTGGCATCACGGCCGACGACGCTGCTCGTCACATCGCGCGAACCGACTCCACCGTCAGTCGTATGGAGACCGGCCAAAGTTCCGTGTCGGCCCGGGTGCTCGAACGGCTCATCGAGCTTTACGAAGCGACTCCTGAGGAGGCGCGCGAGTTGGCCGAACTCGCCAAGGCCGCGCGACAGCGCGGCTGGTGGCAGCGGTACGGCGAAGTGTTGCACCCTGGCTTCGAGCTCTACCTTGGCCTGGAGGCCGAGGCCACAGAGATCAACGTCTACGCCAGCGAGTGGGTACCCGGTCTCCTCCAGACTCCGGCGTACGCCCGTGCGATCTTGTCAGTTGAGCCCCGGCCGCCCTCAGAGAAGGAAGTTCAGGGACGGGTCGACGCACGGCTCGCTCGCCAAGCGGTCCTCGACACGGACGAGCCAGTCCAGTACTGGGCCGTCCTCAACGAGGCAGTGCTCAGGAGAAACGTCGGCGGCCCCGCGGTCATGGTCGAGCAGCTCCATGTCCTTGCGGCCAAGGCCCGTCAGCGAAACGTGAAGCTGCAGGTCCTGCCGTTCAGCCTCGGTGCTCATCCCGCCGTGAGTGGCGCCTTCACCTTCCTGTCACTTGATCTTGGTGAAGCTGCACTGGCTGAATACGTCTATGTCGAGAACCGTGCCGGCTCGCTGGTGATGGACAAGACAACGGAAATCGAGATACATAGGTTGACATTCGATGCCCTTCGGGCGGATGCCCTGAGTCCGGAGGAGTCGATCGACCTCATCGAGAAGGTTGCTGCAGGGCTGGCATGAAGAGGAGATGACGGCCGTGACCGAACATGAAAACAGCCGTGCTGTGTGGCGCAAGAGTTCTCGCAGTGGCAGCTCAGGTGGCGAGTGCGTTGAGGTTGCACGGCTGGGGAGCGCACGTGGTGTGCGTGATTCCAAGGCCCCTAAGGCTGGGTACCTGGCCATCGACCATGGGCGGTGGGTAGCTCTGCTCTCGGAGATCAAGCAGGGGAACTACGACCTCTGAGCCTGGGCGCCTGCCCCAGGCGGAAGGGCAGGCGGAGTGCTCATGGCGGATCTCACCAAAGTCGTCTTCCCTAAGAGTAACCACAGAGAAGGCGGCTGTGTCGCTGCTGGGCGACCCGCCCGGTCGGCCTGCCCGAACTGGTCCGGGTAGCCGGATCCCGGCGGAGCGACGAAACATCACCATCGGGAGCCACCTCTGGGACCGTAGAGAGCAGGCCGGACAGCTCCCCGCCCGGGGCGCCGGCTTGCGGCCTTCGAAGGTCCGCAACGCACGCGAACGCACCGGCCGCCAGGAAGGATCGAGTCGCTCTCGTGGACTTGAGGATGCTGCGTGATATCGCCACCATCGCTGATCCGATCGAGCGGGCGCGGGCGGTCAGTCGCGCCATGACCGAGCAGCAGGGCCTCACGGAGGAGGCCGCGCGGATTCGCCGCGGCGCGATCGCCGAGGCTCGGGAGGCGGGGCACAGCTTGGAGGAGATCGCCAGAGCGCTCGGTGTCACGCCCGGTCGCGTCTCGCAGATGCGCAAGGGCCCCGCGGCCAAGGCGCCGGCGGCGCCGGTGAGTCAAGGGCCGAAGGTCATCGTGCAGCGCGCCTTGCCGACCGACCCGGCGACGCGCGGGTCGGCGTCGCTCTTCATGACCGAAGCCGAGCGGCAGGGGATCCGGCCCGGGCGCCGCATGCTGTACGTCGGCCTCGAACCCGCGTCCGAGCACGTCGCGGCGTGCCTGCGGGTGAATCCGGGGGACGAGATCATCGCGCGGCGGAAGATGATGACCGCCAACGACGTCCCGGTGCGGATCGCCACGTCGTACTTCCGGGCCGACCTGTTCGGCGGCACGCGCATCGCCGAGCCCGAGTTCGTCAAGCCGTCCCTGCAGGCCGCGATCGAAGCGCTCGGGTACACCTTCGGTCACGCCGAGGAGACGCTGACCGCCCGTCCGGCGACGCGGTTCGAGGCCGACACGCTGGAACTGGACCCGGGCGAGTGGGTGGTGCAGGTCCTGCGGGCGTCCTACTCCACCGAAGGCACACCTGTGCACACGCTGGAGACGATCTGCGCCGCCACGCGGCATATCTTCACTATCGGCCAGGTCGGCGGCCTCGACGAGTTCTGAGTTCATTCCTGTCACACAACCGCCAAGCTGGACCGGTCACCGCCGGGGCCACGCTCCGCGACGCCCTTGTGCAGCCTGCCGACGCAGTCGGACTGTGTTGGGGTTGCACGGGTCGGGACCGTCACGCGGTCCGTGACTCCAAGGACCCCGAGGGCGCGTTCTTGATCGTGACGCGCGGCGCATGGAGCGGTCTGGTGTCGGAGATCAAGCAGGGGAACTACGACCTCTGAGCCTGGCGCCTGCGCCAGGTGGAAGGGCGGGCGGAGTGCTCACGGTGGATCTCACCAGAGTCGTCTTCCGCAAGAGCAGCCGCAGCGAAGGCGCCAATGGCTGTGTGGAAACCTAGCGGGGGCATGCGGCGGTGATGGTGTTGGTCGGGTCGTCCCGCCAGACCTGCTGGCCGGTGGCGGTGATGGTCATCCCGAACCGGTTCCGGCCGGGGCTGCCCCAGCTGACCCACCGAAGGTAGGCGTCGGCCACCTCGTCCCACAGCCGCCGGGGTCCGGCCTGGTGGACGAGGCGTTCGCGGGCGCCGGGCCGGTGCCGGCAGCAGGCCCAGGAGGTCCCGGCGGTGTCGGCCAGGATCAGGCACCAGCGGCCTTCTCCGCCGTCGCTGCCGTCGTCGTGGGGGCGGGTGGAGCGTTCGGCGCCCATCACGTCGGGCAGCATCCCGGCGATCGCCACGTCGGCGCCGTAGGAGTCGCCGACGACGGTGCGCGGGTCCAGCAGCGTCACCGACTCCTCCACTCCGGGCACACCGGCGGGCTCGTCGGGCACCTGCAGTTCGGGGCCGCGCTGGGCGCGCAGCATCATGTACGAGGCCGATCCGTGGAACCGGCCGATGGCGCGGCCGTCGCCGGTCACCGTCAGGCGGGCCTTGTGGCCTCCGGCGAACTCGGGCATCCAGGGGAACACCAGGACCCCGCCGGGCCGGGTCTGCCGCACCCACGCGTACGGCACCGTGGTGACGCCGCAGGTGACGTGAACTCGGTCGTAGGGTGCGCCGTCGGGTGCGCCGTCTTCGCCCTCGCCGGTGAGCAGGGTCGGGGTGAACCCGGCGGCGCGCAGGTTGGCCGCCGCCTGCTCGGCCACGGCGGGATCGACCTCGACCGAGGTGACGCGGTCGTCGCCGAGCCGGGCCGACAGCAGCGCGGCTGTCCATCCGGTGCCGGTGCCGATCTCCAGGACCCGGTCGCCGGGGCGGGGGGCCAGCAGCTCCAGGAACGTCATGACCGCTCCAGGTGCCGACAGTGAGGAGGTCCACGGCCCCTGCCCGGTGGCGGGGTCGGCGTCGCCGTCGGCGATCTGGGTGATGATGGCCGCGTCGGCGTACGCGCCGTCCCACCAGCCGCGAGGGTCGGCGGCCCGGTCGATCGTGTGCGCGACGCCCGGCCCGTCGGGCACGCACCAGGCCCGAGCGGGCGTGAACAGGTGACGCGGAGCGGCGTGCATCGCCTGCCGCCACTCGGGCCGGGTCAGATCCCCGGCCGCGGCGAGCCGGTCGGCCAGCTGGTCGATCAGCCGTCCCGTGGGCGCTGCCGTATGCCCCGGCCCGGTGGTCTGGTCGGTGAGTTGGTCACGGCCGGTGGGGGTGTTCACTTTCCGCGCTTCCCGCCGCCGCCGCTGTTGTCGTCGTCCTTCTTGTCCGGGGGAATGTCTTTGTCGGGACGGTGCCTGTCGCCGGTGTTGTCGTGCTTGCCCATCACAGGGTCCTCTCCGTCACTGCTGATCACGGCCCTAGGCGCTGCGCTGACGGCCGCCGTCGCGGGTCGCGCGGGGCGGTCCCTCGGGGGCTTGCAGGAAGGAAAACACACGAGCACGGAGCGCACCATGAGGGCTACGCAACTGTGACAGCCGCGCGCGGTCCTGGCGGGGGACGGGTTCCGTTCGGCCCGCATCGTGTCGCACACCCCTGCGGCGCCGACCGTGCACGCCCACGCCGTCGCGGCCACCTAGCGGGGTCACGCGGCGGTGGGTTCGTCATGGTGAGCCTGGACACCACCGTGATGCAGGTCGCCGGAGCCGCGATCCCAAGCCGCCACGTCACTACAGACCCGCTGCCCCGGCGGATGATCCGCAGCAGGCGCCGCCCCCGTCGTCGATCTCGCGGACGCGTACTCGCTCAGCCACGAGCACAGCCTCCCTGCCGCGCGTTGCCGGCGAGTGTCATTCCGTCGGCGTACCGATCCGAAGCCGGTTGCCGTCAGGGTCGCGCAGTTCAATCTCGCGTGCCCACGGAGCGTCCTGCGCCTTCACACCGAACTCGGAGGCGATGGCCTCGACGTCACGAACGCGGAGGTAGACCAACGTGTCGGGGCGGGCATCGCCCTTGTGCTCCGACAGGAACAATCGCACCCCGCCCCGGGCGACCTCGACGAACGCGGGAAGTCCCGGTTCGAAGCGGTGTTCCCACTGCTTGGCGAAGCCCAGTCGCTCGTACCAGGCAACCGCCGCCGCAGCATCCGCAACGCGAAGAATGGGAATGACTTCCTCGTCCATGGCGCCATCGTCGCAGACCGCCCAGGGCGGACGTTGCCTGATGCGGCACTGGGACCGCTTACTGCGACTTCGTTCCGGAACTGTCGGCGACGGCCGACGTGGCGAGCATCGAGGTCCGGCGGATGCCGCCGGGCTAAATAATGGGCGTCGGCCAGGCTTTACGGCGGGAGCGGCGGCAGGTGCGGGCCATTCATCTGTCCGGAACCACCCACACCGCGCATGTCCATTATGTGCTCAGTGCTTTCAGGGCTAGGCTGGTTTGGAGAGGTAGTAGTAGAGCGAGATGTCCTCTGGGGCGTGGAGTCTTTCTTCGCCGCCGCCGACCATGAGCACCCAGCCTTTGGGAGTCGATCCGTAAGCTGGGCCGGGTTTCGTTATGGTGAACGGTCCGGTTCCGTTCTGGGCCCAGACTTTTGCCCCGAAGGTGACCTTGTGGCCGTCGCGGGTGCGGTACTTCGCCATGCGCTACTTGATATCAGCCTGACATGCTGCCGCCAAGAGTCCAGGACGGTTCGTTGGCCTGTCCGGGTGGTCGGTGTCTCGGACGCTAATTGGACCACGGGCAGTAATGGCTGCGGCTGTTACGCCCGAAATGGTGGGCGGTGCCCAGTGTCGTGATGATCTGCCGGGCGGTGTCCTGCGAGAACCACCGCCTGCACCGTCGAGGCGCGTGCCCCCATCAGTTGCGTGGTGTGCTCGGCGGCGGAGTGCTTCCGGCTGGTGCACCAGACCAGGTCGAGACCGAGTTCGGTGAAGCCACTGGCCTTACTGGGAGTTCAGCCACGGCGAGATGGTCTGGGGTGGCGGGTTGCAGGTGCAGCGGGTATATCCGGCGGCGTCGGCCTGCGACCCCAGTACGGGGGTTCAAGACACCGGCGACATCCAGCAGCGCCGGTCGCCGGGCGCGGCGGTGAGCCTCGTCCGGGTGAGGGCGGCCTTATCGATGGCGCCGCATTGGTTCGCGGTGCTGGACGTGCACGGAAGCGGAGGCTCAGGCCCGCGTCGGTCAGTGACGTCCCAGGAGATTGTCGGCGACGTTCTCCAGGTGGCGGCGCATGGCGTCCTGGGCGCTTTCGGGGTCGCGGTCGCGCAGGGCCTCGACGATGGCGGTGTGCTCGTCGTGGTAGCAGCGCATGCGCTCGGGCGTGGATGTGCGGCGTTTGAGACTGCCCCAGATCGGCAGGCTGCGCGCGGTGTTCATGACGTCGAACATGCTCATCAGGAGCCCGTTGTGGGCGGCCTGCGCGATGGCGTGGTGGAGCCGGGTGTCCCACGTCTCGAAGTCCTGGTGGTCGTCGCTCTGGCCGCCTCGGTCGAGACAGTGCGCGATGCGGTCCAGGTCGGCCTGGGTGGCGACGCGGGCGGCCAGCGCCGCGACCGGAGGCTCGATCAGCAGCCGGACCTGCATGATCTCGGCGGGGCTGGTGTCGGCCGGGGCGACCTCGTCCGGCGGGATGGCGGCCTCGGTCAGGAAGGTGCCGCGTCCGACCTGGCGGACGACCAGCCCCTCCTGCTCCAGCACGCCCAGGGCGCGGCGGATGGCGCTGCGGGGCGCGGCAAGGCGTTCGACCAGGGCGCGCTCGGTGGGCAGCTTGGCGCCGGGCCCCAGCGCGCCACTACGCAGGCCCTCACGCAGCAGGGTCCGCAGCGACTGCTCCACTGTGATCACCGCGCCATGGTACCCGCCTGAACCAATGTAGACCAATTGTGCCCGGCAAAACTCCACCCGGCAGCCTCTCGACAGCGGGAACGATCGGGTCATACAGTTGCGGTCGTCACATTGGTTCGTTTGGTTCAGATTGGTTCAACCCTGTGAAGCTGGTGACCTTCCGCCCCGCGGACTCCGCCGGGACCGAACGGCGCGTAGGCGTCGTTGACAGCGAGCGCCGGATCGTCCATGACGCGACCGTCCTGCTCCCGCCCGGCACCGGGATGCCGGAGCTGATCGAGGGGTGGGAGGAGCTGGGGCCGGTGCTGCGGGACGCGGCCGGTGACCAGCCCACCCTGTCCCTGGACTCGGTGGAGTTGCTGGCGCCGATCCCCGTTCCCCGTCGCGATCTGTTCTGCGTCGGCAAGAACTACCGCGACCACGCGGTGGAGTTCGGACGCAGCGGCTACGACACCCCCGCCCGTTCCGAGGACCTGCCGGACAAGCCGATCATCTTCAGCAAGGCGACGACGTCGGTCACCGGCCCCGGCGCCGACATCGATCCGCATGCCGGGGTGACCGCGGAGCTCGACTACGAGGGCGAACTCTGTGTGATCATCGGCCGTGGCGGACGGGGCATCTCCCGGGAGCGGGCGTTCGACCACGTGTGGGGCTACACGATCGTCAACGACGTGACGGCTCGCGACCTGCAACGCGACCACAAGCAGTGGCTGCTGGGCAAGTCGCTGGACACCCACTGCCCCATGGGCCCCTACGCGGTCACCGCGGACGAGATCACCGACGTGACCGCCCTGCGGGTCGAGACCACGGTCAACGGAGAGCCGCGGCAGAGCGCTCCGGTCAAGGACCTGATCTTCGACGTCCCGGAGCTGATCGCCACGATCTCGGCCGGCATCACCCTGCTGCCCGGCGACCTGATCGCCACCGGCACCCCGGCCGGAGTGGGCATCGGCTTCGACCCGCCCAGGTTCCTGGCCACCGGCGACGTGGTCGAGGTGACGATCACCGGGCTGGGCACGCTGCGCAACCGCGTCGGCTGAACGATGACGAGCAGAGAGGCGAACGTGAACATCAACGGCAGGACACTGGCGGTCGAGGTCGAGGGGCAGGGCCCGCCGGTCCTCATGGTCCACGGCCTGGGCGGCACCTCGAACTTCTACCAGGTGCAGGCGGACGCCCTGGCCGAGCGTTTCCAGGTCATCCGCGTCGACTCGGCGGGGGCGGGACGCTCGCCCCTCGCCGCGGACATCAGCATCGAAAGCCACGCCGACGACCTGGCCGCGGTCCTCGACGAACTGGACGTGCCCTCGGCCGCCGTCGTCGGGCACTCGATGGGGACTCTGGTGGTCCGCGCGCTGGCCGCCCGCCATCCCGGCAAGGTCTCCGCGTTGGTGCTGCTCGGCGCCGTGAGGGTGCCGAACGAGGCGGCACGGCAGGCCCAGCGCGACCGCGCGGCCGTACTGCGCGAGCGGGGCACGGCCGCGGTGGCGCCCGGTGTCGTCGCCAACGCCCTGTCCGAGCAGACCCGCCGCGACCGTCCCGAGGTCGCCGCCTTCGTCCGCGAGCTCGTCATGCGCCAGGACCCCGAGGGCTACGCGCGCAACTGCGAGGCCCTGGCGGCGGCCACCGACCCGGGCCCGATCGACCCCGCGCTGCCGCTGCTGCTGGTCACCGGCGACCAGGACAAGGTGGGGCCGCCGGAGGCCAGCCGGGAACTCGCCGACGTCCACGGCAAGGCCACGGTGGAGATCCTGCCCGGTGTCGGCCACTGGACGGCCCTGGAGGCCGCCCGCCCCACGACCGACCATCTCCTGAACTTCCTCTAGAACCACCTACGGCACCAGGGCCTGGTGCCGTCACCGTCAGGAGCATTGCCATGCCCATCCCACCCCACAGGACCCTCTTCCGCGACGTCCGGATCCTCGACTCCACCGGTGCGGACCCCTACCCCGGCGACGTGCTCATCGACGGTGACCGCATCGCCGCCGTGGGCGCGGTCGACCCCGCGCATGCCGCGGGCGCCCGGGTGATCGAGGGCCGCGGCCGCACCCTGATGTCCGGGCTGTGCGACGCGCACACCCATTTCAGCTGGAACAACAGCGCGGACCTGGACGGCCTGGGCACCCTGCCGGTCGAGGAGCACCTGCTGTTCTGCCTCGAGTCCGCCCGCACCTACCTCGACTCCGGTTACACGATGTGCGTGGGCGCCGCCTCCGCCAAGGACCGCCTGGACGTGGTGTGCCGCGACGCGATCAACGCCGGCCGCATCCCCGGCCCGAGGTACCTGGCCAACGGCCCGGAGATCGCCGTCACCGGCGGCGCGCTGGTCAAGTCGATCACCAAGTTCGCCGACGGTCCCGAGGGCATGCGCAAGGTCGTCCGCGAGCTGATCGATCTGGGCGTCGACCAGATCAAGCTGTCCATGACCGGTGAGGAGATCACCGGCTCACAGCGCGCCGAGGACACCTACTTCTCCGACGAGGAGGTCGCCGCCGCCGTCGCCGAGGCCCACCGTCGCGGCAGGCGCGTCTGCGCCCACGCGCGCAGCGCCGAGAGCGTCAAGATGTGCGTGCGCCACCACGTCGACATCATCTACCACGCCAGCTTCACCGACGAAGAGGGCATGGACATGCTGGAGGCCAACAAGGACTGGGTGTTCGTCGCCCCCGGCATCAACTGGCTGATCGCCACCCTCTACGAGGCGGAGTCGTTCGGATTCCCGCAGGAGGCCGCCGAGGCCGTCGGCTACAAACGCGAACTGGAGATCGCCACCGAGGGGCTGCGCGAGATGCACCGCCGCGGCATCCGCATCCTGCCCGGCGGTGACTACGGCTTCGCCTGGACACCGCACGGCACCTACGCCCGGGACCTGCAGCACTTCGTCGAACGCCTCGGCTTCACCCCGATGGAGGCGATCCTGTCGGCCACCGCGCTGGGCGGCGAGATCATGATGCGCCCCCACGAGCTGGGCAAGGTCCAGCCCGGCTACCTCGCCGACGTGATCGTGGTGGACGGCGATCCGCTCGCCGACATCACCATCCTGCAGGACCAGGACAGGCTGCACTACATCATGAAGGACGGGCGCTTCCACAAGGAGCGGCAACCGGCCGACGCCTGACAGCCACCGACCGCAGGGCACCGGCGGCTCGCGCCGGTGCCCTGCTCATCCGCCACCTGGAACCCCGATGCCCCTGCTGATCTGCCGAACCTGTCCCCGCTACGACGCCCACGCCACGGGCGACTTCGGCCGCGAGCTCAACGCCGCCATCGCCCGCCACCGGCAAGGCGGCACCCTCCTCGTAAGGAACGTCGCCTGCCTGGGCGGGTGTCCCGATCACGGGGCCGTGGCCGTCGACGGTCCGGGCAAGACCCGCGTCCGCTTCACCGGCCTCGGCGTCCAGCACGCCGAAGCGGTCGTCCAGGCGGCCCTCGCCTACGAGGCCAGCACCAGCGGCACCCCCGCCGACTGGCCGATCCCGGCAGAACTGGCAGAGCACATCAGCTCGGTGACCTTCAAACGCACAGCGGTGCCCACGCGGGACACAGCCTCAAGCGGCATGTCGCCGTAGCGTCCGCTGAGGAGCAGCACCGGGCGGCGCACCCCTCGCTCGGCCGCTCGTCGGGCGAACGGGTCGACAAGGGGAAGCGGGTCGGCCACGGCCACCGGTGCGATCAGGTAGGCGCGGTCCGCGTGGCGCAGCGCGGGTTCGTGGGCGGCCGGATCGGCCCAGTGGGAACGCCGTGGTGACCACGGGCCTCGTCGGGGATGGCCGCGATGTTGTCGTCCTCTGTGCTGTGGTGCGTCAAGGCTTGGGGGCGAGGTGGTTGAGGGTGCGTTCGAGTTCCGTGCGGATGATGCGGGCCGCCTCGGCGGGGGAGCGGTCGCGGATCGCCTCGACGAGGGCGGTGTGGGCGGCGTGGCCGTGGGTGGCGTCGGCCGCGTGGACGTTGACGAGCTCGGCCAGGTCGAGCAGGCCGTCGCGGAGGACGGGGACGAACGTGGTGAACAGGTCCGACAACACCGGGTTGTGCGCGGCGGCGACGATGGCGACGTGCAGGGCGATGTCGGCGTCGATGAACGCGGCGTCGTCGCCGCCCGCCTCGGCCTCGTGGCGGGCGGCCAGGCGGGCGTCCATGACGGCGAGGTCGGTGTCGGTACGGCGTTCGGCGGCGAGCTCGGCCGCTCGGATTTCGACCATCATGCGGATCTCGCAGACGTCCGTGACCGAGGCGCGGCGCAGCCGCGCCGCGAAGTCCTCGGCGGGTTCGGTGGCGACGACGAACACGCCCGCGCCCTGCCGGGTGCGCACCAGGCCGGCGCCGGCCAGGGCGCGGATGGCCTCGCGGACGGTGGAGCGGCCGACACCCAGCTCCCTGGCCAGGGTCGTCTCGCCGGGAAGCCGGGAGCCGACCGGCCAGTCGCCCGCGGCGATCCGCTCGCGCAGGTGCCGGACGGCCTGGTCGACCAAGGGGCTGGGACGCAGCACCGTATACCTCTGCTTGTCTGACAAGCTGACAGATGGCTAGAGTACCCCGCATGCCGATGCGTGGTCTGCTTCTCGTCCGCCGCGGCGGGGCCTGACCGGACCGGCACCCCGCCGCGGGGGTCGACGCTGCCGGTCCGTCGACCGGTTTCGTCAAGGAGAACACGTGGAAGCGTTCCCGACCCTGCGCACCCCCGAAGGCCCGGTGCCCGACGACGCGCCGTGGTGGAATCCGCAGCGCGGCAGTGCGATGCCGTACCACCGCTACCGCCCGGCGCACGAGCGCGTACCCCTGCCCGACATCGACCGCACCTGGCCCGACCGGCGCGTCGAAAGCGCCCCGCTGTGGGTGCCGGTGGACCTGCGCGACGGAAACCAGGCCCTGGCCGAGCCCATGGACCCCGCGCGCAAGCGCAGGATGTTCGACCTGTTCGTGGCCATGGGTTTCAAGGAGATCGAGGTCGGTTACCCGTCGGCCAGCCGGACCGACTTCGATTTCGTCCGGCACCTGGTCGAGACGGACGCGGTGCCCGACGACGTGACACCGGTGGTGTTCACCGCCGCCCGCGCCGACCTGATCGAGCGGACGTTCGCCTCGATCGAGGGTCTGCCGCGCGCGGTCGTCCACCTGTACACCGCCACCGCGCCGACCTGGCGCCAGGTGGTGCTCGGTCGTGACCGGGCCGAAGTGCACGCCCTGATCCTGGAGGCCGCCGCACACGTCGGGCGGCTGGCGTCCCGGTGTCCGGGGGTGCGCATGGAGTTCTCGCCGGAGACGTTCATGCTCACCGAGCCCGACTACGCGCTGGAGATCTGCGACAGCCTGACCCGGCTGTGGGAGGCGTCGCCCGACCGGCCCGTGATCCACAACCTGCCCGTCACCGTCGAGATCGCCACGCCCAACGTGTACGCCGACCAGATCGAGTACATGCACCGCCACCTGGCGTGCCGGGAGGCGGTGATCCTTTCGGTGCATCCGCACAACGACCGGGGCACCGGGGTGGCGTGCGCCGAGCTGGCGCTGCTGGCGGGCGCGCAGCGGGTCGAGGGGTGCCTGTTCGGCAACGGCGAGCGCACCGGCAACGTCGACCTGGTGACGCTGGCGCTGAACCTGCACGCGCAGGGCGTCGACCCTCGGATCGACTTCTCCGACATCGACGAGATCCGCCGTACGGCCGAGCACTGCAACCGGCTGCCCGTGCACGAACGCCACCCGTACGCGGGCGACCTGGTCTACACCGCGTTCTCCGGCACCCACCAGGACGCGATCGCCAAGGGCATGGCGCACCACGCGCGTCGCGCCGCCGACCTCGGCGTGCCGGAGCGGGAGGCGCCGTGGGACGTGCCGTACCTGCCGATCGACCCGGCGGACGTCGGACGCGACTACGCGGCGGTGATCCGCGTCAACAGCCAGTCGGGGAAGGGCGGCATGTCCTACCTGCTGCGCAGCGAGTACGGGCTGGACCTGCCCCGGCGGCTGCAGATCGAGTTCTCGCAGGTCGTGCAGCGTGCCACGGACGACAGCGGCACGGAGGTCACCGCCGCGCAGCTGTGGGACCTCTTCCGCGCCGAGTACCTGGACAAGGCGGACGAGGGGCCGGTCGAGCTGGTGGAGTGGCGCACCGCTCACACCGGGCCCGAGCGGCACGACTTCACCGGTGTGCTACGCGTCGACGGGGTGGAGGGCGAGCACACGGGCACGGGCAACGGCCCCCTGGACGCACTCACCGACGCGTTGGCGAAGGCCGGGATCAAGGTGGACGTGCTGCAGTACGTCGAGCAGGCCACACAGAAGGGGGCGAACGCCCCCGCGGCCGCGTACGTCGAGTGCCGTGTCGACGGGGTGACACGCTGGGGTGCCGGCCTCAGCACCTCCCTGCTGACGGCGTCGGTACAAGCGCTGGTGTCGGCCGTGAACCGCGCACGATGACCCGGCGGCCGCGCCGCAACAGCCCTGGAGCGGCGCGGCCGTGGTCGCGGTGCCCGTACCGGCTCCCCGCCGAGAGTGCGGAACGTCCCCCTGCGCCGGGCGCGTGCGCGGCCTGGGGTCAGAGGGTGATGGCTACTTTGCCTCGGGCGTGGCCGTGCTCGACGTAGCGCAGGGCCTCGGGGAGGTCGGTGAACGGGTAGGTCCGGTCGATGACGGGTGTCAGCTGTTCCTTCTCCATGAGTTCGGCCAGGAACCGGAGGTCGGTGGAGTTGGGCCTCCAGCTGACACTGGTGATGCGCTGGCTGACGAAGGGGGAGGCCAGGGCCCCGCGGAGCATCTGCGCTGCGGGGCCGAGCAAACCGCCGCGGGGCGAGGCGATGCCGCCGACGATCAGGAGCGTCCCACGGGAGGTCAGGGGGCGCCGCAGCTGCGCCAGTGACCGGTCGCCCACGATGTCCATGAGCAGGTCGTAGCGCCCTTTCCGTTCGGTGAAGTCTTCGCGGGTGTAGTCGACGACGTCGTCCGCGCCCAGGGAGCGGACCAGTTCGATGTTGCGGGTGCTGCACACGCCGGTGACCTCGGCTCCGAATGCCTTGGCGAGCTGGACGGCGAACGTGCCGATGCCGCCGGAGGCTCCGTTGACGAGGACCCGCTGCCCGGCGGAGAGCCTCCCCGCGTCCCGCAGCCCTTGCAGCGCGGTGTGCGCGGCCATCGACACCGACGCCGCCTGCTCGAAGGTGAGACGAGCGGGCTTGACGGCCAGCCTGTTGCGCGGGACGGCGACGGTCTCGGCGAACGATCCCAGCCGGACCTCCCCGAAGACCTCGTCGCCGGGACGCAGGCCGGTCACCTCGTTGCCCACCCGCTCGACGACGCCGGCGAGGTCGGCGCCGAGGACCAGGCCCGGTCTCGGCCGCCGCAGGCCGATGCTCAGCCGGACCAGCTTCGGGTGGGCCCGCATGTGGCGCCAGTCGTAGGGGTTGACGGATGCCGCCCGCACCCGCACCAGCACTTCGTCCCGCGCGATGTCGGGTTCGTTGATGTCTCGGAGAGTAAGCACGTCGGGCGGGCCGTAGCGGTCCCAGGTCCAGGCTTTCATGGCGTCTTCCTTTCGGTGGGTGTCCACACCGGGTGAGAGGGGGGTGGGCCGGGATGACCTGAACGCGCTCAGGTGTCCGGCTCTTACGGGCGCTCATCGGCCCCTGTGCCTGGTGTCCGCGTGCCGCTTCCGGGCGGGCCGCTGTCGTACGGTGTAAGGCTGTCGTACGTCGTAAGGTTATCGTGCGGCGTAAGGGAGTCAAGGGGTGTGGCGTGAAGGGGCTCAGTCGGTGACCGAAGGTGATGAGAGTGTGGCGCGCTCGGTCAGGAACCGGCGGCGCGGCGCCGTTCCAGCCCTTCGAGGATCAGGTCGAGCGCGAACTCGAACTCGAACTGGTCGTCGCAGAAGCCCAGGGTGCCGTCCGGATCGTCGTGGACGGCGTCCGCCAGCATCCCGACGATGTTCGGGAACCGGTCGGCCATCTGCTCCATCATCGCGGCGGCCTCGGCGTTCGAGGTCTGGACGCCGCCGGGCTGGAACAACTCCTGAGTGAACCCGAGGGCGCGGCTGCCCAGGACGTGCAGCGCGTGGTGCGCCAGGTCGAACGAGAACCCGCCCGCCCGAAGGATGGCGACGACGTGGTCGTAGTAGGCGATGACGGCCGGGCTGGTTTCGGTGCGGCTTTCCAGTACCTGCGGGGCCCAGCGGTGGCGCAGGAGGACCTCCCGGGCGGCGAGGATCCGCGCGCGCAGCGCCGCCTGCCAGTCCTCCTCCGGGGACGGAGCCTCGACCTCCTCCACCGCCGCCATGATCTCCCCGAGGATCACCTCGACGATGCCGTCGAAGACGGCCTGCTTGTTGGCGACGTGGTGGTACAGCGACATCGCCTCGACCCCGACCTCCTGCGCCAGCCGGCGCATGGTGAGCGAGTCGAGGCCGTCGCGGTCGGCGAGCTCCACGGCGGCGCGCAGCACCCGCCTCCGGCTCAGCGGAATCCGGGGCTGCTCGGTCAGCTCGTCGGCGTCGGTCCGTGGAGTCATGGATCTTCCTCCCGACGCACTCTACCCGTACACGGTAAGTCTCCCCGGCCCACGCCAGGCGTCGGCCGTTCCGTCAGCCCAGGCGGCAGCCCGCCGGTGGGACGGCCCTCAGTGCAGGGCGCTCACTCGGCCGCCATGGGTCAACCGCTCCAGAGGGACGGGAAATTGATGTCGGCTCGCAGCGGCAGGCGTTCCGCGTCCCCGGTAGCTTGTCGGTGACCGTTGCGAGGAGCGATCGGATGATCACATCTGGCGGGTGGCCGCTGACATTGGCCGCCGTCGTACTGCTGTCGGCCGCCTGCTCGTCCAATGACGAGCCGCACACGCTCACCCTCGACATCACCGGCGAGGGAAGTGTCACCGTCACCTACGTCATCAACGGCCATTCCACGACGGAGCCCAAGGTGGCGCTGCCTTGGCGGAAGGACATCAAACTCACCAAGCAGGGCGAGGACACCTGGAGCGTTGCCATACGACGCCAGGACGACGGCCCGGTGAGCGCCGTGGCCTACGTCGACGGCCGGCCCTTCACCCGCGCCGAAGGCTCGGGCAGCGGCACCAGCAACCTCAGCGGCTCCATACGCTGACGAACCGTGCCGACAATTTCCCGCATCCACTGACACAGGAACGGCTCCGCCCCACCTCAGGTCGACGCCCGATCACTTCGGGCGTAGTGCCGTGATGGGGCCTCCGCCGTAGCGTTTGGTGGCGTCGGCCCGGACGACGACGAGGAATTCGCCGACCGTGACGGGTTCAAGGGCGCCGCTGTAGAAGAAGATGTCCTGGTCGTCGTTGGTGAGGTCGCCGCCGATCTTCGCTCCGGTCAGGGAGAAGTTCCGGACGCGCAGATGGCGTCCGGTGCTGCTGGACACCGGTGCTTCGATCCGGTCGCCGGTGAGGCGTATCCACTTGATGGCCAGCCGCTTCTGGGGGCGTGACCATTTGCGTTCTCCCGTGGTCGGCGAGTACGCGACGAGGGCGTCGCTGGTGCGGTGGTCGTCGCCTTCGGCCACCAGCAGCAGCGTGTCGCCGTGGACGGCGAATCGCCGCACCGGGCGGAGCGGGAAATCTCCGGGGTGCTCCTCCAGTTCGATCTTCCCGTCCTGGTCGTCGAAGGGGATGGCGGCGCGTGGCCTGCCCGTCTCGTCGAACGTGTGCAGCACCTCGCGTCCGCGTTCGCCGCTCTCGCCGATCTTGACCAGCAGCGGGTGCGCCGACACCAGTTCGGCCGATCGGACCTGGCCTTCGGGTGCGTCGGTCACCGCCGTGCGACGCAGTGGCCGTCCGGTGCGGGGGTTCAGGACCGAGACCGTGAAGCCCCTGGCGCCGCAGCCGGACAGGACCACCGTTCCGCCGGGCCCGTTTCCCACCGCGCGGGGAGTGCAACCGGGCACCGACCACCGCCAGAGCGGCCTGCCCGTCCGGGGGGCGAACGCCATCACCGTGGCGTCGCCGGCCACGACGGCGGCCCGCGCCGAGATCTCGATGCGGTCGGCCTCCCGGCCCTCGCTCGCGGAGAAGCGCCGGCTGCCCAGGCTCCGTGTCCACAGCGTCCGTCCGGTGCGCAGATCGATCGCGGCGAGCGTGGTGCAGGTGGTCCCGGCCGGGCCGTAGCCGATGAGCCCGACACCGCCGGACGTCGAGCGGCTCATCGCGCACAGTTCCACGCGGGCGGGCAGTTCGTGGACCCAGGTGCTCGCCTGCTGCTCGACGTCGTAGGCGATGAGCCGGTCGAACCGGGCCCGGACGACCCGCGGCCCGTCGGACCAGACCCCGGCGGCGCGCGTCGTGGCGGGGCGTTCGGACGGCGTCGTCCAGGCGACCTGCAGCAGCCGCCCCCGCAAGGCCCCGAACGCCCGATCGGCGGGCCAGTATCCCAGTGCGAAGGCCAGCAGGGCGGCCGAGCCCGCCGCGATCAGCTGCTTGGCCGACCGGCGCAGCCGGGACCGGACCGTCGCGATGACGAAGATGATGCTGATCAGGAGCAGGAGGTTCAGCCCCAGCGTCATCCAGATGATGGGGACGCTTCCCTGGGAGCAGGCAGGTAGTCCGCTACCGCAGTTCCCCCTCGGCAAGCTCCAATATCTGATGTCGAACGCTGCGGCCCAGCCCAGCACCATGGGCGCCACCAGGCACTGCAGGGCGACCAGTGCCGCAGCGGAAACCCGTTTCCCCACCCGCCCCCCAAGAAGATCGATCAGGGATCCTACGGCGTCGGTGGGCTCACCGGAAAACGGGGTCCTGGCCGGGGCGCCTGTCAGTGGTGGTGTTGGCGGAGGCCGGGGGAGGGCGGCGGGGCGGGGGGCTGGCCTCGTTCGAGGACGACGAACTGGCCCATCATCCCCTGGTCCTCGTGGTAGAGCATGTGGCAGTGGAACATGTAGGGCCGGTGCGGGTCGGCGTAGTCGTCGAACCGCATGATGAGCCGCATCCGGGTTCCCGGGGGCAGCAGGACGGTGTCCTTCCAGCCCGCCAGGTGCGGGGGCGGGCGCCGGTCGTCGACCGACAGCACCTGGAACTGCACGTCGTGGACGTGGAAGCTGTGCAGGGTGCCGTCGCCGCTGCGGACGTCCCAGATCTCGGTGGTGTCCCTGAGCACGTGGGCGTCGATCCGGCCGGGATCCATCTTCCTGCCGTTGATCTGGTGTTCGGCGAGTTCGAAGGTGCGGGTCCGGACGGCGGTGCGCGCCGGGATCGCGGGGACGTCGGCCAGGCGGGCGGGCAGGCCGGGGGACGGGGCCAGCCGGGCGGCGGCGCGTAGTTCCAGGACGTCGAACCGGTCGGAGCCGCCGTCCCGCTGGACGAAACCGGCGCCCGTGGCGGGGGCGACGCTGCGCAGGACGGCGCGTTCCCCCGGCGCGACCGTCACCACGATCTCCGCGCGCTCCCCCGGGGCCAGCTGGACCTGGCGGGTGGTGTGCGGCGCCCGCAGCAGCCCGCCGTCGGAGGCGATCTGGGCGAACGCGCGTCCGTCGGCGAAGGTGAAGTTGAAGACGCGCGCGTTGGAACCGTTCAGCAGCCGCAGCCGGACGCGCGTGGTGGTGACCTCCAGGTACGGGCCGAGGACGCCGTTGACGAGCAGTTGGTCGCCGAGGAAGCCGGTGGTGCCGGACATCGGCTCGTCCGGGTCGAGCCTGCCGTCCACGAGCCTGCGGTCCTGCACGATCAGCGGGACGTCGTCGACGCCGTACCGGTGCGGCAGGCCGGGCACCGGGGCGTCGTCCACCAGGAACATGCCCGCCAGCCCCCGGTACAGGTGCCGGGCGGTGCGTCCGTGCGGGTGCGGGTGGTACCACAGCGACGCGGCGGGCTGGTCGATCGTCCAGGTCGGCGACCAGGTGGCGCCCGGCCTGATCGGCTGGTACGGCCCGCCGTCCATCTCCGGCGGCAGGTGCATGCCGTGCCAGTGCAGGGTGGTGGTCTCGCCGACCTGGTTGGTGACGTTGACCAGCACCCGCTCGCCGCGCCGGGCGCGCAGGGTCGGGCCGAGGTAGTCGCCGTCGATGCCCCAGGTCGCCGACGGACGGCCAGGGACGAACTCGCGTCGTCCGGTGCGGACGCGCAGGTCGAACACGCGGCGTCCGGCGGCGTCGATCCGGGACGGGGCGAGCGGCGGCGCCTGCACCCGGTTGGTGAACGCGACCCGGCCGACCGTGTCGACCTTCCCGCGTGTGGCGGACACCAGCAGCCCGGCGGCGGGCACCGCCACGGCCGAGGCGCCGAGCAGGCGCAGCGCGTGCCTTCGGGTGAGGTTCATGACGCGCTCCCGGTGCGGACGGGGGCGGCGGAGCGGGCCGCCGGGCCGGCGGAACGGTCCGGATCGTCCGGGCCGGGCCGTCCCGCGGACCTGACCTGCGTCAGCAGCATGATGCTCGCGCCGAACATCAGGACGCCGACGGGCACGTGCAGCTCCCGAACGTGCGCGTACCCGAGGGCGGTCTGCACCAGCGCGAACACGAGCATGGGCGTGCTCTTGACGATCATTCGCGCCGGGCCGCCGAACGGCCGCCAGGCCAGGACGGCGGCGCCGAGGTTGAGCAGCACGGCGAGGACGACGGCACCGGCCATGACGCCGTGGACCGTCCGGCCCGCCGGAACCGAGGCCAGCAGGAGGCCGGCCGACACCGCCTGCGCGAAGATGACGATCGTCTGGAGGAGGACGGTGACCCGCATCAGCCGCAGCGGGTCACGGTCGCGTCGGTGGGGCATGGAGGTCGCTCCGGAAGTCGACGGGAACGGGCTCAGCGGGACTGCCGGACGCCGCACCGCCACACGTCGCGGATGTCGCGGGTCGCGGTGATGTCGCGGGTGGGGTCGCCCTCCACCAGAACCAGGTCGGCGCGCAGGCCGGGGGCGACGCGCCCCCGGTCGGTCAGGCCGAAGCGGTCGGCGGTGACGCTCGTGCTCGCGGTCAGCGCCTCCAGCGGGGTGAGCCCGGCCCCGGTCAGCAGTTCCAGTTCCCGGTGCAGGCCGTCGCCGTGGCCGGGGGCGAACGGGGTGGCGTCGGTCCCGGCCAGCAACGGCACACCGGCGCGGTGCAGCGCGCCCGCCACCCGCTTGGCGCGCTGGGCGCGTCCGGGGTCGTTCTCGCCGACGACCTCGATGTAGGCGAGCGTGGTGATCACGAAGACGTCCTGTTCGGCGATCCGCTCGATCAGCCGGTCGGCGGCCGGATCGCCCGGCGCGGCGTCGGACCAGACGTGGCCCAGCCCGTCGACGCCCGCGTCCAGGGCGATCGCCGCGTCGGCGGCGGTGGCCACGTGCGCGATGCTGCGGAGCCCGGCGGCGCGGGCCGCCTCGACCAGCGCCGTCGCGGTGTCGCGGCCGAGCGTGGGCACCGGGCTCCAGCCCGTCGAGCCGTCGTCGATCACGATCTTCAGGTAGTCGCTGCCCTCGGCGACGCGCGCCGCGACGAACGCCTCGGCCTCGGCGGCGGAGGAGATCGTGTCGAACGGCCCGACCGCGTCCGGCGCGCCGGGCAGCTGGTCGGCCATCGCCGTCATGACCCCCGTCGGATGGCCGCCGGGCGCGGTGGCCAGCACCCCGGCGCTGCGGAGGTCGGCGACGTCGTCGCGCTCGGCGGCCAGCTTGCGCTGCCGCGCCAGGTTGCCGGGCAGGCAGAACATGTCCAGCTCGGTCGTCACGCCGTACCGCAGGGCCGTGGCCAGGTCGCCGTCGAAGGTGTGGGTGTGGGCGTCGATCAGCCCCGGGAGCAGCGTCCGGCCGATGCCGTCGACCACGACGTCGGCATCGCGGCCGTCCGGCTCGACGATCGTGGCGCCGTCGATGAGGACGTCCGCGCGCTCAAGGACCCGCGTCCCGTCGAACAGGCGCACATCACGGATGAGGGTTCGCATGACGAAACTCCCAATTCGTTACAGAGGTGAATAGATCGATTGCTGAGGGTGAGCAAGGGGGGGTGCCGCGTACCGGAGTGGAATTGGTGACGCGGCGGGCCGGGTCTGTGCGGGGTTTGTCGTCCTCCGGCTAGCGAGGCTCGGGGACGTAGGTGAGCTTGTCGGGATTGCGGACCACGTCGACCGCGACGACGCGTCCGGCGTCCACGGTGAACGACGCCACCGACAGCACGTCGTCGGGAGCCCGCAGGACCAGCCCCGCCGCGCCGTTGACGGTGGCGAACCGCATGTCGATCTCGGCGCCGCGGGTGAAGGACAGCAGCAGGTGCGCGACAGGTTCGGCGCCGCGCACCTCGTGCGGGACGGCTCTGACCTTGCCGCCGCCGTCGCCCCGGCACACCACGTCCGGCGCCAGCAACGCCACCAGCCCGTCCAGGTCGCCGCGCCGGCACGCGGCGGCGAACGCGGAGACCAGCGCCCGCTGCTCGGCGGGGGAGGGCGGGAAACGCGGACGGCCCTCGGCGACGTGCCGGCGGGCGCGCGAGGCCAGCTGCCGGACGGCGACCGGTGACCGGCCGACCACCTCCGCCACCTCGTCGAAGGTCATGCCGAACACGTCGTGCAGCAGGAACGCCGCGCGCTCGGCCGGCGACAGGCTCTCCAGCACCAGCAGCAGGGCCGTGCTGACCGACTCGTCCAGCGTGACCCGGTCGGCCGGGTCCGCCTCGTGCTCCCCGACCAGCGGTTCGGGCAGCCAGGTCCCGACATAGCGTTCCCGCCGGGCGCGGGCGCTGCCGAGCGCGTCGAGCGCCAGCCGTCCGACCGTCCTGACCAGCCAGCCCTGCAGGTCGCGGATCTCCTCCGGGTCGTCCAGGGCGCGCAGCCGCAGCCACGCCTCCTGCACGCAGTCCTCCGCCTCGGCCACCGATCCCAACGTGGCGTAGGCGATGCGCCGCAGCCGCGGACGTTCGGCCTCGAAGGCCCGGACGAGCTCCTCGCGCGTCATGCTCCCGCCCCGCGGACGTTCCCGCAGGGGGCGATGACCCGCCCCTCCGACGACCTGCTTCCGACGATCACAGCCGCTCTCATGCCCGAAGGACGACACAGCCCCTCGAAGTGTGACATCCCCTCGGTCCGGGTGCGGCGAGCAGCCCGCCGATCGCCCGGTCGGTCCGAGCGCGCTAGCGGGTATCACCCCTATATTGACCGTCGTTTGGCGCTGCTCGGAGGGATGCATGGGCGACCGGTTGGAGAGGCGTAGGGAGCGGCGTCGGACCGACCTGCTGGCTCTCGCGCGGGAACGGGGTGAGCCGGACACGCGGGCCATGTGGCTGTTGCCGTATGCGCAGCGCCGGCCGCATCGGGAGCATCCGCTGTTCAAGGGGCACTGGAACAACGACCTGCCGGACCTGGGCTGGCGGCACCTGTCCATGTCACAGGGAATCCAGATCGAAGTGCGGCACCCTTTCGGTGGCTTCACATATCGGCACCAGATGAAGTGGCAGGTCCCGTACACGTTCTTCCGGCGCTGCCGCCCTTCTTCCGAATGGTTCCCCCCGATCTTCCAAGATCGGCTGTCGGCGTTGTGTGATCTGTACGTGGCCTCCTATGAGAAGCCCGATGCGTCATGGGGCGCCGACTTGCGCATGCGTCTGCCCGCGGAGCCCGAGCCCGACGCCCCCGAACCGATGCTGGAGCCTCGCGAGCGTGCGGGCCTCGCAAGCGACGAGCCATGGGCGGCAGAGGTGGTGGAGGCGGTCCACGTCGCGGCGGACGAGGACGATCTCCGGCGGTGGCAGCAGGCCGCGATCGCGTATCTCACCGAGATCGACGAAGTGGTCCGGCAGCTCGGCGACGCCTGGACCGAGTACGGGCACCGCATCGCCCCGTCGCCCCGGCGCACCCCCAGGCGGTTCGCGCGATGGCAGGCGGCGCTGACGGACGGGTACGACCGTCTCCTGCGCGCGTCCGAGCAGTACCGGCCGATCCACGACGAGGTGCGCGCGCAGGCAGAGCAGACCGCGAGAACCTATCCGCGGATCAGCGCGCACTTCGCCGGGCTGTTCACCTGGCAGCAGCGGAAGCTGTGGTACCTGGCGCCCGCCGGAACGGACGAGTTCCGCATCACCCGCTCGGACGTGGCGGCGCCGGCCGAGACCGCCACGTCGGTCAGCCGCCTCAAGGACGTCATCGAGGAGGCGCGGGACAAGCGCCTCGATCTGCACCTGGTGGACTGGGACGAAGATTCGGTCCGTCTCGCCGACCGTGAACTGGCCGACATGGCCGCGCGACTGCCGCCGCCCTCCGGGACCACTCCGGCGGGACGTCCCATGGTCCCTGAGTTCCCGCAGTCGTTCCTGGCCATGGTCGACGACTGGTTCGGTCCCGTGGTGGAGCGCCTGCGCAACCGTGAGGAGCTTGAGCGCGAGCGCGCGCAGCGCGCCCAATGGCGGGCCGAGCGGGCCGCCGACAAGTCCCGCCGAACGTCGGGATACCACGGCGGCAGCTACCCCACCGACCCCGGCGGCGGCGACTACGGGGGCGGCGACTTCGGATCCTTCGGCGGGTTCGGCGTCCACACATGACGCCCCGGCCCGGCGTCAGGCCGTCGCCGGGGCGGCTCGGGGAGAGGTTCGGCGGGCTCGCGAGGTATCCGTCGGCCGACCTTGAAGGCGAGCACGTCGGTGTCGTTGCCGCGTCGACCGCTTGCAGGGGGTCGTCGTCCAGGTAGAGGAACCCTGTGGCGGAGTGTTCGGGTTGGCCCCACCCCGCTTGGGGAGTCTGCTCCCTGGGGCGGCGGGCGGGCGCTGCCTAGATTCGGGGATATGAGCGGACGTAGGCGGATGAAGGTCGTGATCGCGATGCTGGTCGCCGTGTTGGCGGCAGGGGTGCTGCCGCCGCCGCCCAACCCCGCCAACGCGCTGACCGGTCACCGGCACGAGGGCCGGTGACCGGTCGCGGGATCACGCTGTCGGGATCACGCTGTCGGGATCACTTCGCCAGGTCGACCGCGCGGGCGGGCGCCACGGTGAGCGCGTCGGCGTCCTCGGCGCGGTCGACGACCACCTCGTCGCCGTCGCGGACCTCGCCCGACAGCAGGGCGCGGGCCAGCTGGTCGCCGATGGCCGACTGGACCAGGCGGCGCAGCGGACGGGCGCCGTACTGCGGGTCGAAGCCGGTCAGGGCCAGCCACTCGCGGGCCGCCTCGGTGACGGTGAGCGTCAGGCGGCGGTCGGCCAGGCGCCGGCGGAGCCGGTCGATCTGCAGGTCGACGATGCCGGTCAGCTCCTCGGTGGACAGCGAGTCGAACACGATCACCTCGTCCAGCCGGTTGAGGAACTCGGGCTTGAACGCGGCCCGGACGGTCTCCATGACGGCCGAGCGCTTGGCGGTGTCCGACAGGTCGGCGTCCATCAGGAACTGCGACCCCAGGTTGGACGTCAGGATCAGGATCGTGTTGCGGAAGTCGACCGTGTGGCCCTGCCCGTCGGTCAGGCGGCCGTCGTCCAGCACCTGCAGCAGGATGTCGAAGACCTCGGGGTGGGCCTTCTCCACCTCGTCCAGCAGCACCACCGAGTACGGGCGGCGCCGCACGGCCTCGGTGAGCTGGCCGCCCTCCTCGTAGCCGACGTAGCCGGGCGGGGCGCCGACCAGGCGCGCCACGCTGTGCTTCTCGGAGTACTCGCTCATGTCGATGCGGGTCAGCGCCCGCTCGTCGTCGAACAGGAACTCCGCGAGGGCCTTGGCCAGCTCGGTCTTGCCGACGCCGGTCGGGCCGAGGAACAGGAACGAGCCGGTCGGACGGTCCGGGTCGGAGATGCCGGTGCGGGCGCGGCGCACCGCGTCGGAGACGGCGCGCACGGCGGCCTTCTGACCCACCAGGCGCCGGCCGATCTCGTCCTCCATGCGCAGCAGCTTGGCGGTCTCGCCTTCGAGCAGACGGCCCGCGGGGATGCCGGTCCAGGACGCCACGACCTCGGCGACGTCGTCGGGGCCGACCTCCTCCTTGACCATCGCCTCGCGGGTCTCGGCCTGCTCGGAGGCCTCCTGGAGCTGCTTCTCCAGCGCGGGGATCTCGCCGTACATCAGGCGGGCGGAGGTCTCCAGGTCGCCGTCGCGCTGGGCGCGTTCGGCCTCGCCGCGCAGCTGGTCGATGCGCTCCTTGATCTCGCCGACCCGGTTGAGCCCGGCCTTCTCCCGGTCCCAGCGGGCGTTGAGGGCGTTGAGCTGCTCCTGCCTGTCGGCCAGGTCCTTGCGCAGCCGCTCCAGCCGTGCCCGGGACGCCTCGTCGGTCTCCTTGGCGAGGGCCAGTTCCTCCATGCGCAGCCGGTCGACGGCGCGCTGCAGCTCGTCGATCTCGACGGGACGCGAGTCGATCTCCATGCGCAGCCGGGACGCGGCCTCGTCCACCAGGTCGATCGCCTTGTCCGGCAGGAAGCGCGCGGTGATGTAGCGGTCGGACAGCGACGCGGCCGCGACCAGCGCCGAGTCGTTGATCTGCACCTTGTGGTGCGCCTCGTAGCGGCCCTTGAGCCCGCGCAGGATCGCGACGGTGTCCTCGACCGTCGGCTCGCCCACGTACACCTGCTGGAACCGGCGCTCCAGCGCGGCGTCCTTCTCGATCCGCTCGCGGTACTCGTCCAGCGTGGTCGCGCCGATCATGCGCAGCTCGCCGCGGGCCAGCATCGGCTTGAGCATGTTGCCCGCGTCCATCGCGCCCTCGGCGGCGCCCGCGCCGACCACGGTGTGCAGCTCGTCGATGAACGTGATGATCCGGCCCTCGCTGGCCTTGATCTCGTTCAGGACGGCCTTGAGGCGTTCCTCGAACTCGCCCCGGTACTTGGCGCCCGCGACCATCGCGCCGAGGTCCAGCGCGACGAGCTGCTTGTTGCGCAGCGACTCGGGGACGTCCCCGGCCACGATCCGCTGCGCCAGGCCCTCCACGACGGCGGTCTTGCCGACGCCGGGCTCGCCGATCAGCACCGGGTTGTTCTTGGTGCGCCGCGACAGCACCTGCACCACGCGGCGGATCTCGGTGTCGCGGCCGATCACCGGGTCGAGCCGGCCCTCGCGGGCCCGCGCGGTCAGGTCGACGCCGTACTTCTCCAGCGCCTGGTAGGTCTCCTCGGGGTTCTCGCTGGTGACGCGGGCGTGCCCGCGCACGCGCTCGAACGCCTCCAGCAGCGCCTGCGGCGTGGCCCCGAACTCCTTGAGCAGGTCGGCCACGGCACCGCCGTCGGACGCCAGGCCGACCAGCAGGTGCTCGGTGGAGACGTACTCGTCCTCCAGCCGCCTGGCGTGGTTGGCGGCGGTGTTCATCGCCACGATCAGCTGCCGGGACAGCTGCGGCGACGACACGGTCGCGCCCGCCGCCTTCGGCAGCCGCTCCAGCAGCTCCTCGGCGCGGCGGCGCACTTCCCTCCAGTCGGCGCCGACGGCCTCCAGCAGCGGCACCGCCGTGCCGTCGCTCAGCCCGATCAGCGCCGTGAGCAGGTGCGGCGGCTCCACCTGCGGGTGGCCCTCGGCCGCGGCCCGGCGGACCGCGACCGACACCGCCTCCTGGCTCTTCTGCGTCAGCTTGTAGTCCATGGTGCGTTCAGCTCCCCCTCGGCCCGGACGGGGCCGTCGCTCGGCGGCGCTACTCGGAGCGGCGCTCGTGCCACAGCACCACGCTGGTGCGGCGGATCGGCACGAGGTCGCCACCGGAGGTGCCGCCGGTGTCCCCGCGACGCCGCTGCTGCGCCAGGCGCGCCGCGACGGCGCGGGTCGATTCGAGTTCGTTGCTCAGCTCCTCCAGCGCGGCGCGGGCCGCCGCCAGCTCCTCGCGGAGCCGGACGTTGTCGCGCTGCAGCTCGAGGATGTGCTTGATGCCCGACAGGTTGATGCCCTCCTCCTGGGAGAGCCGCTGGATCTCGCGCAGCTGCACGATGTCGCGCATCGAGTAGCGGCGGCCGCGCCCGGCCGTGCGACCGGGCGACACCAGCCCCAGCCGGTCGTAGGTGCGCAGCGTCTGCGGGTGCAGGCCGGACAGCTGCGCCGCCACGGAGATCACGTAGACCGGGGTGTCGTCGCCGAACGGGTCCATGGAACGCTCACTCCTCCCTGGCCTGCCGGAGCAGCTCGCCGCGCAGCTCGTCACCGCCGCCCGCGGCGCGCAGCCGTTCCAGCGCCTCGCGCGTCGGGTCGTCGACCTTCTGCGGCACCTGCACCTCCACGGTGACCAGCAGGTCGCCCTTGGTGCCGTCGCGCCGGGTCGCGCCCCGGCCGCGCACCCGGAAGGTGCGGCCGTTGGGGGTGCCCTCCGGCAGGCGCAGCGTCACCGGCTGCCCGCCGAACGTCGGCACCTTGATCTCGGCGCCCAGCGCGGCCTCCGGGAAGGTCACCGGGACCGTCAGGGTCAGGTTGTCGCCGCTGCGGCCGAACACCGGGTGCGGCCGCACCTTGATGTTGACGTACAGGTCGCCGGCCGGGCCGCCGTTCTCGCCGGGCGCCCCCTTGCCCTTGAGCCGGATCTTCTGCCCGTCCTTCACCCCCGCCGGGATACGGGCCTGGATGGTGCGGGTGCCGGTCGCCCGTCCGCTGCCGTGGCAGTTCGGGCACGGGTCGTCCACGACCAGCCCGCGGCCCCGGCACTCCTTGCAGGGCTCCTGGAAGCCGAAGCTGCCCAGGTTGCGGGTCTCCAGGCCGGTGCCCTCACAGGACGGGCACACGCGCGGCACGGTGCCGCTGCGGGCGCCGGTGCCCCGGCAGTTCGGGCACGCCGCCTCGCTGGTCAGCCGCAGCGGCACGGTCGCGCCCGACAGCGACTTGCCGAACGACAGCGTCACCTCGGTCTCGACGTCGGCGCCGCGCCGTGCCCGGCGGGCGCCGGGCCCGGTGGTGGTGCGGGTGCCGCCGCGTCCGAACAGCCCGCCGAACAGGTCGCCGAGCCGCTCGCCGGCGCCGCCGCCGCCCGCGCCCCCGGTCTGCCCGAAGAGGTCCCCCAGGTCGAAGCCGAAGCCGCCGCCCTGCTGGCCGCCGCGGAACCCGCCCGGCATCGACCGCAGCGTGTCGTACTCCTTGCGCCGCTTCTCGTCGGACAGGACGTCGTAGGCCTCGGACACCTCCTTGAAGCGGTCCTCGGCGTCGGCGTCGCCCTTGTTGGCGTCCGGGTGGTACTTGCGGGCCAGCTTGCGGTAAGCCTTCTTGATCTCGTCCTGCGAGGCCGTCTTCGAGACACCGAGGACCTTGTAGTAGTCCTTCTCCAGGTAGTCCTTGGTGCTCACGATGCCCCGCTCTCTGCTCGCGCCACGTTCTTCGTTCGTCCTGGACGGTCCCGCCCCGATCATCGTCGCCGAGGCGGGACCGTCGCGGAAGGGGATCTACTCGCCGTCGTCGGCCTTGGGCTGTCCGCCGCCCTCGGACGTGCCGCCGTCCTCGGCGGCGGCCGACCCGGGGGCGGGCTCGGCCACCGCGACGCGCGCGGGCCGCAGCACGCGCTCGCCGATCCGGTAGCCGGGCTGCAGCACGTCCACGCAGGTGGTGTCGGTCACGTCGGGCGAATAGGAGTGCATGAGCGCCTCGTGCACCGTCGGGTCGAAGGGCTCGCCCTTCTCCCCGTACTTCTCCAGCCCGAGCTTGCCGACCACGGCCTCCAGCGCCTCGCCGACCGACTTGAACCCGCCGGTCAGCTCCTCGTGCTCGCGGGCGCGGCCGATGTCGTCCAGCACCGGCAGCAGTTCGTTCAGCACGTTGGCCAGGGCCTGCTCGCGCACGGCCAGCCGGTCGCGCTCGACCCGCTTGCGGTAGTTGTCGAACTCGGCCTTCAGCCGCTGCAGGTCGGCGGTGCGTTCGTCGAGCTGGGTCCGGAGCGCCTGCTCGCCGGCCGAGGCTCCCTCGCCGGCCGGTGCCTGCCCCGCGGCGGCCGCCCCCGCGCCGGAGTCCGCGGCGGACTCCGGCGCGGCCTGGGCCTGGCCGCCCTCCCGGACCTTGCCGGTCTCGGGGTCGATGCGGCGCCGGTCACGGATCACCGGGGCCTCGCGCTCCTCGCCCTCGCCCTTGGTGGGAGGGGTCGTCACGCGGCACCACCCTTCGGCTTGTCCTCGTCGACGATCTCGGCGTCGACGACCTCGTCGTCCTGCTGGGCCTGCCCGTCACCGGACGCCCCCGCGCCGGCGTCGGCGCCGGCGGCCGCGCCCTCGCCCGCGGGCTGGTTCTGGGCGTAGATGGCGGCGCCCATCTTCTGGCTGACCTGCGCCAGCTTCTCGGAGCTGGTGCGGATGGCGTCGATGTCGCCGCCCTCCAGGTTCTTCTTGACCTCGGCGACGGCCTCCTCGACCTCCTTCTTGACGTCCTCGGGGATCTTCTCGGAGTTCTCCTTGAGGAACTTCTCGGTCGAGTAGGCCAGGGTCTCGGCCTGGTTGCGGGTCTCGGCCTCCTCCTTGCGCCGCCGGTCCTCCTCGGCGTACTGCTCGGCCTCCCGCATCATCCGCTCGATGTCGTCCTTGGGCAGGGCCGAGCCGCCGGTGATGGTCATCGACTGCTGCTTGCCGGTGCCCAGGTCCTTCGCCGAGACGTTGACGATGCCGTTGGCGTCGATGTCGAAGGTGACCTCGATCTGCGGCACGCCGCGCGGCGCGGGCGCGATGCCGGTCAGCTGGAAGGTGCCCAGCTTCTTGTTGTAGGCGGCGATCTCACGCTCGCCCTGGAAGACCTGGATCTCCACGGACGGCTGGTTGTCGTCGGCGGTGGTGAACACCTCCGACCGCTTGGTCGGGATGGTGGTGTTCCGCTCGATGATCTTGGTGAAGATGCCGCCCTTGGTCTCGATGCCCAGGCTCAGCGGCGTGACGTCCAGCAGCAGGACGTCCTTCACCTCGCCCTTGAGCACACCGGCCTGCAGCGACGCGCCCACCGCCACGACCTCGTCGGGGTTGACGCCCTTGTTCGGCTCCTTGCCGCCCGTCAGCTCCTTGACCAGCTCGCTCACGGCGGGCATACGGGTGGAGCCGCCGACCAGGACGACGTGGTCGATGTCGTTGACGCTGATCCCGGCGTCCTTGATCACCTGGTGGAACGGGTTCTTGGCGCGCTCCAGCAGGTCGGCGGTCATGCGCTGGAACTCCGCGCGCGTCAGCTTCTCGTCCAGGTGCAGCGGGCCCTCGGCCGAGGCGGTGATGTAGGGCAGGTTGATCTGCGTCTCCGAGGAGGACGACAGCTCGATCTTGGCCTTCTCGGCCGCCTCGCGCAGCCGCTGCAGCGCCATCTTGTCCTTG
>NZ_BAAAZG010000081.1:0-93506 GCF_039536785.1 Actinomadura miaoliensis
CGCTGCCCGCGCCCGAGGGCCGCCCCCGCCGCGTCGTGCGGCGCGGCGGCGCGTATGTCATCACCGGCGGATACGGCGGAATCGGCCTGGTCACCGCCCGGCTGCTGGCCGAGCGCGGCGCCGGACGGCTGGTGCTGTCGGGCCGCTCGGGGCCGGACGCAGACGCCGAGAAGGCCATCACCCGCCTGCGGGAGAGCGGCGTGGACGTGGACGTCGTGCTCGGCGACATCGCCGCGCCCGGCACCGCCGACCGGCTCGTCGCCGCCGCGCGCGACGGGGGCAGGCGCCTGTGCGGCGTCGTGCACGGCGCGGGCGTCCTCGCCGACGGCCTCATCGCCGACCTGCGTCCCGACGACCTGCACCGGGTGTGGGCGGCCAAGGTCGAGGGTGCGCGTGCGCTCAGCTCCGCCACCTGGGACCTGGACCTCGACTGGTTCGTCACGCACTCCTCGGCCGCCGCGCTGCTCGGCTCCCCGGGCCAGGCCGCCTACGCCGCCGCCAACGCCGCGCTCGACGCCCTCGCCGCCTACCGCCGCGCGCACGGCCGTCCCGCCACGACCGTCAACTGGGGCACCTGGTCGCAGGTCGGCGGCGCCGCGCAGCTGTCGGTGTCGGTGCTGGACCCGATCAGCCCGGACGAGGGCGCCGAGGCGCTGGAGGCGCTGCTCGCGGCCGACCGTCCCGCGACCGGCGTGCTGCGCTTCGACCCGGCCGCGGCCGTCGAGCTGTTCCCCGAGATCACGAACATGCCGTACTTCGCGGCGCTCACCGAGGCGGCGGCCGCCGCGACGCGGGGGAGCGGCGCGGACGACTGGCCCGGCATCGACGAGATCCGCCGTCTCGACGCGGCCGGGGCCCGTGCCGCCATCGCCGCGCGCGTCCGCTACCGGATCGCCTCGGTGCTGGGCTTCGACCCCGAACGGCTCGATCCGTCCGTCCCCCTCACTGACCTCGGCCTCGACTCCCTCGTGGCCGTGCGCATCAAGAGCGGCGTCGAACACGACCTCGGCCTGACCGTCCCGCCGTCGGTGCTGCTCAAGGGCGCCAGCGTCAACGTGTTCGAGGAGTGGGCCGCCGGGGAACTCGGCCTGGACGCGCCCGCCGCACCGTCCGCCCCTGCGTCCGCCCCTGCGTCCGCCACGGCGAACGCCGTCAACGGGTACGTCATGCCGCGCGACGCCGCCGAACGCCTCGCCGTGCGGATCTTCGAGGACGTGCTCGGCCTGGACCGCGTCAGCGTCACCGCCGACCTGTTCACCGACCTCGGCGGGAGCGACGACCACGCCGACCGGATCGTCGCGCGCGTCGCCGCAGAGTTCGCCCAGGAGGTCGGTCGGGGCCGGTTGGTCGGGCAAGACAGCGAGGTGACGCGGGGCGAGGTGCTGGCCGTGCCGACCGCCGAGCACGTCGCCGGGTTCCTGCGCGCCGCCGACGAACAGGCCGCGCGGCAGACGATCCGTCCGCTGCGCGCCGCCGGCACCCGCCGTCCGCTGTTCGTCGCGCACCCGGCGGGCGGCACCACCGCCTGTTACCGGCAGCTCGCCGCCCTGCTCGGCGACGACCAGCCCGTCCACGGCCTCGAACGGTTCGAGGACGCCCCGTCGGTGACCGAGCGCGCCGCCCGCTACGCCGAACGCCTGACGGAGGCGCAGCCCGAGGGCGCGTTCCGGCTCGGCGGCTGGTCGTTCGGCGGCGTCCTGGCCTACGAGACCGCGCGGCTGCTCACCGCCGCCGGACGCGACGTCGAACTGGTCGCGCTGTTCGACGCGGGGCTGCCGCTGCCGGTCGACGACGAGTCCGACACCCTGGCCCGCCGCTTCTCCGCGTTCGCCGACTACATCAACCAGACCTACGACCTCGACGTCGTGCTGACCTACGAGGAGCTGTCCGGGCTGTCGGAGGACGAGCAGTTCGCGCTGGTCATGGAGCGCGCCGCCCCCCTGGTCGACCACATCCCCCCGGCCGCCCTCACCCACCAGCTCACCTCCCACCAGGACACCCGCTCCCTGGAGGCGTACCAGCCGCAGCCCTACGACGGCCGCGTCGTCCTCTACCGCGCGCCGGAGAAGACGCCCTGGGCCGTCCAGGACGCCCGCTACGTCCTCGACGGCACCAACGGGTTCGGCCCCCTGTGCCCGAACCTGGAGATCGTGCCCGTCCCCGGGGCGCACCACCTCAACCTGCTCGACCCCCCGGCCGTGCACGTCCTCGCGGCCGACCTGGGTGAACGGCTCGCCGTGGGAGCGACGGACAAGGACGGCCTGCCGGCACCCGCACCGGCCCCCTAGGCTCCCGGGCCATCCCCTACCCCCGCCCATCACGGAGGAGATCCATGGTTCAGCCCGCCTCGTCCGATGCCTTGCTCGACGCCGTCCGCGCCGGAGCCGACGGCCGGCAGCTGCAGGACTGCCCGCTGCCCACCCGGTTCCGCGCCGCCCACCTCCGCAAGGACGAGGTGGGCATCTTCGAGGGCCAGACCGACAAGGACGTGCGCCGCTCCATCCACGTCGGCGAGGTCGAGATGCCCGAGCTGGCGCCCGACGAGTGCGTGGTCGCCGTCATGGCCGCCGCGATCAACTTCAACACCGTCTGGTCGGCCATCTTCGAGCCGGTGCCGACGTTCGCGTTCCTGGAGAAGTTCGGCCGCCAGGGCTGGTACGGCGCCCGCCACGACCTGCCGTACCACATCCTCGGCTCGGACGCCTCCGGCGTCGTCGTGCGCACCGGCGCGGGCGTCAAGAAGTGGAAGCCGGGCGACCGCGTGGTGGTCTCCCCGGCCTACGTCGACGAGGAGGACCACGGCTCCTACGACGACGGCATGATGAGCGAGACCCAGCTCGCCTGGGGCTTCGAGACCAACTTCGGCGCCCTGGCCGAGTACTGCGTCGTCAAGGCCAACCAGCTCATCCGCAAGCCCGGCCACCTCACCTGGGAGGAGGCCGCGTCCAACACCCTGTGCGCGGCCACCGCGTACCGCATGCTCGTCGGCTCCCACGGCGCGCGCATGAAGCAGGGCGACATCGTCCTCGTCTGGGGGGCGACGGGCGGGCTCGGCTCGTACGCGACCCAGCTGGTGAAGAACGGCGGCGGCATCCCGGTGGCCGTGGTGTCGTCCGAGGAGAAGGCCGAACTGGTGCGCGCCCAGGGCTGCGAGCACGTCATCAACCGCACCGAACTCGACCTGGGCGAGCAGGGCATGCGCCACCCGAAGGCGGGCCGCATCCTCGGCGAGGCCATCCGCCGCCGCGTCGGCGAGGACCCGGGCATCGTCTTCGAGTACCTCGGCCGCGAGACGTTCGGCGCGTCCGTCTACGTCGCCAAGCGCGGCGGCAAGGTCGTCACCTGCGGGTCGTCCACCGGCTACCGGCACGAGTACGACAACCGCTTCCTGTGGATGCGCCTCAAGAGCATCATCGGCTCCCACGGCTTCAACTACGCCGAGGCCGTCGAGACCAACCGCCTGATCGCCCTCGGCATGATCCACCCCACGCTCTCGACCGTCTTCCCCCTGGACCAGACGGGCGAGGCCACCCGCGCCGTCCAGACCAACCAGCACGTCGGCAAGGTGGCCGTGCTGTGCGCCGCCGACAAGGAAGGACAGGGCGTGGACGACCCCGCCCTGCGCGAGCGCATCGGCGAGGAGAGGCTCAACCTCTACCGCCGGTGACCCGTCAGGCGTCCCGGCGGACCGTCACACGTACCGCGCCGTAGGCGTACCGGCCGTCGTACCGCACGGCGACGATCAGCGCCGGCCCGGGACGCAGCGGCCCGGCGTGCGAGAACGGCGCGTCGCGGCCGTCGGCCTCCCGGGTCGACCCGACGGCCCCGCGGACGATGTTCTCCGACTGCACGACGGTGTAGCTGGGCGGGACCCCGGTGGCGGATCGCATCCGCGGCCGGGGGCCCACCACGGCGCGAGACGCCGGTTCCTGGATCCGCACGGTGGCGGGCACGTCCGGGTCGATCCGCCCGTCAGGTGTGCCGTCCGCCCGGGAGTGGACGATCACCGCGCGCACCGGCCGCAGCGACTCGTCCTCCACGAGCAGGTAGAAGAACCGGCTGGGCGTGCCGCGCCCCTGCGTGTAGGAGTTGGTCAGCCACCAGGTCGCCGCCGCGCGGGACGACGGCCTGAGATCGTCCAGCGCCGCTTCCAGGCCGTGCTGCGAGCCGTACCGCCGCTGCGCCTCGGGGGTGAGCATTCCCCACGCCGCCGGGACGTCGCCGTCCGCGACCGCCGCCTGCCACCGTTCCGGCACGTCCTCGATCGCGCTGGTGTCCGGCGGCAACGCGCAGCAGACGTGATCCGAGTGCGCCGACCACGGCTTCGTCACGACGACCCCGAGCACGACCGCCGCGCCCAGCACGAGCCCGCCCCACACCAGCGCCCACCGCTTCGCACCCCGGACCGCCACAGGCACCCCCACGTCTCGTCTCCGATATGGATGCCCGCCACCCGCCCACGGTTCCGCCTACTGCTCGTCCAGCCCATAAGTGCACATTCCGCCACGGACGCGACACTCGGGGGACATGCCGGGAGCTCATACCGAGGTCGCCGCGGATCCTTGCGTCTCGAAGCGGCGGAAGGTGAGGCTGATGCGGCGACCTGCGGAGGCGGTGCGGGGGACGCCGTGGGTCCAGGAGCGCTGGGTCGCGTGCGTCATCAGCAACAGCGACCCGTGCTCAAGGGCGAGTTCGGTGCGATGCGTCCGGTCGATGGTGCGGAACACCAGGGTGCGGGTCGCGCCGAGCGACACGATGGCGATCGCGCTGCCCGGGACGAGGCCCTCGTAGGAGTCCTGGTGGAAGCCCATGGTGTTGTCGCCGGTGTCGTACCGGTTCGCCAGGCAGTTGTTGAAGGGGTGGCCGGCGTGCTTGGCGGCGCGGGCCGCGATCGCGGCGATCCGCGGCGGCATCTCCACGGGGTCGTAGCGCTGGTCGGAGTAGTTGTACGGCACGCCGAAACTCGCGGTCCGGCGTGCGCGCATGCGGTCGTCCCAGGCCACTTCGGTGAGGAGGAAGGCGAGGGCGTCGTCGGCGTCAGGCAGCGCGTCCGGGACGTAGCGGACGTCGAGGGGCGGCGCGGTCATCGTTCTCCTTCGCGAAACTGGGGCCCACCCGGCGGAACGGCGTGGACCCCCGTTGTCGCTCGCGACGATGAGACGGCATGGGCGCGACCCTACGCAGAAGCACACCCAGAGACCACCGAATAAGACGCCGTCCGGCTGTCGGCGTTCAGCGGAGGGTGAGCGGGGTTTCGGATTCCACGTGGGTCAGCTTCTCGGGATTGCGGACGTAGTAGAGGCCGGTGATGCGGCTGTCCTCGACACGGGTCGTGATGATGCCTTCGAGTTCGCCGTCCAGGTGCAGGACCAGTGCCGGGTTGCCGTTGACCACCGTGTGGTCGAGGGTGAGCGTGCCTTCGGCCTTGCCGGTGCCGCCGATGATGTAGCGGCCGACCTTGTCGGCGCCGACGATCGGCCGCCGCGCGGCCTGCTTGACGCCGCCGCCGTCGGTCATCAGGACGACCTCGGGGGCGAGCAGGTCGAGGAGGCCCTGCAGGTCCCCGGTGTGGACCGCGTGCTGGAACGACTCCAGAACCGCGCGGGTCTCGCCGGCGGAGACCGCCTCGCGGGGGCGGCGGGCGTCGACGTGCCGGCGGGCGCGGGACGCGATCTGACGGACGGCCGCCGGGCTCTTGTCGACCGCGGCCGCGATCTCCTCGTAGCCGAAATCGAAGACCTCGCGCAGCACGAAGACGGCGCGCTCGGTCGGCGACAGCGTCTCCAGGACGAGCATCAGCGCCATCGACATGCTCTCGGCGAGATCGACGTCCTCGGCCACGTCCGGCGCGGTGAGCAGCGGCTCGGGCAGCCAGGGCCCGACATACGCCTCCTTGCGGCGACTCATCGTGCGCAACCGGTTCAGCGACTGCCGGGTGGTGATCCGCACCAGGTAGGCGCGCTGGTCGCGCACCTGCCCCTGGTCGACCTTCACCCACCGCAGCCAGGTCTCCTGCAGGACGTCCTCGGCGTCGGCCGCCGACCCGAGCATCTCGTAGGCGACGGTGAACAGCAGATTGCGGTGGGCGACGAAGGCTTCGGTCGCCTGGTCAGTGGCCTGATCGCTCATGTCCTGCTCCCTTTTCTCCAGCCGTATTGCATCAGGCGGGCGCAGCACGGCCCGCACTGGTCCACCGGCAGAGGCGCGGACCCCGCGTACGGAACGCCGCTACTTGACGGCAAGGAGCAAGTACTTGCTAGAGTCTGTCAAGTGACGACCACGGACGACCATGTCGAGCTGGTGGCCGAGCTGGTCCGGGTGCTGGAGACGCGTCTCCTCGACCCGCTGGAGATCCTGCTGGCCTCCGACGAGCCGCTCGTCCCGATCAGGGAGCGGCTGCGTGTGGAGGCCGAGGTCTGGGCCGCCCAGCTCCTCGGCGCCGACCGGGAGCGGGCCACCCTGACCGCGGCCCGGCTCATCGGGGCGCTGTTCCCCGGCGACGCGCCCTTCGACCCGCCCACCTCGTGGTGGCGGACCGCGCTGGGGCGGGCCGTGGCCCGCGCGACCGGCCACCCCGCGGCGGCGGCCGTGTCGTACGCCACGGCGGGGGCGATGCTCGGCATCACCCGGCAGGGCGTCCACGACCTGGTCAAACGCGGCAAGCTCGACCGGCATCCCGACGGCGGCGTCACCACCTCCTCCATCCGCGACCGGCTCAACCGCCCCCAGGAGAGCACCCGTGCCACCACAAGACCTGATCATCAATGACCGACCGGTCCACCTGGCCGTCCGCGACCACGGGGGCACCGGAGCTCCCGTGCTGCTGCTCCACGGTCTGGGCGGCACCCTCCTGCACTGGGACACGGTCGCGCCGCTGCTGACGAGCGCACACCGTGTCGTCGCGATGGACCTGCGCGGCCACGGGCTGTCCGGCGACGGGCCGTGGGAGTGGGAGGGGGTGCTCGACGACGTGCAGGCGGTCATCGACCACCTCGGCCTTGACACCCCCCTGCTGGTGGGCCACTCCCTCGGCGGCATGGTCGCGGTGCGGTGGGCGCTGCGCCACCCCGACGGCCCCGGGATCGTCAACCTCGACGGCCTGCGCTCGGCCGAGACCGCCCCGCAGCACTACGCAGGCATCGGGCAGGACGAACGGAACGCGCTCCTGGCCGAGTTGAAGGCCGTCTTCGACGCCCAGGCCGAGGCGATGGCCCGGCCACTGCCGGAGGAGCACGCCGCGATGTATCCCCAGCGGACGCTGCGCACCACCGACGAGGGCGTCTTCGTACGGCCGGACGCCGCACTGGCCAGGCAGATCAGATACGACCCGTACTTCCAGGACAGCGTCGCGGCCGTGGCCGACATCCGCTGCCCCGCGTTGTTCGTCCTGGCGACCAGGGACCTCCCCGGCCTGCCGGGCCGCGTCGGCGAGCTCATGCCGGCGCTGCGCGCGGGAATCCGCCGCGACCTGCTGCCCCTCACCGCCGACCGGCCGCACCTGCGCGTGCTCGAACTGGACGCCAGCCACAACATGGTCGCCGAACAGCCCGAGCGGATCGCCCAAGCCGTGCTGGACCACCGGACGGAGACCACAGGACAAGGCGCCTGACAGCGCCGGGACGTTCCTGGTCGGTGCGCGCCGCGGTTCGGGCGGTGGCCGCCAGCCTGTGGTGCACGTCATACGACCGGGCTGTCACAGAGACCGCGGCACCGGTGCCTTGTGTTCGTCAGGACGCCGCGCGAACGATCCGTGCGGCACGCGACTCCACTGGTGAGGACCAATGACGAACGCGGCACAGACCTCGGTGCTGATCACCGGAGGCAACAAGGGCCTCGGTTTCGAGACGGCCCGGCGGCTCGGCGAACGGGGTTGGACGATCTTCCTCGGCTCGCGTGACGAAGGCCGGGGGCGGGCGGCCGCCGACAGGCTGACCGACGGTGGCGCCAGCGTGGTCATGGTCCCGCTGGACGTGACCTCGGACGAGTCGGTGACCGACGCCGTACGGCTCGTCCGGAAGCACACCGACAAGCTGGACGTCCTGGTCAACAACGCCGGCGCGCCGGGGAACGTCGTCGCGCCCGCGGACGCGACGGCCGAGGAGATCCACGCCGTGTACGACACCAACGTGTACGGACCGGTCAGGGTGACGCACGCGTTCCTCCCCCTGCTGCAGGCGGCGGAGAATCCGCGTGTGGTGATGGTGTCCAGCGCCGCCGGTTCCTTCGCGGTCGTGACCGACCCCGACCAGCCCGTCTCCAAGATGCACGAGCTCGCCTACACCTCCTCCAAGGCGGCGCTCAACATGATCACCGTCCGGTACGCCCAGGCGCTGCCGCACATCAAGTTCAACGCCCTCACGCCCGGAGAGGTCGCCAATCACACGTTCACCGCCACCGACATGAACAATCACACCGGCCAGCTGACGGTCACCGAGGGCACCGACCCGATCATCGAACTCGCGACGCTGGACGCCGACGGGCCGACCGGGACCTTCATCGACCGCCTCGGCCCCGTCGCATGGTGACCGCCGCGCAACCGACGCGCGGTCGCCACCGCGCCCCCGGCGAAAGCCCGAAGTGAAAGCGGCCAGGATGCCTGAAGAATCTTCGGCTGACCGTCAGGCCCTGTCCCTGCCCTGCGCCCCGTGCCGGCGAACGCGGTGCGGATCTGTGCTCGGTCAGCGGTTTCATAGCGGTAGGCTGATTTGCCTAAAGCTATTAGGTAAACGCCTAATGCTTGTCGGCTTCTGGGGTGCGGATCTCGGCGGCTGGGAGGGGGATCATGGGGCGAGTGGGGCTGACCCCGGAACGCCTGACCCGGGCAGGGGCGGAACTGGCCGACGAGGTCGGCTTCGACCAGGTGACCGTTTCGGCGCTCGCGCGGCGCTTCGACGTCAAGGTCGCGAGTCTGTACTCGCACGTGAAGAGCTCCCAGGACCTCAAGACCAGGATCGCCCTGTTCGCCTTGGAGGAACTCGCCGACCGGGTCGCCGACGCCGTGGCCGGGCGCGCCGGCAAGGACGCCCTGGCCGCCTTCGCGGACGCCTACCGCGACTACGCCCGGGAGCATCCCGGCCGCTACGACGCCGCGCGGTTCAGGCTCGACCCGGAGACGGCGGCCGCCAGTGCCGGCGTCCGGCACGCACAGATGACGCGGGCGATCCTGCGCGCCTACGACATGGCCGAGCCGGACCAGACGCACGCGGTCCGGATGCTGGGCAGCGTCTTCCACGGCTACGTCAGCCTGGAACTGGCCGGAGGCTTCGCCCACACCGCCGTCGACCCGCAGGAATCCTGGTCCTGGATCGTGGATTCCCTCGACGCCCTGCTGCGCAACCGGACCACCCACCGGCCGTCGGATGGGGCGCGCCCCGCCCCCGACCGATCCGGATCAACAGGCTGAGGCGATGAACACCGACCACGACCTGATCACCACACCCGTCACCACCGACATGCTGCGCGGCGCTCTCGACGTGGAGCGCACGGCGCGCGGGCTGCTGCCGCACCGGTTGCCCGCGTGGGCCCGCCTTCAGATCCCGGACGATCGACTGGCCGTGGCCGAGGCCCAGCCGTCCGGCGTGCGGCTGGCCTTCCGCACCCGGGCCACCACCATCGAGCTGCAAACGCTCCCCACCAAGCGGGTCTACCGGGGTCTCCCGGCCCCGGCGGACGGCGTGTACGACCTGCTGGTCGACGGCCGTCTCACCGCCCAGGCCACGGTGACCGGCGGCAATCTCCACACGATCACCGACATGGTGACCCAGACCGCCGAACTGCGCGAAGGGCCTCCCGGCACCGCCCGGTTCACCGATCTGCCCGCGCGTGACAAGGACATCGAGATCTGGCTTCCGCACACGGAGATCACCGAGGTGATCGCCCTGCGCACCGACGCCCCGGTCGAGCCGGCGCCGGACAACGGGCGCAGGGTGTGGCTGCACCACGGCAGTTCCATCAGCCACGGCTCGAACGCGGCCCACCCGACCGGCATCTGGCCGGCCCTGGCCGCCGCTCAGGGTGGGGTGGAACTGGTCAACCTGGGCTTCGGCGGCAGCGCGCTGCTCGACCCGTTCACCGCCCGCGCGATGCGGGACACCCCCGCGGACCTGATCAGCATCAAGATCGGCATCAACATCGTCAACGCCGACGCGATGCGCCTGCGCGCCTTCACCCCCGCGGTGCACGGCTTCCTCGACACCATCCGCGAGGGGCATCCGGCCACGCCCCTGCTGGTCGTGTCCCCCATCCTGTGCCCGGTCCAGGAGGACACCCCCGGCCCCCTCATGCCCGACTTCAACGGCGGGACCCTGCGGTTCAAGGCCACGGGCGACCCGGCCGAACGCGCCGCCGGGCGCCTGACGCTCAACGTCATCCGCGACGAACTCGCCCGGATCGTCCAACAGCGGGCGGTCGGCGACCCGAACCTGCACTATCTGGACGGCCGCGACCTTTACGGCGAGAAGGACTACGCCGAACTGCCGCTCCCCGACGAGGTCCACCCCGACCCGGCAGGACACCGACGCATCGCCGAGAACTTCGCGCGGCTCGTGTTCGGCGGCGAGGGGCTGTTCGGGCCTCGTCTGCGGATGCCGCCGGCGCCCTGACCGGCACGGACGGTTGCGTCGGCACGGGAAGGTGACCGTCCCGCTCTGCCGGGAGTCACAGCCAGGTCGTCGCCAGCCAGACGGTCACGGCCGCAGTGAGGACGAGCGTGAGGTTGAGGGCGATCTGGCGGTCTCCGCGGCTCAGATGAACCCTGATCGCACCGAACTGCAGGACGACGAACCCGACGGCCGCGGCCAGGGCCAGCCCTGGCGCGATGCCGGTCAGCGGCGGGAGGATCAGCCCGATCGCGCCGAGCACTTCGATCACCCCGATGGCCCGGACGGCCCGCATCGGCATGCCGTCCACCCAGGCCATCATCGGCCGGAGCTGCTCACGGCTCTGGACCACCTTCTTCCCGCCCGCGTAGAGGTAGAACAGAGCGAGCAGGCCGGCGACGATCCAATAGGCGACGTTCACGATTCCCTTCCACGGGTGTAGAAACCCCATTGGCACCTGGGGCACAAGAAAGGCACAGGCGGGTGCGCCAGTGCGTGAAGCGGTTCTGGTATTCACAGGGCGAGAGCGCCTGTGGCTTGTTCGGTGTCTTCGAGGACGCGCATTCGCGTGGTGCCCAGGAAAATTGTCTCGCCGTCGTCCGGGCCGACCACCGACACGGCGGGCTCGGCGCGCGGCTCACTGGCGTTGGGTTCGCGGGTCATGCCCCGATTTCACTGCCAGGGCCTTGCGACTGTCCAAGTCCCTTTCTGTGACGCCGATACCGTACGGGTATCGTTGCGGCATGGAGCTACGCACGCTGCGCTATTTCGTGGCGGTCGCCGAGGAGCTCCATTTCGGCCGGGCCGCCGCCCGGCTGCACATGAGCCAGCCGCCGCTGAGCCGGGCCATCAAGCAGCTGGAGACCGAGGTCGGCGCCTCGCTGCTCGACCGGTCCTCGGCCGGGGTCGCCCTCACTCCGGTGGGCGCGGTGCTGCTCGACGAGGCGCGCGCCCTGCTCGCCCAGGCCGACCGGATGCGCGTACGTGTGGCCGCGGCGGCCGGCGCCGCGGCCATCACCGTCGGCATCCTGGGGGACAGCACCGACCCGGGCGCGGCGCGGCTGGCCGACGCCTACCACCGGCGGCACCCGCGCGTCGAGGTGCGCGTCCGCGAGACCGACCTGACCGATCCCACCTGCGGGCTGCGCGCCGGATCGGTCGACGTCGCCCTGACCCGCGGGCCGTTCGACCAGACCGGCCTGGTCGTGCGCGAGCTTCGCGCCGACCCGGTGGGCGCGCTGCTGCGCGCCGACGATCCGCTGGCCCGCCGCGACAGCCTGAAGCTGGCGGACCTGGCCGACCGTCGCTGGTTCCTGTTCCCGGAGGGCACCGACCCTCTCTGGCAGGCGTACTGGAACGGCGGGGAGCGTCGTGAGGGTCCGGTGGTCCGCGCCGTCCAGGAATGCCGCCAAGCCGTCCTCTGGAACGGCACGGTCGGCATGACCCTGCTGGATCACGAACCGGCGGAGGGGCTCACCGTGGTGCCGCTGGTCGACATGCCGCCGAGCCGCGCGGTGGTGGCATGGAAGCAGGGCGACACCAATCCACTGATCCGCTCGTTCGTCCACATCGCGATCGCCGCCTACCGCAACTGACCGCGTCAACGCCCCCGGCATGGGCGCCCGCCATGCCGGGTGGTTGGCGGCGGACCTCGACGCCGAGGCACGCCCGCGTCCGGGATCATCGCGGCCGGGTCGCAGGCGCGCTCCCTGCCTCGCCCTCGACCAGGTGATGGCCGAGGTCCGGAAAAACTCTGGCGAGCGACGGCAATATCCCGCAGGTCGCTCCGACTCATCTCCGGACACTGACTCTGGAGGTCATTCACCATGAGGACACCGCGCATCGGCGTCGCCCTGCCGATCATCGCCCCGTACGCCGGTCCCGAGGCCGTTGTGACCATCGCCCAGGCCACCGAGCGGCTGGGATTCCACGCCGTGTCGGCCGCCGACCGGCTCCTCATCCCGGTCGGACCGCACTGGAACAACGACGCGGGCCTGCCCGAGACGCACGTCTGGGAGTCGCTGGAGATGCTCACCTGGGCGGCGGCCTGCACCCGGCGCATCCGGGTGACCACGGGCATCGTCAACTCGATCTTCCAGCCGCCGATCGTGCTCGCCCGCCGCCTGGCCACGCTCGACCAGTTGTCGAAGGGCCGGCTGGACGTCGGCGTCGGGCAGGGCGGCGGCACTCGGTTGCCGCCGTTCTACATCCCCGAGGAGTTCACCGCTTCGGGTGTCCCGCCCGCGCGCCGGGGCGCCGGATTCGTCGAGCACGTCGCGGCGATGCGGGCCTGCTGGGCCCCCGACCCCGTGAAATTCGAGGGCGAGTACTACCGGATCCCCCCGTCCAAGGTTGGGCCGAAGCCCTGGGGGACGACGATCCCGCTGCTCTTCGGCGCGATCACCCGTCGCACCATCGAACGGGCGGCCCGCATCGGGGACGGCTTCATCACCACCGCGGTGAACTGGGACGACACCCGCACCCAGGTCGGCTGGTACCGGGACGCGGGCGGGACCGGCACCGTGGTGGTGAACACGATCCCGATCCCGCCCGGAGCCGAGATCTCGGAGGCGGCCTTCGTCGACGCCGCGCTCGCCGACCTTGAACGGGCCCGGGAGCTGGAGGCCGACGAGGTGCACATCGTGCTCAACCTCCTGCCCCTCACCGCCGACGAGCAGGTCGAACTGCTGGAGGCCCTCGCCGCCCGCCTCTAACGGGGCCAGGACGGCCGCCAATGCGGCTCGGGGCGGCGGCGCGCCGACTGCCGCCGCCCCGAGCCGCCGCTGCCGAACGCCCGAAACGACGTCCAACGCTCCGCCCACCCCCAGACCCCTCGTACGACCGAGGTGAAACCATGGCACTCCCCTCGATACTGGGCAGATGCCAGATCGGTTTCAGTTCCAGTTCCGCGGACTCGCCGCGCACCTCGGTCTTCGTCGTGGCGACGGCCGTCTGGTGGACGTGCTGGTCGCCGCGGCGGTCGCGGTCCCGGTGTTCGTCCCGTTCGCCACCGCGCCCGAGGTGACGCCGCTCGGCGTGGTGGTGAACCTCGGCACGGTCGTGCCGCTGATCTGGCGCCGCCGTGCGCCGTTCGCGGTCGCGGTGATCATTGCGATCTTCGCCATGGGCGTCTCCCTGCACCACCGGCCCGGGCAGATGCTCCAGTACGGCGCGCTGGTCGCGATCTACACGCTGGCCGACCTGGGCCGCCACCGCTGGCAACGCTGGGGGTACATCGGCGCGCTCACGGCCTCGATCCCGCCCGGCGCCCTGTTGATCAAGGGGAACGACGCGGGCGAGTTCATGTTCACCCTGCTCCTGCCCATGACGGCGTTCCTGCTGGGCACGCTGGCCCGCACGGGCCGCGAGCGGTCGGACGCGCTGATGGAACGCTCCGTCCGGCTGGAACGCGAGGCCGCGGCCGAGGCGGCACGGGCGGCCGCCGAGGAACGGGCACGGATCGCCCGCGACATGCACGACGTGCTGGCGCACGCGGTCAGCATCATGGTCGTCCAGGCCGAGGCCGGTCCCGTGGTGGTCCGCGCCGATCCCGACCAGGCCGAACGTGCCTTCGACGCGATCGCGGACGCCGGCCGGGACGCGATGGCGCAACTGCGCCGCATGCTGGGCGTCCTCAAGGAGGACCAGGACGTCGGAGTACGCGCGCCGCAGCCGACCGTCGACACGCTCCCTCAGTTGATCGAGCACGTCGACCGGACGCAGGTGCACGTGCGCCTGACCGTCGAGGGGACCCGCCGCGACCTGCCCGCCGACGCCGACCTGGCCGCGTACCGCATCGTCCAGGAGGCCCTCACCAACACCGTCAAGCATGCCGACGCACAGGCGGCCGAGGTACGGCTGCGCTGGACCGACGACGAACTGGAGATCACCGTGACCGACGACGGCAGGGGAACCGACGGCGACGCCACGGGCTGGCGGCGCGGCGGCGACGGCCTGATCGGTATCCGCGAACGTGCCGTCGCCTGCGGCGGAACGGCCGAGGCCGGTCCCCTGCCCGAGGGCGGGTTCCGCGTGCGGGCCCGTCTCCCGCACGCCTCGGCCACGGCGGTGGCGTCGTGATCCGGGTGGTGCTGGCCGACGACCAGGAACTGGTGCGCAGCGGCTTCGCGATGATCCTCGACGCCCAGCCCGACATCGAGGTGGTGGGCGAGGCCGGGGACGGCGCGGCCGCCATCGCCGCCGTCCGCGAGCACGCCCCCGACGTCGTGCTCCTCGACATCCGCATGCCCGGCCTGGACGGCATCGAGGCCGCGAAGGTCGTGTGCGCCGAGACCTCGGCCCGCGCGATCATGCTGACCACGTTCGACCAGGACGACTACGTCTACGACGCGCTCTACGCCGGGGCCAGCGGCTTCCTGCTCAAGGACGTACGACGCGACGACCTCGTGCACGCGGTCCGGGTGGTCGCGGCGGGGGAGTCGCTGCTCGCTCCCGCCATCACCCGGCGCCTCATCTCCGACATCACCCGCAACCGCCCGCGCGCCGGCGCGACCGCCTCCGACCGCCTCGCGGTGCTGACCGAGCGCGAACGCGAGACCCTGCGCCTGCTGGGCCGCGGCCTGTCCAACGCGGAGATCGCCGCGGCCATGGTCGTCAGCGAACACACGGTCAAGACCCACGTGAGCAACGTGCTGTCCAAGCTCGGCATCCGCGACCGCGTCCAAGCCGTCATCGCCGCGTACGAGACCCGCCTGATCGAGCCGTCCTGACCTCCGTCGCGCGGGGGAGCGCGGACCTCGTTCTCCCCCGCGCCACCGATGCCCGAAGACCGCCCGCGACGGCGATCCCCTCAGGCCGCCCGTCTCCCGAGAATCGAGGCAATGAGAACGCAGGGTCCGAGCCTGCCGCCTCTCTCGAAGCTCTGGAGACACATTTCATGACCAGGATCGCCTTCCATCTGGCCCCCGCCCTGATGCTCGCGTACGGCGTGGTCCGGCTCATCGACGGCCGCGACGGCCAGCACGGACCCGGCCCTGCCTGGACGATCGGCCACCTGCTCTTCCTGGGGTCACTCGTCCTGTACGGCCTGGTGATCGTGGGACTGCGGCGCCGCATGCCGGTCGCGCAGGGCCGTCGCGGACGCCGGATCGCCGCTGACGTCACAGCCGCCGTGGCCGGTGTCGGGCTGGTCACGTTCGTCCGCGTCGCCGTCATCGACATCGTCGTCGGCCTGAAGGCGGCGGACGCCGCGGAGAAGAGCGCGCTCGCCGACCGGTACGCCGACGTCCCCGCCGTACTCCCTCAGGCGTTCTACGAGATCGGCCCGGTGTTCTTCATGCTGGGGCTGCTCGTGCTGCTCGTCCAGTTCGCGGTTCTCACCACTGACCGCAAGCCGGTTGCCGCCGCCGGCCCGGTCCTCGTCGCACTCGGCTTCGTGGCCATCACCGTCAACCTGGACCTCCTCCCGGTCGGCGCCGCCCTGATCTGGCTGGCCCTCGCCCCGTTCACGCGCACGAAGACCGTGGCTCCGAAGCACAAGCCCGCTCAAGTCCCCGCCTGACCAGGCCGCCTCGGGGGCGACACCCCCCGACGCACACGGCCCGTTCACCACCGCACAGCGATGGTGAACGGGCCGCTCTACGTTTCGCCCCCGCCCTAGGCCGAACATGCCGTCAACGAGGAGAGGACCGAGGCGCCGGCCCGGAGGTCAGGGGTCGCGGCGCGGGTCCATGCGGTAGATCGCGAGCTGGGACTGACCTTTGACGGAACTGTCGGCATCCACGGGGTCCAGGATGGCCGCGAGCCACCGGCCGTCGGGCGACCAGGCGAGCGCGTCGACGTAGGTCGTCAGCTGCCCGCCCATGATGATCTTCATGTCGCTCGTCCGCCACACGCACAGCTCGTGGGGTCGTTGGTCGCCGCCCAGGAGCAGGTACGGCAGCTTCCGGCTGAAGCTGCCCACCGCCAGGTAGGAGCCGTCCGGGTTCGAGGCGAGCGCGAAAAGCCGCTGGGAGGCGTTCACGACCTTGTCGACGACCTCACCCGTCGCCGGGTCGACGACATAGAGGTTTTCCTGCGAGCCGAGGAACAGCCGGGAGCCGTCTGCGGCGAACGACTCGCACTGGATCGGGTCCCACTCACCGCCGGCGACCGACGTCGGCCGAGGCGGACGGCCCGGGGCGTGGATGTCGTACCCGCCGTCCTCGTTGTTGTAGTTGCCGGTCCAGTAGCCGCCGGTGCGGGAACGGATACGGCCCGGTTGGAAGGGCGCATCGACCTCGGTGCGGGCGTCCACGTCGAACGCCCACTGGGCACCGTCGTCCTCGTCGGGCTTCGAGCGGTAGCTCTTGACGGTGACGACGTGCTCTCCCGGCACCCACATCAGCAGGGGCACGAGCCAGCCGTCACCGAGGGAGACATGGGCGACCTCGGACCAGTCCGCCGTGTCGTACACCCAGATCCGGGCATTGCTGACCAGGGCCAGATAGCGCCCGTCGTCGGAGAACTCCAGCCCGCTGAGGTGGTCGTACGCGGTGTCCCCGGACGCCGAGTCGAACGGGTTGATCGTGACCACCGGTCCGGCCAGGTCCGGGATGTGCGGGGCGTCGTCATCCGTCCACGTGTCGGCGTTGCACGGGAAGAACGTGGTGCCCCACGCCTCGCCCGCCTCGATCCCCTCGATCCAGCGGCGCTCCGTGACGTACACGTCGTAGTCCCACTGGACCAGCAGATCCTCGTCTTTCCAGCCGCCGTGGCGCTCGTAGTAGAAGTCGTACAGGCGTTCCCACTGTTCCGGCGTCGGCGGATGGTTGCGGCCGGCGATCCGTTCGACCCGTGACACGTAGCGGCGGGTGTTGGCGTCGACCCATTGACCGTCGAGCGCCGTGTCGACGTCGATCAGCTCCCGCAGCCGCCCTTTCGTCCAGAGCATGTAGAAGAAGAAGCTGGGGTCGTCGGGTACGGGGGCGTGCGTCTGGCCGGCGGTGTCGTAGTAGACGACGAAGACCCGGAAGCTGATCCGCAGTTTGTCGGGGTCGACGTCGAGAACGCGCACGCCGTAGATATCGGTCGACATCGTTGTCTTTCTCGGCAGCGGGACGATGGACGCCCCACACGCTGACACATGCCTCCGACACTCCGCGGCGAAATCGACGGCGTTACCTCGTTCTCCCGAAACGCGACGTCCAGACGCGTCGTTTCGTCCGGCACCCAAAAGCACACATTCCGTCCGGTCCCATGACGTGCGGGAATCCGCGTTTTAGCCTGAGGGTGTCGCGATGCTCGGGAGGTGCCGGGTCGGATGCATGAGGAGACCACCATCGGGGCCCGGCTGCGGGCCCTGCGCCGTTGGCGGGGGATGACCCAATCTCAGCTCGCGGACCAGGCGGGCTTGTCGACCTCGTTCATATCGATGGTCGAGCACGGTCACCGAATGCTCGACCGGCGGTCGCACATCTCCGCGGTCGCCGCCGCGCTGCGGGTGTCGGAGGCCGACCTGACCGGCCAGCCCTACATGACCGCCGACGATGGAGAGAACGGACCGCACGCCAAGATCGCCGCCATGAGGAGGGCGCTCGCGACGAACGAGGTCGGTGACGCCGTCGTCGACCGGGCGCGGCCTCTGGCGCAACTGGAAGACATTTTTTACGGGCGCGCCACGGTCGATCTCGGCGACGGCCGTGCCACCACGGTGCCCCAACTGCGCCAGGGGTCCAGCCTCGCAGCCCTGGGCGGCGTCCTCCCCGACATGATCGATGAGATCCATTACCGCGTCGCGACGGCCCCTGACGAGCGGCGGCGCGCGGACGCGCTCAAGCTTCTCATCGACGTGGCGCACCCGGCGGCCTTCGTATGCGCCATACTCGGCTACCCCGATCTGGCGCGGCTCGCGGCGGGTCAGGCGGCGGAGGCGGCCCGCTATCTGGACGATCCGACCTACCAGGGCGTCGCCGACTTCATGCGGGCGATGACCGCACCGCGGGCCGGATCATGGGACCGCATCCTGAAGATCAGCGAAGACGCGGTGGACAGGCTCGAACCCCACATCACCGACGAAGCCGGCATCCAGGTGTACGGCATGCTCCACCTGACGGCAGCCTTCGCCGCGTCCGCCAACTCCTACCGCATGAGCTCTGCGAACGCCCATCTGGAAGAGGCCGCGGACCTGGCCGGGCGCCTCTCCCAGGGCAGGAATGCGTTCGGGCTGTCCTTCAACTCCGCCAATGTCGGCGTGTGGCAGGTCATGGTCGCCGCCGAATACGGGGATTACCCGACGGCTGTCGGACTGGCGCGCGACGTCGACCCGTCGCCGCTGCCCGCGAACCGGCAATGCCAGTTCCACCTTGAGGTCGGGCGTTCCCTGGCGCATCAGCGCGGCAAGGAACGCCAGGCGGTCATGTCGTTGAAGCAGGCCGAGAACACCGCCCCTCAGCGGATGCACAACAGTACGGCCGCCCGCGAGACCGTGACCTATCTGCTGGGCAGAGTCAGGGCCACGGGACTGGCGCGCGAGCTTCGGGGCATGGCGTCGCGGATGGGCATCCCGCACTGAGGCTTCGAGTGACTTCACAGCTGTGAAGTTTCGCTGTATTCGATTGCCTACTGTCCGTAGTCATGGACGCAACGGCCCACCTTGAGGGACTACGCCACGAACTGATCAGTCGTGGCTGGAAGGCAGACATCCGCCGGACCGACCGCCGTGTCGCGCTGCGCGTGAGGAACCCGACGCAACCCAGGCTTACCGACGACATCGTTTGCGACGGTGAGGTGTTTCGGTGGCCTTGGGGGCAGGGCATCGGGCCGGTCGGTGAGGTGACGGGTGTCGCGGAGCGCGTCATGTACGTGCTGCGTGAGGTCGGCGAGTGAACGGCGTGGACACCGACGTGGCCTCGCTGCGCCGGGACTTCCCCGGGTGGCTGATCGCGCGTGGTGACGACGGATGGTCCGCTGCCAGGGCTGACGATGACCTGCGGCTTTCCGTGCTGGCGGTCACGGATGTGCGGGCCGGGACCGTCGAGGCGCTGCGGGCGGCTCTGGAGGTCATCGCCGGCACCGACGCCGAGATCCTGCTGCGGCGCCTCGCGCGGGCGTTGGGCAAGCGCGGACGCCGGGCTCGGTGGTGCGGCGGATCTCTCGCGGTCCGTGGGCCGGACGGGGACGAGAAGGTCGTCACCTGTAGCGGCGGCCGGTTCCGCTGGGACGGCGGCTGGCCGGTCGGCTCGGTCACCGATGTGGAGGAGACGGCCGCTCTCATCGATCGGGCGATGTGGAAGGCGCGCTCGCGGTGAATCGCGACGCGGTGTCGGGCAGGCTGCCCGCCCCGGTGTGCCGTGCGCTGGCGGAGGACATCCAGAGGAGGTTCGCGGGCACCGGTGTGCTCACCTGGTACGGGAATGCCACCGGCAGATATTGGGCCTATTTGCCGCCGCCGCTGTATCGGCTGCTGGAGGCCGACGATCCGGAAGAACTCGCCGCCTGGATCGCTCATATCCAGAGAATGGCCGGACTGTCAAAGGGTTCTCCGCCGGTGCGACGGGGAGGTGCGGGAATGAGACGGCGGATCACCTCGGGTGAATGCGGTGGAATCCACGTCCATCCCATGCGCGTGCGTGCCCTGAAACTGCATTGGAGCCGGGTGTGGGCGCCGGAGCGGGCACGGGTGGTGGAGTCCACCTGCTCGCTCTGCGGCCCGGTGTCGTACGAGCTGGTCACGGTCGGTGGCGCGTATGCGATCAGGCGCGTCGAGGTCAGGTCCGGCGAGGTCGGGGTGTGGACGACGCCGCGCGGTGTGCGGCGCAGGACCGTCCTGAAATGGTGGCGGGCACTGGTGGACGGCGCCTCAGGCTTCGGCGCGGAAAAACACGAGGGGCGGCGTTCGGTCGCCGGTGGCAGGTAAAAGCCACCAGGTACCGGTGGCGAGGACGGGCGGCAGCGAGGAGGATGACGGCAGCGATGGGAAAACACGAGGACGAGAACCAGAAGGAGATCGAGGGCGACGGTCAGCAGAAGGGCCGTCCGATTCCACCGGAGGACACCGGTAAAGGCGGCGGGAAACGAGGTAAATGATGGACGTGGCCGCACGAATCGACGCGTTGGTGGATCAGCTCGTCGCCCGGGGCGACCTGGCCGACGACTCATGGCGTGCCGTGCTTCGCGCGGTTCCCCGCCACCTGTTCGCTCCACCGGTGGCGTGGGCCGCGCCCTCCGGCGGCCACCGCCACAAGATCGACTCTCGTGGGGACCCCGCTCGCTGGTGGCAGGCGGTGTACGAGCCCGGCACGGCCGTCCTCACCCAGTTCGGCGACGGCGCGAGCGAGGACGAGCCGCGCGACCCCACGTCGTCGCTGTCGGCGCCGGACGTCGTGCTGCCCTTCCTGGAACTGCTGCACCCGCTCGGCGGCCAACGGACGTTGGACGTCGGAACGGGCACGGGATGGACCGCCGCCCTGTTGAGCGAACGCGTCGGCGAACGCCACGTGGTGTCGGTGGAGATCGACGAGCACGTCGCCCGGCAGGCGGCGGCGAACCTGGAGTCTCTCGGCGTCCGCCCGACGCTGATGACCGGAGATGCCGTCACCTGCGTCCCCGAGGGCGAAGCGTTCGATCTGGTGCATGTGACGTGCGGCGTCACCACACTTCCCTATTCGTGGGTGCGGCGGACCCGCCCGGGCGGCGCCATCGTGTTCCCGTGGATGCCGGACTTCTCCTACGGGTATCGGGTCCGGCTGGACGTGCTTCCCGACGGGGTGGCGACCGGGCGTCTCGCCGGGGCGGCCGGGTACATGATGCTGCGGTCGCAACGGGGCCACCGCACCACTCCCGTAGGCGAGTGGGTCGACGCCGTGGAGGACTTCGCGGCCTCGACCACGCGGCTGGACCCGCGGTTGCTCTGGCACACTCCCGGCGGCGGGTTGGAGGCCGCCATGACCGGCCTCGTCCCGGGCGTGCGCGCCGACTTGATCCACGACCCCGAACCCACGGGCGAGGCCACCCTGTGGCTGCTGGAGGCCGGCGGCCCCGGCGGTTCCTGGGCCTCGGTGGACTACGTCCCCGGCAAGGACGAGTTCGCCGTGGAGCAGGCCGGTGACCGGCGTCTCTGGGACGAAGCCGAGGCCGCCTACTTCCAATGGATCCGCTGGGGCCGCCCCGCCCTCGAACGCTTCGGCCTCACGGTGACTCCGGACGGGCAGCGGGTGTGGCTCGACGAGCCCGGCAACCCCATCGGCGCTCACTGAGACGCGGCGATCTCCACGCGGTCGCTGTCGTCGTCGGAGAGGAAGGCCGCCAGTTCGCTTCCGTGCTCGGCGACGGCGGTGCGCTCGGCTCGGGTGAGGCGGCGCAGCGGCGTGACGGTCACGGTGCCGGCCTTGACGGTCCAGGTGGCGGCGACCCGGCCGTCGACCAGGACGACGCGGGCTCCGGTGACCGACAGGCCGCGGTGGGCGTCCTCGATGATCCGGCCGCGGTCGTGGTAGCCGAGGATCGCGTTGTCGAACGCCGGCAGGAACCGCACCGGGGCGGGTGTGCCGGGGTCGGGACGCGGCGCGTCGGGCAGGTCCAGCAGTTCCCGGCCGCGCTCGTCGCGGAAGGCGACCAGCTCGTGCCGTATCGCGGCCACCGCGCCCGGTAGTCCGGCCAGGCCGCACCAGGCGCGCAGGTCGGCCGTGGCGGCGGGGCCGTACGCGGCCAGGTAGCGCCGTACCAGCGCCTGGCCGACCGGGTCGGCGCCGTCCGGGGCCGGCGGGTCGATCTCCCGCCCCAGCCAGGAGGAGAGCAGCACGTTGCGCACTCCCGCCTTCGTGCGCCACAGCCCGCGCGGCGGCATCTGCGCCGTCGGGAGGAGGGCGGCGATCAGCATTTCGCCCAGTGCCCGCGGTGGCGGCGTGGGCCAGCGGTCGGCGAGCGTCCGCGTGAGCTCGGCCATCGTGCGGGGCTCGCCGTCGGCCATCACCGCCCGTCCCGCCGCCGCGAGTTCGTCGAGATCGATCCCGTCGAGTTCGCGGCGGTAGGTCGCGAGCACCCGCTGGCGCAGCATGGGGTCGTGCCGCGCCCGCCAGGCCAGCACGTCGTCGGCGGTGACCAGATGGACGGTGCGGCGCATGAGGTGGGTCCGCACCACGCGCCGCCCGGTCAGCAGGTCCGAGAGCGCCGCCGGGTCGAACGCGCGCAGCCGCGACCAGAGCCCGACGAACGGTTCCTGCGGTTCCTGCGCCTGGAGGCCGCACAGGTGCGCGACGGCGTCCAGCACCGGCATGTCGGCGCGGTCGAGCAGCAGTTGCCGGGCCAGCGTCGCGCGGTTGAGCGCCCGGGTGTCCAGGACGGTCATCACCACGCGTTGTCTTCGCTGACGCCCAGCGGTCGAAGGGCGGACATGGCGGCTCCTTGGTTTCTCGGTTCACCTCGGCCGGGCGGTCGTGCGGATCCCGCGCGGATCGGCTGCCCCCGGCCCATCGGTGACCACCGTCGCAGGAGAAGCGGTCAGGAAGTGACCGCCTCTCGGCGCGAGATGAGGTTTTCGGTCTGGCCGGGGCGTCAGCCGCCCCCGCAGCCGCCGCAGGAGGAGCCACCGCCGCCGCCGCAGGAGGAGCCTCCGCCGCCGTCCCCGCCGGAGCCGCCGCTGCAGCCGCTGGACGAGCAGACCGACGCGGTGGACGAGCAGGACGAGCCCGAGTAGCCGATGCCGCCCGACGACGACGCCGAGCCCGCCATCTGCAGGAGCCGTCCCAGGCCCGCGGCCTGCGAGAACGTCGGATCGATGCTCATCAGGGCCGCCGTGCCGAACAGGGCCACGCCCATGGCGGACGCGGGGATTCCGTACGTGGGCCAGGCGGGGAACACGCGCGGGTCCAGGTGGCCGTGTCGCTGCCGGGTGTCCTTCAGGGCGGCCTTGACGGCGCGGGTCTTCTCGGCGTGGCCGGACGTCATGGCGTACAGGAACAGCAGCGCCACGACCATCGGGATGATCAGGATCCCGGTGAACGGGACGTCCGGGCCGTCGAAGAGCTTGCTGTCGGCCAGGTACCAGGCCAGGCGGACCCCGCTGACGACGATCACCAGCCACAGCGGCCAGGCGGCGCGCCTGGCCAGACGGCGGCGGCGCTCGTCCAGCACCATGCCCTGGGCGGCCAGGCCGTCGCGCAGGGACTTGATCGCCTCCTGGACGGTCTCGTGCGCGGTCACCGCCGCCACCGTCCGGGCCTGGCGGCTGCGGACGGCCTCGTGTACGACCTCGTCCAGCGGCGTGTCCGCGGACCGCCGCTCGCCGGAGACGTGCAGGTCGCCGCCGGGCTGGTCGGCGCGGATGGCGCCGTCCAGGCGCAGGGACAGCAGGACCGCCGCGATGGTGTGGCGCCCGCCGCCGGTGAGGTAGGCGACCTCGTACGGGTGCAGTTCCCGCGTCGGTGGATGGCCGCGCCGCAGCCGGAAGCTCACGACGGCCGCGATCACCACGGACAGCACGCCCAGGATCGCGGCGCCCTTCAGGAAGGCGACGTCGGGGACACCCCACAGGTCCCCTTGCGGCAGCGGCATGGCACCCTCCCGTCAGGCGTACGCATCTGGGTAGACGCGTCGGCGCCGCGGCGGGTTCAGGCCGCTCCCGGCCACGCCGCCGGTCGGGCCCTAGCCCCGTACCGCGCGCAGGGCGCCGGGGCGGCGGTGGTCGAGATGGTCCAGGGCGGCGGAGGTGGCGTCGTCGGCGGGGAGGTGGACGACCAGGCGCTGGCCCTCGGAGTCGAGCGTCTCGTAGGCCAGCCGAAGTTCCCCCGCCTCGGGGTGGACGAGGCGTTCGACCCCGGTGCGGCGCGGCGCGGCCGGCGGCGCCTGCAACCGCCGGGTGAACGGCGCGCCGGCCAGGACGGTCAGTTCGTCGACGAGGTGAGCGAGGTGCGGGTCGTTCGGGGAGGACTCGGCCCGCAGGGCGGCGACCCGCTCGTCGGCGACGCGGTCCCAGTCGGGGTAGGCGGCGCGGGCCCGTTCGTCGGTGAACACGAACCGGGCCTGGTTCGGCGGCCCGCCGTCCAGCAGGCCGATGGGCCCGGCGAGGCGTTCGTAGGAGGACGTGTGGGCCAGGATGTCGCCGAGCCGGTTGAGCAGCACCGCCGGGGTGGAGTCCAGCCGGTCCAGCAGCGCCCGCATCGTGGGACGCACCTGCCGTTCGGGCGGTGCGGACCCAGGGCACAGGACGTCGGCGCCCGAAGCCGCCTTGGCCAGGTTGCGGAGGTGGACGCGCTCGTCCGGGGACAACCGCAGCGCGTCGGCGAGCGCGGCCAGGATCTGCGGCGAGGGGTGCCGGTCGCGCCCTTGTTCCAGCCGCGTCAGGTACTCGACGCTCATCCCGGAGATGGTGGCCAGCTCGGCGCGCCGGAGTCCGGGCGTGCGGCGGCGCGGCCCGGCAGGCAGCCCCACCTCGCCCGGGGTGACGGCCTCCCGGCGGCTGCGCAGGAACGCCCCCAGCTCGCTGTCGCTCACGAGCCGAGTGTACGGACCGCGCCGCCGCCGGATCATGGCCCCGTCAGGGCCAGCCTCGTCCCGGCCTCCCCGGCGCCGGCCCGGCCGCACACAGTGGACGCATGACCTTCACCGTCAACGAGATCGACACGGGCTCCGCCGAGCCGTCCGCGGGGGGACGCGGCGTGATGCGCGACCGGCTGTTCGGGCCGACCGGGCTGCGCGTCTCGGAGCTGTTCCTGGGCGCCATGACCTTCGCCGGGCCGGACGAGGCGGACGAGATGATCGGGCTGTACGCGGACGCGGGCGGCAACGTCATCGACACCGCCTCGGCGTACGGCGACAGCGAGGAGGTCCTCGGGCGCCTCCTCCGGCACCGCCGCGACCGGTTCGTCCTGGCCACCAAGTTCACGCTGACCCGCGACGCCCGGGACCCCAACGCGGGCGGGAGCCACCGCAAGAACCTCACCCTGTCCCTCGAAGCGAGCCTGCGGCGGCTGCGCACCGACTACATCGACCTGTTCTGGGTGCACACCCGGGACGAGCACACGCCGATCGAGGAGAGCATGCGGGCGCTGGACGACGCCGTCCGCGCCGGGAAGGTGCTGTACGTCGGCGCGTCCAACCTTCCCGCGTGGCTCGTCTCGCGTGCGAACACCCTCGCCGAATGGCGCGACTGGAACCCGTTCGCGGGCATCCAGGTTCCCTACAGCCTGCTGAAACGCGACATCGAACGGGAACTGCTGCCGATGGCCGAGGCGTACGGCATGAACGTCGCCACCTATGGCGCGCTGGCCGGCGGTGTGCTGTCGGGCAAGTACACCGGACCCGGCGGCGCCCCGTCCGGCACCAGGTTCGATCCCGCGTCCCTCACCGCGCGGGACCATCGGGCCGCGCGCGCCGTCCGGCAGGTGGCCGAGGAGCTGGGCGTGACCGCGTCCCAGGTCGCGATCGCCTGGACCCGCACCCGCTCTCCCGCCGTGCACCCGATCATCGGCTCCCGCGACGTCGCGCAGCTCCGCGACAACCTGGGCGCCCTCGACGTCGCCCTGCCGGCGGACGCCGTGGACCGCCTGGATTCGGCGGTGGAGTTCGACCCGGGCTACCCGACCGACTTCACCACCGGCCCCCGCCCGTGGCTCTTCGGGGACCGCGAACCCCTCCTGGACGGCCGGGCCCACCAGACGCGGCGGCGACGTTGAGGAGCGCTGTCCCCCGGGGTGAGAGGATGCCGTCGCACACGATCTTCGACGACGGCAGAGGTCCTTCCCGATGGACGAGGAGCGCGGCAGAAGGCTGACCGCGATCAGGTCGAAGCTGGAACTGCTGAAGCGGGTGGAGGCCGAGCACGGCTTCGGCGCCATCATCGAGGAGCCGGGGGAGGCGGAACCCGTCCCCGGGCTGCCCGCGGGGGTGACCGAGGTGTTCGGCCTCTTCCGCCGGCTGGGCGGAGACTACTTCCGCTTCGCGCAGCCCCCTGAGACGGCGAGCCGCCGGGCCTGGGCCGACCGCCATGTCGATCCGCACTGCCCCCTGGGCAACCCGCTGTCCATCGGCTGTGAACGCTACGGCGCTCCCGGGGACATCGAGTGCGGCAGCGGCATCTACCTGGACCTCCGGGACGGTGACGTCTACTTCTGCGACGGGGACGACTACGTCTTCGCCTACAAGCACGTGGACGTGGAGGTCGTCGAGACAACGGAGCTGGCACCCGACATCGTCACGTTCTTCGACGTCCACGTCCTCGGCGAGGGTTATCCGCAGCTCATCGAGTCCGTCATCGGAAGGCACGCCGTCAACCGCCGCGACCGCAAGGGCCGGCACCGGGACAGCTGGATGCGGCTGCTGGAGAAGAGCGGCCTGGCGTCGGCGGACGCGTAAGGACGGTCGGGCGAGGCTACTCCTCCTTGTGTTCCTTGAGGGCCCTGCGCAGGCTGGGGGCGCCTTCCTCGGGTTCGCGGGTCGGGACGGCGGCGAGGTCGTGCATGAAGCGGCGGTTGAGGGCGATGCGGACCCGGTCCAGGCGGCCGCGGGCCTCGGGGGGCACGACGCCGTCGCCTTCCGGGCGGGCGATGGCGCGGGCGGCGGCCGGGCGCGGGTCGGTGATGGCGGGGATGTCCTCGTCGCCGAGCCTCTGCTCGACCTCGGTGTACTCGCCGGTCGTCGAACGGCAGATGATGCCGGTCTCCAGGCCGTGCTCGGCGAGGGCGCGGTCGCGGCGCTGCAGCCCCAGGCAGATCCGGTAGGTGATCAGGAACCCCAGGATCGGGCCGAGGATGAAGGCGAACCGGAAGAACCAGGTCGTCCAGAACAGCGGGATGTTGAAGGTCTTGGCGATGATGTCGTTGGCGCCGGCCGCCCACAGGGAGCCGTAGGCCACGACGCCGGCCACGCCGATGCCGGTGCGCGCCGGGACGTCGCGGGGGCGGTCCAGCAGGTGGTGGATCTGGTGGTCGCCGGTGACCCAGCGTTCCAGCCACGGGTAGACCGCCAGGCCCACGAACAGCAGGCCGGGCACGGCGAGCGCGGGGATCAGGACGTTCATCGGCAGCGTGTGGCCCCACGCGTTGATCTCCCACGAGGGCATGATCCGCAGCGAGCCCTCCAGGAAGCCCATGTACCAGTCGGGCTGCGAGCCGGCGCTGATCGCGCCCGGATCGTACGGGCCGAACAGCCAGATCGGGTTGATCTGGAAGAACGTGGCCATCAGCGCCGTGATCGCGAACACCCACAGGAAGAACGCGGTGGTCTTGGCGATGAACACCGGGTAGAACGGGCCGCCCTGCACGGTGGTGTTGGTGCTGCCCTTGCCCGGGAACTGGGTGTGGGTCTGCCGCCAGGTCAGGATGACGGCGTGCAGCGGGATGAGCGCCAGCAGGATGCCCGGAATGAGCAGGATGTGCGTCACGTACAGCCGGGGGATGATCTCCGTGCCGGGGAACTCGCCGCCGAACACGAACATCAGCAGGTAGGAGCCGACGATCGGGATCGACTCGATCACGCCCTCCAGGATGCGGATGCCGGTGCCCGACAGCAGGTCGTCGGGCAGCGAGTAGCCGAACAGCCCGTTCAGCAGGACGAGCATGAACAGGATCACGCCGATGACCCAGTTCAGCTCGCGGGGCTTGCGGAACGAGCCGGTGAAGAAGTTGCGCAGCAGGTGGATGACGATCGCGCCGAGGAAGATGATCGTCGACCAGTGGTGGATCTGCCGCATGAGCAGCCCGCCGCGCACCTCGAAGCTGATGTTCAGGGTGGAGGCGTACGCCTCGCTCATCCGCACGCCGCGCAGCGGCCCGTAGGTGCCGTTGTAGACGACCTCGGTCATGCTGGGCTTGAAGAAGAAGGTCAGGTAGACCCCGGTGAGCACGACGATCGCGAACGAGTACATCGCGATCTCGCCCAGCAGGAAGCTCCAGTGGTCGGGGAACGCCTTGCGCATCGCCTTGCGGCCGAACCCGGCGGCGCCGAAGCGATCGTCGATGGCCCGGCCCGTCGCGGCCAGCGCCTTTTCGGTCCCCGTGGGCCTCGATGGCGTGGGCACAGCCGACCTCCCGCACCGGCGGCCCCGGCGGGCCACGGCCGCCTGTCGCGTACGACCGGAGACGCGTCCTCGTCCGGACGGCACGCCCCCGTTCTGACCAACGTGGCAACTACCCCTGGAGGCGGACGGAACGCCTCCGTTGGGACAGCATGCGCCCGAACCCGGCGTCCATGTAACAAATCCATATTTCGCATGGCCGAAATTGGTCGAGTCCTGACCGGAGCTTGGCGGACGGGTGTCCAACGGGACATGATTTGCACCACACGGGTCGCGTAAGTGAGTAATTGCCCCTTGTGTCCGGAAGGTAACTGAGGGGCGCGGACGACGGGGAGGCACACAGTGGCCGACGACGGGTCCACCGCTGCTCACGGACGCCCCTGGGCCGACCTGCCTCGGGAGCTCGCCGTGCACATGCGGCCCCATCTGGACGAGGTCGCCGACGACATGATCGAGGAGATCCGGACCAGGGTGCGCGAGTACGACCGGCCCGGCGACGGGGCCTATTCGGGCACCCTGCGGCTGGCGGTCGAGCGGGTCCTGCACTACTTCGTGGACCGGGTGGCCGATCCGGGACACGAGGCCGGGCCGGTCACCGACTTCTTCCGCGCCATCGGCCGCGGCGAGGCCGGGGAGGGCCGCAGCCTGGACGCCATGCAGACCGCGATGCGGGTCGGCGGGGTGGTGGCCTGGCGGCGCCTGGCCGAGGGCGCGGCGCACCTGGGCGTGTCCTCGCGCACGCTCGGCGCGGTCGGCGAGGCCATGATGATGTTCCAGGACGAGCTGGCCGCGGCCGCCGCCGAGGGCTACGCGCAGGCCCGCGCGGCGGTGGCCGGGGAGATGCAGCGGCGCCGCAAGCGCCTGGTCGACCTGCTGTTCGCCGACCCGTCCGCCACCCTGGAGGCGATCGCCGACCTGGCCGCCGCCGCGCACTGGCCGGTGCCGCGCACCGTCGCCGCGGTGGCGCTCGGCCGGCACGGCAAGGACGCGCGGCAGCCGGCGTTCCCGCCCGACATCCTGGCCGACCTGGAGCGCCGCACGCCCAGCCTGATCATTCCCGACCCGGACGGGCCGGGCCGGGCCAAGCTGGTCGACCGGGCGCTCAGCGGCTCCCTGGCCGTGGTGGGCCCGACCGTGCCGGTGACCGAGGCGGCCCGCTCGTTCCAGTGGGCCCGCAAGACGCTCGGCCTGGTGGAACGCGGCGTGATCGAGGCCGACGGCGTGGTGCGCAGCGTCGAGCACATGTCCACGCTGATCCTGTTCCAGGACGAGGATCTGATCGTCTCGCTGGCCCGGCTGCGGCTGGCGCCGCTGGCGCACCTGCGCGCCGGCCAGCAGGACCGGCTGGCCGAGACGCTGCTGGCGTGGCTGCAGTCGGGCCGCAACGCCAACGAGGTCGCGATGCGGCTGCACGTCCACCCGCAGACGGTGCGCTACCGGCTGCGGCAGCTTGAGGAGCTGTTCGGCGACCAGCTCCTCGACCCGGACCTGCGGTTCGACCTGGAGATCGTGCTGCGGGCGCGGGCGCTGCTGGCGGACGGGTCGGGCGGGCCGGTGCTCCCGGCGGCCCGGGAGGCGGTCGGCGACGCCGCCGAGGTCGTCACCTTCCGCCGCTAGCCGCGACCGCCGTGGCCGCGTGGGGCCGCCGCGGCCGCCGCCGCCCGCGTGGCGTCATCCTCCGCCGCTGAACACGGCCCCCGCGGCGGGGTCGGCGGGGATCGTCACGCGGATGCGGCAGCCCCGCGCGGTGTCGACGACGTGGATGCCGCCGCCGTGCAGCTCGACCGCCCAGCGGGCGATGGCCAGGCCCAGGCCGGTGCCGCCGTCCCGGGCGCCGACGCGCGGCCCGTAGGAGCCGGCGCCGCGCGAGAAGCGCTCGAAGACGCGGGCGCGCTCGCTGGGCGGGATGCCCGGCCCCTCGTCCGCCACCTCCAGCACCAGCCCGCCGTCACCGCCCGGCCGCGCGGTGACCGTGACGGGCCGTCCGGGCGGGCCGTGCCGGGCGGCGTTGTCCAGCAGGTTGGCCAGCACCTGGTGCAGCCGGTCCCGGTCGGCCAGCGCCCGCAGGGCGGACGGCACGTCGGTCTCGACGCGCACGCCCGGGTGGCCCGCCTCCGCCTCGGCCGCCACGTCGTCCACGAACGCGGCGACCTCGAACCTGGTGAGGTCCAGGGCGGCCGCTCCCGCATCCACCCGCGACAGGTCGAGCAGCTGGGTGACCAGGCGGCCCAGCCGTTCGGTCTGCTCCAGCGCCGACTCCAGCACCTCCGGGGTGGCGGGGGTGACGCCGTCGGCGACGTTCTCCAGCACCGCGTGCAGGGCGCTGATCGGCGTGCGCAGCTCGTGCGAGACGTTGGCGACGAACTCGCGCCGCTGCCGGTCCACCTCGGCCAGGTCGGCGGCCATCGTGTTGAACGCGGTGGCCAGCTCGCCCACCTCGTCCCGCGACGTGGCCCGCACCCGGCGGCTGTAGTCGCCGCGCGCCATCGCCCGCGCCGCCGCCGTCATCTCGCGCAGCGGAGAGGTCATGCCGTGCGCAATGAGCTGGGTGACGCCGAGCGAGATCAGCATGCCGACCGGCAGGGTGTGCCGGGTGCGGAAGCCCAGCGCGTACCCCCACACCACGATCATGATGGCGGTGCACGCGGTCACCACCGCCACCACCCCGAATTTGATCTTGATGGAGCGCAGCGGGTCGAGGGGACGCGGCAGCCTCGCCCGCAGCCCGTCGAGCGCGCTCACGGCCGCCTCTCCGCGGGCGCCTCCAGCGCGTAGCCGACGCCGTGCACCGTGCGGATGAGCCCCGCGCCCAGCTTGCGGCGCAGCGCCTTGACGTGCCCGTCGACGACGCGGGTGCCGCCCGCGCCCGCCCAGTCCCACACCTGTTCCAGCAGGACGGCGCGGGTCAGCACCGTCCGCTCGTTGCGGGCCAGGCACACCAGCAGGTCGAACTCGGTGGGCGTCAGGTGCACCTCGCGGCCGTCCACCCGGACGCGCCGCGACCGCTGGTCCACCTCCAGCGGGCCGACGCGCAGGGTGCCGTGCCGCGCCGGGTCGTCCCCCGACCGGCCGACCCGGCGCAGCACGGCCCGGATGCGCGCCACCAGCACCCGCATGCTGAACGGCTTGGTGATGTAGTCGTCGGCGCCCACGCCCAGCCCGACGAGCAGGTCCGTCTCGTCGTCGCGGGCGGTCAGCATGAGCACCGGCACCGGCCGTTCCGCCTGCACGCGGCGGCACACCTCCAGGCCGTCGAACCCGGGCAGCATGACGTCCAGGACGATCAGGTCGGGCTCGCCGGCGCGGGCCCGCTCGACCGCCGACGGGCCGTCCACCGCGACGTCCACGGCGAACCCCTCGGCGGCCAGCCGGTCCGCGACGGCCCGCGCGATCGTGGGCTCGTCCTCGACGACGAGGATCCGCTGTCGGTTCACGCTCCGACTCTAGGAGCGGGCCCGGTGTGCGGTCGCGGATGAATTGTGCGGATTGTGTGTCGATCGCGGGTCACGCCGCGACGGGCCAGGTGTGGACGGGCTCGTTGGAACGCATCCCGTCCACATAGCCGCGGACCATCTCGCGCAGCGCCTCGGGCCGCGCGACGCCGTTCTTCTCCTCCAGCGCGCGGACGGTCTCGACCTGCCAGCGCGCGCCCGTGCGCCTGGTGAGGCAGCGCTGCTCGATGATGCCGAGCAGGCGGTCGCGGCGGGACGGGTCGACGCCCCACCGGTCCAGCCCCTCGTACGCCAGCGGCAGCAGCCTGCGCAGCACCAGGTCGCTCACGTGGACGTCGCCCATGCCGGGCCAGTACAGGCGGGCGTCCATGCCGTTGCGGGCGGCCCGGTGCAGGTTCTCCTCGGCCGTGCCGAACGACATGCGCGTCCAGACGGGACGTTCGTCCTCGGCCAGCATCCGCACCAGGCCGTAGTAGAACGCGCCGTTGGCGATCACGTCCGCGACCGTGGGACCGGCGGGCAGCACCCGGTTCTCCACCCGCAGGTGCGGCCTGCCCTCGACCACCGCGTACACCGGACGGTTCCAGCGGTAGACCGTCCCGTTGTGCAGCATCAGCTCACCGAGCTGGGGGATGCCGCCGTGCTCCAGGACGTCCAGCGGGTCCTCCTCGTCGCACAGCGGCAGCAGCGCGGGGAAGTAGCGGGTGTTCTCCTCGAACAGGTCGAACACCGAGGTGATCCAGCGCTCGCCGAACCACACCCGCGGCCGCACGCCCTGCGCCTTCAACTCCTCCGGCCGGGTGTCGGTGGCCTGCTCGAACAGCGTGATGCGGGTCTCGTCCCACAGCCGGTGCCCGAACAGGAAGGGGGAGTTGGCCGCCAGCGCCACCTGCGGGCCGGCGATCGCCTGTGCCGCGTTCCAGTAGGCGCCGAACTCGTCCGGGCTGACCTGCAGGTGGAACTGCACGCTGGTGCACGCCGCCTCCGGCAGGATGCAGTCGGCGTGCATGCGCAGCGGCTCGGGCCCGTCGATGTCGATGCGCATCTCCTCGCCCCGGGCGGCGAAGATCTGGTCGTTGAGCATCTTGTAGCGGTCGTTGGCCGACATCGACTCCTCGCCGATGTCCGAGCGGCGCAGGGTGGGCAGGATGCCGATCATCACCAGCCCGGCGCCGACCTCGCGGGCGCGCGCGTCGGCGTGCTCCAGATGGCCGAGCACCTCGTGTTCCAGCTCGCCGGTGCCCGCGCCGCCCAGCGTCCGCGGCGGAATGTTGATCTCCAGGTTGAACTGGCCCAGCTCGGTGGCCCAGGCGGGATCGGCGATCGCCTTGAGCACGTCGGCGTTGCGCATCTGCGGATCGCCGTAGCCGTCGATCAGGTTGAGCTCGATCTCCATTCCGATGTGCGGGCGTTCGAACTCGAACTGCGACTCGCCCAGCATGCGCGCCAGCACGTCCAGACAGCGCCGCACCTTCTCCCGGTACCGGCGCCGGTCCTCGCCGCTGATCCTGGCCGCTGCCACGTCCCTGCCCATGTGTGTCCGCCCTAGATGTCGCTCGGCGTGTCCATCATGCGGATGTCCGATATAACCGCTCGTGAAACCATCTGAACCGGAATCAGGCGTATCGGTTGGAAAGTGCTCGCTGTGGCGGACCGGTCGCGCCCGACGGATCGGTTTTCCTCGTCCTGTGGGTATTTACCCTGGTCAGTGCCATGGCGTGTGGGTCCGGCCCGTCGGGTCCGCCGGGACCCGCGGCGGTACGTTGGGTCGAGAGCCGGACGCGGATCCGGAGGTTCGTGACACTCTGTAGTGGGACGCGTCCGCAGGAGGACGGGCCGTCCGCGGTGCGGTGATCAAGGGGAGCTTCATGCGGCTGCGGCCCAGGTCCATTCGGGCACGCGACACGCTCGTCGCCGCCGTGCTCGCCGCCGTGGCATTCGGCCTCGTCGCCGCCGGCATGGACCTGGTGCTGCGCGCCTCCACCAAGAACCGGCTGCTGCAGGAGACCCAGCTGGCCGGGCGCCGCATCAGCGCCATGGTCCGCGACGGGGCGCTGTCCGGCCAGATCCCGGACGAGACCGGCGGCCGGGTGCTGATCCAGGTGGTCGGGCCCGGCGGCCACATCCTGGACTCCACCCGGGCGGCCGCCCATTACCCCCGGCTGAGCCGCACATGGCCGACCCCCGACCAGCGCGTCCAGGACATGGTGGAGTGCCCGGGCGACCCCCGGCTGCCGCGGTGCATGGTCATCGAGGCGATCCGGGTCGACACCGCGCCCGAGTCGGTGGTGGTGTACGCGGCCCGGCCGCTGCCCGGCTACCTGGTCAACGGGCTGCTGGAGGCGGCGCTCACCGCCGTCGTGCTGGCGCTGACCGCGGCGTCCGCCTGGATCACCTGGCGGATCGTCGGCCGCACCCTGCGCCCGGTCGAGCAGATCCGCACCCAGCTCGCCGAGATCAGCGCCACCGACCTGAGCCGCCGCGTGCCGCAGCCCACCGGCGAGGACGAGATCGCCGAGCTGGCCCGTACCGCCAACGAGACGCTCGACCGGCTGGAGCGCGCGGTCGGCCGGCAGCGCCAGTTCGCCTCCGACGCCTCGCACGAGCTGCGCACCCCCATCGCCGGCCTGCGGGCCAACCTGGAGGACGCGGCGATGCACCCCGACGACACCGACCTGCGGGCGGCGATCCGGTCGGCGCTGCGCGACATCGACCGGCTCCAGACGATCGTGACCGACCTGCTGCTGCTCGCCCGGATCGGCACCGGCGGCGCCGTCCAGGAGACCATCGACCTGGCCGACCTGACCACCGCCGAGCTGGCCCGGCGCTCCTCGCGGCTGCAGGTGACCACCGACCTGGCGCGGGACGTGCGGGTGCGCGGGGTGCGCCTGCAGCTGGAACGGCTGCTGGGCAACCTGCTGGACAACGCCGAGCGCTACGCCGCGTCCCGCGTGCACGTGGAGGTGGCCCGCCAGGGGACGACGGCGCTGCTGCGCGTCACCGACGACGGCTCGGGCATCCCCGACGTCGACCGCGAACGGATCTTCGAGCGGTTCACCCGGCTGGACAGCGCCCGCAGCCGCGGCGCCGGCGGCACCGGCCTCGGCCTGGCGATCGCCCGTGAGATCGCCCAGGCGCACGGCGGGTCGCTGCGCGTGGAGGACTGGCCCCGCGGCGCCCGCTTCGCCCTCCGCATGCCGCTGGAGCAGGGCCGGCCCCCGGAATGAGTTCAGGGCCGCCCACGGATCGTGGACGGCCCTGAACGCGTCGCGGTGACGAGCGGGGTTCAGGCGCGGACGGCCTGCACCTCCAGCTGGATGTCGACCTTGTCGCCGAGCAGCGCGCCCTCGCCCTTGAGCGGCACGTTGAACTCGATGCCCCAGTCCTTGCGGTTGATCGTGGTGGTGGCGGAGAACCCGGCGCGGGTGCCGCCCCAGGGGTCCTCGCCGACGCCGTGGAACTCGACGGTCAGGGTGACGGGACGGGTGACGCCCCGGATGGTCAGGTCGCCGTCGAGCAGGTACTCGCCGCCCTCGGCCCGCACACCCTTGGTGGCGAACGTCATCGTCGGGTGGTTCTCGACGTCCAGCACGTCGGAGGAGCGCACGTGCGCGTCGCGGTCGGCGTTGCGGGTGTCCAGCGAGGCCATCTTGATCTCGGCGGTCGCGGTGGACTCGGCCAGCTCCTCGGCGATCTGGACGGCGCCGGAGAACTCGGTGAAGCTGCCGCGCACCTTGGTCATCAGGTGCCGGATGCTGAAGGTGACCTCGGAGTGGGCGGGGTCGATGTTCCAGGTCCCGGCGGTCAGGCCCGGGGCGACGGTCGCGGTGCTGCTCATGGCGGACTCCCAAGTGCTTGAAGATTCAACGATGTGGCCGACATTAGTTGAGCCTTCAAGCGCTGTCAAACGACCACGCCGCTCGGCATGACGCTGGAGGTCACCCTGCGCGACGATCTCGCCCGGGGGCTGGCGGGGCTCGCGCACATCCTGCCGCGCCACGGCTCGCCCGCGCCGAACACGACGACACCCGTACGGCGCGATCTCCCTCTCGCCGGCCGAGCGCTGACACGCGCGCCGTGGCCGGGGGACGGGTCAGGAAGAGGTGACGGCGGGGACGGTGGCGTCGGCGGGGCGGCGGTGCTCCAGGGCGGCGCGCAGCTGGGCGCGGCCCCGGTGGATGCGGCTGCGGACGGTGCCGAGCTTCACGCCCAGGGTGACGGCGATCTCCTCGTACGTCAGGCCCTCGATGTCGCAGAGCACCACGGCGGCGCGGTACTCGGGGGGCAGCGCGTCCAGCGCCTTCTGGATGTCGGCGTCCAGGTGCCGCTCGTCGTAGGACTGGGCGGGGCTCGGCTCGCGGCCCTGCAGGCGCTCGGCCGCGTCGTCGCCGAGGGAGTCGAAGCGGATGCGCTGCTTGCGGCGGGCGCGGTCGAGGAACAGGTTGGTGGTGATGCGGTGCAGCCAGCCCTCGAACGTGCCGGGGCTGTAGGAGGACAGCGACCGGAAGACCCGCAGGAACACGTCCTGGGTCAGGTCCTCGGCGTCGTGCCGGTTGCCGGTCAGCCGGTACGCCAGCCGGAACACCCGCGTGGAGTGCTCGTTGACGATCTCCTCCCACGTCGGAGGCGTCCACGCCATCGCGCCTGCGCTCACCACTACCCCCGTCTGATGCCAAATCGTTACGGTCAAGAATGCCGGTGCCCAGATAAGAGCCGCGTAAGGACGCCGGGGGTGGCCGGATGTGGCAGCGCCCGTACAGACCGGGTGAACGGGGCGTTGACGAGGCATGATGCGGATCGCCGCGAACGCCGGTGTGACGGATCGTACATCCCGGCCCTGTGACCGATCTCATTGGACGAAATGTCAGTAACTGTTGAGCGTCCGGCCGCCGCCAAGGATGATCGAGACACAGGAGCTCGTTCATCCCCGAGTCCGCGAGGTAGTGCCATGGCGCGCAGCTACAACCTGGCCGATCTGCTCGAAATCCTGGCCCAGGCGGGGCCGGACCGCCCGGCCCTGGTGGCGGGACGGGCCCGCCGGACCTACGGTGAGCTGGACGAACGTGCGTCCCGCGTCGGCCTGCACCTGGCGGCGGCGGGGGTGCGGCCGGGCGAGCACGTGGCGATCCTGGCCTACAACCGGGCCGAGTGGCTCGAGAGCATGTTCGGCGCCTACAAGATCCGGGCCGTGCCGATCCCGGTGAACTACCGGTACGTCGCGGCCGAGCTGCGGCACGTGCTCGGCGACTCCCGGTCCGTCGCGCTGATCGGGGAGCGCTCGCTGCTGGCCCGCGTCGAGGAGATCCGCGCCGACCTGCCCGACCTGCGGCACGTGGTGGTGCTGGAGGACGGCTCCACCGGCGAGGTCTCCGGCGCCGTGGAGTACGAGAAGGCGCTGGCGGACGCGCCCGAAGGCACGTTCCCCGAACGGTCCGGCGACGACCGTTACATCATGTACACGGGCGGCACCACCGGGTACCCCAAGGGCGTCGAGTGGCGCTGCGAGGACATCTTCTTCGGCGCGCTCGGCGGCGGCAACGTCCTGGGCGACCCCGTCGGCAGCCCCGAGGAGCTCGCCGCCAACGCCGAGCAGCCGCCCATGGCCGTGCTGGACTGCGCGCCCGTCATGCACGGCGCCGGGCAGTGGGTGGCGCTCATGGGGCTGTTCAGCGGCGCCAAGGTCGTGCTCTACACCGACCACGCGTTCGACGCGGGACGGGCGCTGGAGCTGCTGGCCGAGGAGCAGGCCAACGTGCTGATGCTCGTCGGCGACGTCATGGCGCGTCCCGTCGCGCGCGAGCTGGCCACCGGCCGTCACGACACCTCGTCGCTGTTCGCGATCGCCTCTGGCGGCGCGCCCCTGACCGAGGCCGCCCGGCAGGAACTGACCACGCACCTGCCGAACATCGTGTTCCTCGACAACTACGGCGCGTCCGAGACCGGCGCGTGCGGGCCGTCGGTCGGGTCCAAGGAGGGCACGGCCCGTTTCCAGATGAAGCCGGGGATCACCGTGCTCGGCGACGACATGAAGCCCGTGCGGCCCGGCGAGATCGGCAGGCTGGCGCGCAGCGGCCACATTCCGCTCGGCTACTACAACGACCCGAAGAAGACGGCGGAGACGTTCCACACCGACGCCGACGGCGTGCGCTGGTCGGTGCCGGGCGACTTCGCGGTGCTGGAGGAGGACGGCACCATCACGCTGCTCGGCCGCGGCTCGCTCGTCATCAACACCGGCGGCGAGAAGGTGTACCCGGAGGAGGTCGAGGTCGCGCTCAAGGACCACCCCGACGTGTACGACGCGGTGGTGGTGGGGGTGCCGGACGAGCGGTTCGGGCAGCGGGTGGCGGCGGTCGTCTCGCCGCGTCCGGGCACGTCGCCCACGCTGGAGGAACTGGTCGAGCACTGCCGGGGCCGCCTGGCCGGGTACAAGCTGCCGCGCAGCCTCACGCTGGTGGACGAGGTGCGGCGCACCGCCGTCGGCAAATCCGACTACAAGTGGGCGCGGAGCGTACTCGCCGACAAGGCTTCCTAGCCTTTCGAACGGCCGCCTTGTAAGTCACATTTGCGTGGATCGTCCATTGCGCGGGACGGCAATGATAACGGCAATGGAGGCGGTTCTCCGGGTAGGACACCGGTCAAAAAATCCTTCCGGCGCAGGGGGAATGCCTTGGTGCGGTTCGCGCGCATAACCACCCCATGGGGGGAGATCGGTGGATTCCGCTCGCGCAGCGGTATCACCTGCTCTCGGTGGTGGGCCGGGGCGGCATGGGCACGGTGTGGCGTGCGTACGACGAGATGCTCGACCGGGACGTGGCCGTCAAGGAGGTGCGGCTGCCCGAGGGACTGACGCTCGGCGAACGCCGGGTGATGTGCCGGCGGCTCATCGACGAGGCGCGCGCCACGGCGGCGCTGCGGCATCCCGGGGTGGTCGTGGTGCACGACGTCGTCATCGAGGACGGCCGTCCCTGGATCATCATGGAGTACCTGCGGGCCCGGTCGCTGCACCACGTCATCGCCGAGGACGGGCCGCTCAGCCCGCGCCGCGCCGCCGACATCGGCTACGCCGTGCTGTCGGTGCTGCGCGCCGCGCACGACGCCGGGATCCTGCACTGCGACGTCAAGCCCAGCAACGTGCTGCTGTGCGACGACGGCCGGGTCCTGCTCGCCGACTTCGGCCTGGCCGTGTACCTGCACGGGGGCCGGGACGCCGACACGCTGGTGTCGGGCATCCAGGGGTCGCCCGCGTACCTGTCGCCCGAGCGGGTGCGGGGGGACCGGGGCAGCGAGGCGTCGGACATGTGGTCGCTGGGCGCGACGCTGTACGCGGCGGTCGAGGGCGATTCGCCGTTCCTGCGCTGCCACGCGCTGGCGTCCATGGTGGCGGTCCTGCTGGGCGAGTATGAGCCGCCCAGGCGCGCCGGTCCGCTGGCGCCCGTCATCGAAGGACTGTTGCGTCAGAACCCGGAGGAACGTCTCTCCCCGGCTGAGACGGCATGGATGCTGCGATGCGCGCGCAGCCCGGACGGAAACGCGGTGACATTGCGCGTGGGAAGAAACCTGTGGGCCGCCCTGCGAGGGGCGTTGCCCGCACGAAGCGCCGCCGCCATCTTCGGCACCCGGCCACGTGTCGGGCTCGTGACGGCGTGCGCGGTCACGATGGTGACGATGGGGGCGATGGCGGCCCGGTGGCACACCGTGGAGAAGACCGACGCCGCCGTGATGGCCGGACACGACACCGCCGCATTGCCCGCAGCGCCCGCGGCGCCTTTCCAGGGATCAGCGTCGGCCGCGACCCTGCCGCGCACCGTCCGCTACCACGAGAGCGACGGATACAGCCTCGCGGTGCCAAAGGACTGGACGCGCCAACGCAACGGGGCCGTCGTGCAGTGGATCGACCCGCTCGCCCAACGCGGCCTGAGCATCATGCCCGTTTCCGGGGAGCCGCTGAGCGGCCTGCGCGCCGCGGAACGACTGGCCCTGGCGACGGACGAGTTCCCCGGCTACCGGAGGATTCGCCTGGAAGCGGCACCCGACGTCGTCAGGCGTGCCGCGGAATGGGAGTTCACCTGGGGGGAGACGGCTGCGATGCACGTGTTGCGCACCCGCACGGCCGGTTTCGAGTTCTCCTTCTTCGCCCCCGGCTCACGCTGGACGCCGAGCCAACGCCTCTACGGAGACATCCTCAGAACATTCCAGACGGAGTGAATGCCGGCGCTCAGGCGGCGACGTCGCCCTGCCGCATGCGCAGAAGGAACTCGGCGTTGGACGAGGTGCCCTTCATCCTCTCCATGAGCACCTCGACGGCCTGCTGCCGATCGAGCCCCTGCAGGGCCCGGCGCAGCCGCCAGGACAGCTCCAGCTCCTCGGGGGACATCAGCAGCTCCTCACGCCGCGTACCGGACGCCTCCACGTCGACGGCGGGGAACACGCGCTTGTCGGCCAGGCCCCGGTCGAGCTTGAGCTCCATGTTGCCGGTGCCCTTGTACTCCTCGAAGAACACCTCGTCCATACGGGAACCGGTCTCGACCAGCGCCGTGGCGAGGATCGTCAGGGAGCCGCCGTTCTCGATGTTGCGTGCGGCCCCGAAGAACTTCTTGGGCGGGTACAGGGCGCTCGTCGCCACACCGCCCGCCAGAACGCGCCCGTTGGACGGCGCCAGCAGGTTGTAGGCGCGCCCCAGGCGCGTGATGGAGTCCAGCATCACCACCACGTCGAGACCCTGCTCGACGAGCCGCTTGGCCCGTTCGACGGCCAGCTCCGCCAGGTTCACGTGCTCCTCGACGGGACTGTCGAACGTGGAGTGCAGCACCTCGCCGCGGATGGACCGCCGCATGTCGGTGACCTCTTCGGGCCGCTCGTCGATGAGCAGCACCATGAGGTGGCACTCGGGGTTGTTGACGGAGATGGCGTGGGCCAGCGCCTGAAGGATCATCGTCTTGCCGACCTTGGGCGGCGACACGATGAGGCCGCGCTGCCCCTTGCCGATCGGCGCGACCAGGTCGATGACGCGCGTGGCCATGGCGCCGGTGTCCAGGCGCAGCCGTTCGTTCGGGAACAGCGGCGTCAGCTCGGAGAACTTGGGCCGCCGCGCCGCCTCCTGGAGGGAGACGCCGTTGACGCTGTGCACCTCGACCAGGGACGGGTGCTTGTCGCGGCCCTCCTGCCGGGGCGGCCGCGCCGTCCCGGACACGATGTCGCCGGGACGCAGGTGGTGGGCCTTGACCTGCGCGAGCTGGACGTGCACGTCGTCGGGGCCGGGCGTGTAGCCGGTGGTCCGCACGAACGCGTGCTTGTCGCGCACGTCCAGGACGCCCTGGAACGAGACGCCCGGCTGGTCTTCTGTCTGCCTGGGGGCGCGCGTCCGCCTCGCCGTGCGGGGCGTCGCCGGACGCCGCTCGGCGACGGACGTGCGCTCGGTAGTGATCGTCGCGGTGGAGGGCATGAAGTTCCCTTCTGGGTGCGCGCCGGCACACAGGCCGCGTCACCCGGAGACGGCTCCCGTCATCTCGGTCCTACGCACCTACGGGAGCGGAAGGAGGAACCGGCCCGTCGGATCGGGCCGCTGAACACGAACACCGGACACTCAGAAGGCCCGGGCGGGGAAGATCGCTGGTGCCGCCGAATGAACCTCAGGCGGACAACGCAAGTCGTGTCACTCATTAAAGCACACGCCGCCCCGCCCGCATTCCCTTGAAGCAGCCCGCCAAGCCACGACGGCGCCCATCTCTCCCCGTGCCCCTAGGAACCGACCAGAACGAAGATCACCCACCCGCCCCCTCCAGCCCCACACCCGCTTCCGCCGCCGAGCGTGCCAGGGGCGTTCCGGCGGTTGGTGGCTCCCGCGCCGAAAGTCGCTCGATCGTCTCGGCGAGGCCCCGCTCTATCCGCGCCAGCCGCCGAGCCCCCGCGACCGCGACGAACAACATCAGGGTGACCAGCAGCAACTCCGCCGCCATCAGCGCCCACTGCCACTTCCAGCGCACCAGGTCGACCACCACGTATCCGCCCGTGGCGGTCACCATCAGGCCAAGGCCCGCGTAGACGCCCGTCCGCAGCCCCCTCACGCCACCGATTCCTCTCCAGCGAGGCGCTCGGGCACGGGGGACAGGGCTTCGAGGCGGCCGGTGTCGCCGTCCCGGTCCAGGGCGCCGCGCAGGGTCACCGTGGGCACGCCCGTCTCGCGGGCGAGGATCGCCAGGTGCGACAGGGGGCTGCCAGCTCGGCCACGACCCCCGTCAAGGAGGGCAGGTACGCGGTCGGGGACGGCTTGAGCGCGTCCACCCTCAGCACCGATCCGGAGGGGGGAGTGCCCGGGCCGGCATGCGCCGGCCCGGTCCCCCGGCCGCCGCCCGCGGGACGCGCGCCGTCTCGCGAGGGGGCGGCCTCCGCCACGATCCGCTCCCCTGCCAGCCGGAACACGGCCGGCAGGGGAGCGGTGCCCGGCGGGAAGGGGAGACGCTCCAGGTCGGCGGGGAGTGGACCGCCCTGGAGCGCCGCCGTGAGCTCGTCGAACCGCAGCGCGCGCACGAGTCTGGGGCGTGCCATCGCGCCCGCGACCGTCAGCCGCCGCCTGGCCGTCCACGCCAGCCGCGCGTCGAGCTTTTGCGCCCAGCGGGTTCGCAGCCGCGGCGGTTCACGCGGCGGCAGCTCGCCCGGGGCGCGGGTCGGTGGGGCCGACGCAGACGCGGGCGGGGTGAGCGTCGGCGCCGCCGGTTCGGCGGCCGCGATGTGCGGGGCGTCCTGGCCTCGTGTCCGGCCCCGGTGCAGCGCGGCCGGGCGCCGCGCGGCCGCCGTCGCGGCTTGGGGGAGGTTGGTCGCCTTGGCGCCGGTTTGGTTGGGAGCCGCGGTCAGGGGGGCGTCCAGCGGGATCGTCGAGAAGACGCGTGTGCTGTGAGGCACCACGAACTCCGTTCCTTGGGCCGCCCGTCCTTCAAGGATCCGCCTCGGCGCCGGTCCGGTCCTCCCTCGTAAGGGGTGTCTTACGACTCCCCCTCAGGTGGACGACGGGAGAACGGGCCTCGTCCCGGAGGCGGAGCCGAACCCCGGGATCCGTACGATTGCCCGGGGCGACACGGAAGGGGAGGGATGGGACTGCGCCATGCCGTCGACGCCGCCGCGGGCGTCGGCACGATCACTATCGACCGTCCGGACAAGCGCAACGCCATGACGCGCGCCATGTGGCTGGAGCTGCCCCGCCTGCTGGACGGGCTGGCCGCCGACCCTGCCGTCCGCGCCGTCGTGGTCACCGGCGCGGGCGGCGACTTCTGCGCGGGCGCCGACATCTCCGAGCTGACCGACGCCCGCCACCGCGGCCACCCGTCCACGGTGGCCGAAACGGCATTGGCCGCCTTTCCGAAGCCCACGATCGCCGCGATCGAAGGTTTCTGCGTCGGCGGCGGCTGCCAGCTCGCCGCCGCCTGCGACCTGCGCTTCGCCGCCTCGTCCGCCCGGTTCGGCATCACCCCGGCCCGGCTCGGTCTGGTCTACCCGGCCTCGGCCACGGCCCGCCTCGTCCGCCTGATCGGCCCGTCCGCCGCCAAGTACCTCCTCTACTCGGCGGACCTGGTCGACGCCGCCCACGCCCTGCGCATCGGCTTCCTCAACGAGGTCGTCACAGGCGACGTGCACGCCCGCGTGGCCGAGTTCGCCGCGACCCTGACGTCCCGTTCCCTGCTGACCCAGCACGCCGCCAAGCAGGTCGTCGACGCCGCCGCCATCGGCGACCCCGTCGACGACCTGACGCGAACCTGGCAGGCGGAAGCCGCCACCTCCGGCGAAGCCGACGAAGGCGTCACCGCCTTCCTCGAGAACCGCTCCCCTCAGTTCACCTGGACCCCGCCCTCCTGAAGCACAACACCGACGCCGAATCGCGGCCGAGCCCCTGAAGCCGGCGGCACGGGCGCAGAACAGCCGACCCCCCGTGCCCCTCAGCCAACCCACGCCCACCCGGAACGCACCTGGCGTGGTGGGTGGTCGTCTCGGTAGGCGGTGTTGGGGTGTCCTGTTCAGGGGGTGGGGAGGTGGCAGGAGCGTCCCTGGGGGAGTTGCCGGAGTTGGGCCGCTGCTGTGGGGAGGTCGTGCAGCGTGTCGACAACCGTGCCTTGGCGCAATTCGGCTAGCGAGAGGACACCGCACAGGAGGCCGTCTCGATCTCGCACGACGACCAGCGGCCCCAGTTGCATGCCCCCGGGCTCCAACGAGCCCAGGCAGGTCAGCATGTCACGGGCGGCTTGCAGCGATGGCTTCGGAGAACGTCTGTCGTCCGCGGCGGCTTCCAGCGGCTCTCGATTTCCGTCCCGGGCCGTTTGCCTGCCGTCATGTTGTCCAGGCGAGGTCTTGTCGGCGGCCTGCAGCGCATGGCGGTCGAAAGGGGTGGTGCGGAGGGTGTGGAGGAGGTCGAAGAAGTCGCGTTCCAAGGCGCGAGGGCTGCGGCCTGACAGGTAGTAGCGGGTGCCGTCGTCCAGGGGAGTGCGCAGTTCGACACGCAGGCCGAGGTGGTGGGCGAAGCGTTCGTAGGCGTCGGCGAGGTCGGGGCGCGACGGGGTGAGGGTGCCCGCGACGGTGTCCACCGGGTCGGCGCCCAGGGAGGCGGCCACCGCCTGGTCGAGTCGGGTCACCAGGTGGCCGCGTAGGCGGGCGACTTCGCCGGCGAGCTGGTCGACGGTCTCGCGCTGTTCCGTCAGGCGGGCGGTGACCTCGGGCAGCATGCGGTCGTTGATCTGCGCGATGAGGGAGCGGATGCGCGCGTCGGTGTCCTGCAGCGCCTGGTCGTGGGTCGTGTGGCCGTCGGTGAGCCGGTCGACGTCGGTGCGCAGGCGTGTCAGGTCGTCGCGGGTGTGCTTGAGCGCCGACAGCTGGGTGCGGATGTCGGCGATCTCTGGTGCGGACGACGGACGCCTGCGTTCGAAGGCCAGATACAGCTCGCGGCCGGCGATCGCCAGGCAGAGCAGGACGAGGATCGCGGTCATGGCGGCCCCCCAAAGGGCTTATCTCGCCTGCAAGATAGTGCACCATCTGCCGGCCGCGACAGCCCGAAACCGCGGCGGGGCCCGTTCTGCCTGGCAAAATTTACGGTCCGGGCGGTCAGGCGGACGCGCGTGCGCTTTCGGAGATGGCCTGCAGTGCCGCGCAGTGCGCGGCGAACGCCTCGCGTCCGCGTGCGGTCAGCGACAGCCAGGTGCGGGGGCGCTTGCCCACGAATCCCTTGGTGACCTTGATGTAGCCCGCCTTCTCCAGCGTCGCGGCCTGCTTGGACAACACCGAGTCGCTGACCTCGACGGTGTCGCGCACGTACGCGAACTCGGCCTTGTCGGCCGCCGCCAGCACCGCCACGATGGAGAACCGCACCGGCGCGTGGATGACCTCGTCCAGGTCGTGGCGCGGATGGTTCACGACGCCTCCGCGATGCGCTTGTGCGTCAGGTAGGCCGACACCAGTCCGGGCGACGCGACCACCACCGCCCCCGGCAGCCACCAGGCGAGCCGCCCGTCGAACCACGTGACACCCACGGAGAGCACCAGGCCGTAGAGCGCCGCCCAGGTAGCGATCATCAAGCTGTGCGCCCGGGCCATGCCGCGGTGCGCGACGGGTTGCCGTGCGGCGTAGACGCTGAGGAGGGTGATGACGACGCCCCACACGCCCACGCTGACGCCGATGCCGATCGGCCCGTCGATCACCCCGAGCATCAGGACCACCAGGAAGGAGGCCACCCCGTAGCCGAGCTGGTACCGCACCAGCCAGCGGCCGTGCCGCCGCACCGCCGTGCCGAGCCGCTCGGCCTGCTCCAGCGCGGCCGCCGCGCCCGCCGGGTTCATCTCGCCGATCATCGTGCCTCCCCGTCTTGTCGACTGGTCTCAGTATGGCAAGTACTTTCCAGAGTGGCAAGTAGATGCTCGGGTGGAAACAGGCTGGACGGGTTCGGTTCACCGGGGACGGTCGCTGCGATCGGGCGCAGCCCAGCAGCCCAGCAGCCCAGCAGGTCAGCAGGTCAGCAGGTCAGCAGGTCAGCAGGGTCTTCGTGGACGGCTGGTGGGGGTGACGCGACAGGTCAGCGGCTGTCGAGGTAGGTGAGGACGGCCAGGACGCGGCGGTTGTCGTCGTCGGACACCGTCAGGCCGAGCTTGCCGAAGATGTTGGCGGTGTGCTTGACGACCGCGCGTTCGGTGACGACGAGCCGTTGGGCGATCGCGGCGTTGGAGCGGCCCTGCGCCATCAGCTCCAGCACCTCCACCTCGCGGGGGGTCAGCCGGGCCAGCGGGTCGTCGTCGGCGCCGCGGGCGACCAGGCGCGAGATGACCTCGGGGTCCATCGCGGTGCCGCCGGCCGCCACCCGCCGTACCGCGTCCACGAACTGGGCGGCGTCGAACACCCGGTCCTTCAGCAGGTAGCCGATGCCGCCCGTCCCGTCGGCCAGCAGCTCGCGCGCGTACAGCCGTTCGACGTACTGCGACAGGACGAGCACCGGCAGGCCGGAGACGTGGCGGCGTGCCTCCAGCGCGACCCGCAGTCCCTCGTCGGTGAAGGAGGGCGGCAGCCGCACGTCCACGACGGCCACGTCGGGACGGTGCTCCAGCAGCGCCTTGAGCAGCGACGGGCCGTTGTCGACCGCGGCGGCGATCTCCAGGCCGCCGGCCTCCAGCAGACTGACCAGGCCCTCCCGCAGGAGAGCCTGGTCCTCGGCGAGCACCACCCGCATCAGCGGGCCACGCTCACGTCAACGTGCACGGCAGCTCCATCGTCACGATCGTCGGGCCGCCCACGGGCGAGCTGAGGGCGAGGACGCCGTCGAATGTACCGAGTCGGCGCTCGATGCCGCGCAGTCCCGAGCCGTTCTCCGGGGACGCGCCGCCCCGCCCGTCGTCGGTGATCGTGACGCGCAGCATGCCGCCGTCGTGCCGCATGTCCACCCAGACCTGGCGGGCGCCCGAGTGCTTGACCGCGTTGGCGAGGATCTCCGAGACGGCGAAGTACGCGGCCGACTCCACCGGCGGTTCGGGACGTCCCGCCAGCTCGATGTCGGTCTCCACCTTCAGCGGCAGGTCCAGGGCGAGGGCGCGCACCGCGTCGGCCAGGCCCCGGTCGGCCAGCACGGGCGGGTGGATGCCGCGCACCAGGTCGCGCAGCTCGCGCAGCGCCGTCGCCGACGACTCGCGCGCCTCGGCCAAAAGAACGCGGGCCTTCTCCGGGTCCTTGTCGAGCAGGTGCTCGATCGCGCCGAGGCTCATGCCCATGGCGACGAGCCTGGCCTGCGCGCCGTCGTGCAGGTCGCGTTCGATGCGGCGCAGTTCGGCGGCGGAGGTGTCCACGGCGTCCGACCGGGTCTCGGTGAGGTGCCGGACGCGCAGCTTGAGCCGCGACGCCTCGGTGGGGCCGAGCAGCACCCGCCCCCACCGCCCGTAGACGTTGAGCAGCTTCGGGCCGGTCAGGAAGCCGACGACGATGAAGACCGTGCCGAGGACCGCGGTGGCCACCTCCACGGAACCGTCGACGGCACGCGAGCCGCCGATATGGACGAAGCCGTACCAGTCCTCGCCGCCGTGGACGGCGATGACGTCGGCCATGCCCCCCGCGAGCATCCAGCCCCACACCCCGTACAGGATGAGCAGGCCGGGAAGCGCCGCGGTGAACGCCCCCACGAGCGGGTCGGCGGCCAGCCACAGCAGGTCACGCCACGTGGCCGGATCGGACACCAGCGCCCAGAGCCGCCGCAGCTGCCCCATGACGCCCGGCTCCGGCTCGGGCTCGGGCAGGTAGGGGCGCTCGATCCGCGTGTCCGTCCATTTGTTGATTTCTCTGCGGTAGACGTCGGTCAGCGACCGGGCCATCGCCAGCAGCGGCGTCATCAGCAGCAGTCCCACGCCGACGGGGATGAGCGACAACGCGCTGTTGAGCACCACCAGCAACGCTATGCCGGGCACCCACAGCAGCCACGTCCACAGCCCACGCCATGGCGCCATGGCCCACTGGGCCCACCGGGTGCCTCGCATCAGTTCGCCGTCCACCGGAATCCCTCCGCATCGCCGTCTGGACTCAAGTGTCCGGCAGGACGGCCGTCGGCACAGTGTCTCCGAGCCCCGAACAGGGGGTGTACCTAGGTGCACCGCGCGCCACGCCACCGACCGCAAAGGTATCTAGACCTCCGCTTTCGTCTGGTGGGTGCCGTGCCGGGGTATCGGTCGCGGGCGTCGGAACTTGGGAGGCGGCACGATGGCGCATGTGAGGACCCGCGACGGCGAGGAGATCTTCTACAAGGACTGGGGGTCGGGACGCCCGGTGCTGTTCATCCACGGGTGGCCGTTGAACGCCGACGCCTGGGACGACCAGATGAAGCTGGTGGCCGACAACGGTTTTCGCGGCATCGCCCACGACCGGCGCGGGCACGGCCGGTCCAGCCAGCCGTTCGACGGCTATGACTTCGACACGTTCGCCGACGACCTCAACGACCTGGTCAACGCCCTGGACCTGCGCGACGTCACGCTCGTGGGGCACTCGATGGGCGGCGGTGAGCTGGCCCGTTACGTCGGGCGCCACGGCACCGGGCGGGTCGCCAGGGCGGTGCTGCTGTCGGCGATCCCGCCGCTGATGATCCAGGGGCCGGACAACCCGGAGGGGGTCCCCGAGCAGGTCTTCGAGGACATCAAGAACGGCATCCTCACCGAACGCTCGCAGTTCTGGAGGGAGACGGCGGAAACGTTCGTCGGCGCGAACCGTCCCGGCACCAGGGCCACCCAGGGCAACCAGGACGCGTTCTGGTTCATGGCCATGCACCAGAACGTCCAGGCCGGGGTGAAGTGCGTGGACGCGTTCGCCCGCACCGACTTCACCGAGGATCTGCGCAAGTTCGACGTCCCGACGCTGGTGGTGCACGGGGACGACGACCAGATCGTCCCCGTGGAAGCCACCGGCCGCAAGGCCGCCGAGATCATCCCCAACGCCACCCTGAAGGTGTACGAGGGCGGCTCGCACGGCATCGCGTTGGTGCCGGGCGACAAGGAGAAGTTCAATCAGGACCTGCTGGCCTTCCTGGGGGACTGACCGCCGCCCCGCACGCCGGTGTTCCTCCGTGATGAGGCGGCTGCGGGCAACGTGACCGCACGGCGCAGGAGCACGCAGATTCCGCCGGCGACGGCGAGCGCCGCGAGGACGGCGGCGAAGACGGTCGCGCCGGTGGTCAGCCCCACGGCGTCGCTGAGGTAGCCGGACGCGACCGGCAGCAGCCCGGCGGGGACGTAGCCGCCGACGTTGAACGCCGCGTTCGCCTCGGCCAGGCGGCGCGGCGGGACGCTGGAGTTCAGCAGCGACAGCCCGCCGAGCTGCCCCATGCCCTGGCCCGCTCCCGCCAGAAGCGCGGCGGTGACCAGCGCGGCGACCGACGCGGCGTGCACGGCGACGGCCAGCGACACCATGCCGAGCGTCGTGCTCACCGCTCCGGCCGCCAGCACCACGTGCCCGCGCAGGCCGCGCACCGCGAACTGCACGCCGGTCGCGGCGGCGAACATCACGAACGCGGTCAGTCCGGCGACGATCCGGCTCGTCGTGCCGAGCAGGCCGGCCAGCAGGGACGGGCCGAGCGACAGCACGAACGACGTCGCGGTGATGCCCGGCGCGAACACCGCGACGCCGAGCGCGAGCCGCCACCCGTCGCCGCGCGGCACCCTCGGCACGCGCACCCAGGAGCCGCCGGCCGCGGACGCGGCGTCACGTGGCAGCGGCATGCGCCACACGACCAGGATCGCCGTCACCAGGAGCACCGCCTCCACGGCGAACACGGTGACGGTGGGCGCGGGGAGCGTCTCGGACAGCACGCCGGCCAGCAGCGGGCCGAGCCCGGCGCCGAGCACCATCGCGCACGAGGCGAGCAGCGCCGCCAGCCGGTGGCGGTTCGGCCCCGCCACGTCCGTCACCGCCGCCATGCCCGCGGACACGACCGCGCCCACGGCGATGCCCGTGCACAGCCGCGCGACGACCAGCGCGGCCACCGACGACGCGGTCGCGAAGACCAGGCAGGCCGTCACCGCGAGGGCGAGCGCGGGCAGCAGCACCGGACGGCGTCCCAGCCGGTCCGCGGCCACGCCGGAGACCAGCAGCGATCCCAGCAGCCCGGCGATGTAGCAGGCGAAGACCACCGTCAGCGTGCCGCGCGAGAAGCCGATGTCGCGCTGCCACAGCACGTACAGCGGCGTGGCCGCGTTCGACAGCACGAACACCGCCGTCACCGGCCAGGCCGCCAGCCACACCCACCGCGTGGGCGCCGCCCCGGCGCGTCCCCGGGCGAGCGTCGTCTCGGCCATGAGGAACCTCCCTTGTACGACTTTTCTCGAACTTAGCATGTAGTACGATAGAACTCGTACAAGGGTTGAGTCGTGCCGAGGAGGGCCGCATGCGGTCGGTCGTGTCACCGGGCCCGTTCGTCGACGTCCCGGCACCGCCGGACCTGCCGGACCCGCTGCCCGAACCGGACGTCGCCGATCTGCGCCTCGACCGCGTCATGGCGGCGCTCAGCGATCCGCTGCGCCTGGAGATCGTGCGCAGGCTGCTGCTCGAACGCGAGGAGTTCGACCACCCGTGCGGCTGGTTCGGCTTCGACCGCCCCAAGTCCTCGCTCACGCACCACTTCCGGGCGCTGCGCGAGGCGGGGCTGATCCGCCAGCGCCAGTACGGCCTCGAACGCCGCAGCCACGTCCGTGTCGACGACATCGACGCCCGTTTCCCCGGCCTGCTCGCCCTCGTGGCCGCCTGGACCCCGCCCGACGCCTGACCCTCTCCTTCCAGTAACGCGCCCCTTCCACTGACGCGACACGGACGTGGCGCTCGCCGGTCGTCGCGGCGGGCGCGGCTCTTTTGCGGACGAGCCGATATGGCGTCACGGGGCGCGGTTATTGCGCGGGATCAGTGAAATCCGGCCGTGCGCGTTCTATGAAAAGAGCAGGCCGGCGGTGAAGTAAGGCACAGGTGCGCACGAAGGAAGTAGCCAGCCCGCCGACGCCGCCTTTGGATGGAACGCGTATGTCGGATTATCGACCGTGCACGGAGGTCCAAGCATGGCGGTGGGCACGGCCCCGGCCAGTCGTTTCCAGACCGGCCTCGGCCCTCTCAACAGGCGCTACCATCGGGGCGCGCTGAGCCTGTTCATGGTGGTCGTGATCGCGCACTGGGCCGAGCACATCGCCCAGGCCATCCAGCTCTACGCGCTCGGCTGGCCGTTGAAGGAGGCGCGGGGAGTTCTGGGCCTGCCGTTCCCGTGGCTCGTCACGTCCGAATGGATGCACTACGGTTACGCGCTCGTCATGCTCATCGGCCTGATACTGCTGCGGCCCGGTTTCACCGGCAGGTCGAGGACGTGGTGGAACATCTCGCTGGGCATCCAGGTCTGGCACCACTTCGAACACCTGCTGCTGCTCATCCAGGCGATCACCGGCTCCTACCTGGCGGGACGCGCCGCCCCGACGAGCATCATCCAGCTCCTGATCCCCCGCGTCGAGCTGCATCTCTTCTACAACGCGATCGTGTTCGCGCCCATGGTGGTCGCGATGTACCTGCACCGGAAGCCGAACTCCGCCGAACGCGCGCGCATGCGCTGCGCTTGCGCGGTCGAAGCGGGACGGTAAAGGATGGCCCGTCGGCGGCCGTCCCACCTGGGCACCGTGCTGTTGCTGCTGGCGGGGGCGTATCTGCTCTACCTGAGCGTGCCGAATGTCGCCCCCGCCGTCCGGGCCGCGAAAGCCGACGGCACCCCGGGGATGTTCACGGCGCAGCGGCTGCAGTGCATAAGTCATCCCGGGCACGAAAGCTGCAGTTGGACGGGTGAATTCCGCTCCGACGACGGGACGATCCGACGAGCGGACGTCTCCCTTTACGGCAGCGGACGGAATTCGCTTCACGAGGGCGAGCGGACCAGGGCCTTCGACATCGGCCGGGAAAGCCGCGTCTACGGCCCGGACGGGTCGCGTGAATGGATCTCCATCGCGCTCATGATCCTGGTCGGCGCGGCGTTCTTCGTCTTCGCTCTCGTCCGGGTGCGCCGCCGAATCAGGACGCCCGCCCGAGAAAGCGTGCCCGTCCCCTGAAACACCGCGCCTGCACTCTGCGCGGACGGTCAGAGGGCGACGAACGTCAGGCCGCGCTTCTTCAGGGCGGGAATGGCCTTGCGGAGCGCCGCCACGGTCTGTGAGCGGTCGCCGCCGCCGTCGTGGCACAGCATGATGTTCCCCGCCTTGGAGCCGACGAGCGTCCTGCGGATGCGGGCCACGCCGGGACGGGTCCAGTCGCGGGGGTCGACGGCCCAGTCCACCGGCAGCATGTCGTGTTCGGCGGTGATGTCCAGGACGCGCTGTGACCAGGCGCCGCCGGGGGAGCGGAAGAACGTCGGCACGATGCCGGTCACCTGGGCGATGCGGTCGTGCGCCTCGCCGATCTCCTTGCGCAGCCGCTTGGACGACAGGCTCGTCATCGACAGCGGATGCGTCATGGTGTGGTTGCACACCTGGTGGCCGGCGTCGGCGATGCGGCGGGCCAGGCGGGGGAACTCCTTGACCTGCTCGCCGATGATGAAGAACGTCGCGGTGACCTGGTGCTCGGCGAGCACGTCGAGCACCTTCGGCGTGTACACGGGGTGCGGGCCGTCGTCGATGGTGAGCGCGATCGTGTTCGGCGGCGGCGCCGGGGACAGGTCGGTCAGCTCGCGGATCGGGGTCTTGACCGCGGTGAGCGGGGACTGCGTCCAGGCGGGCGGGCGGGGGGTAGGGGTCGGCGTCGGGGTAGGAGTGGCATGGACGACCGGCCGGCCCTGGGCGACCTGGTCGGGCGGTGGGGCGGCCTTCCGGGTGGATGCCGCGCCTTGCCGGACGCCGTCGGCGCTGAGGGCCGCGAGACCGGCCGCGCCCAACAGCCACAGTGCCCTACGCCGAGAAGTCATGTTGAGTTGGAATTGCCCCACAAGCTCCACGTTAGCGGTGACCCCATGGGTCACGCCGGTGTAATCGGATCACAATGGTTTCGCCGACAGATGATCTCCTGGTGACGGGCGCGTGGCGGTGTGCGGGAGGGGGAGCGGGATGAGCGCGGCACCCTCGGTCGGCCCGCTGCTGGGGCTGGTGCTGGTGGCGCTGACGGCCGTCGCGGCGCTGCTGGTGCGGCTCGGCCGCCTCGGTCTCAGCCGGGAGGTCGCGGTCGCCGCGGTGCGCGCGGCGCTGCAGCTGGCGGCGGTGTCGCTGCTGATCGCGGCGGTGCTCGGCAACGCCGGATGGACGGGCCTGTTCATCGCCGGGATGGTGGTGGTCGCGACGGCCACGGCGGGCCGCCGCGTGACCGGGTCGGTGCGCGGCCGCGCCTGGTGGGCGGCGGTGCCGATCGTGGCGGGGGTGGCGCCGGTGCTGGCGCTGCTGCTGGCCTCCACCGTGGTCCCGCCGCGTCCGGTGGCGGTGCTGCCGATCGCGGGGATCTTCGTTGGCGGCGCGATGACCGCGACCGCGCTGACCGGGCGCCGCGCCGTGGACGAGCTGCGCACCAGACACGGCGAGTACGAGGCCGGGCTGTCGCTCGGGATGATGCCCCGGGACGCGGCGCTGGAGGTGTGCCGGTCGGCCGGGGCGCTGGCGCTCGTCCCGGCGCTGGACCAGACCCGGACGGTCGGCCTGGTCACGCTGCCGGGCGCGTTCGTCGGCGTGCTGCTCGGCGGCGCCGACCCGATCGAGGCGGGCGCCACACAGCTGCTGGTGCTGGTCGGCCTGTTGGCGATCGAGGCGGTCGCCGTGCTGATCACCCTGGAGCTGGTGGCCACCGGCCGCCTGCGCGACCACCGCTCCGACCACCGCCCCGACGGGCGGCCGGGTTAGGCCACGCAGGCGAGCGCGTCGATCTCGACGAGCATCGACTCGTGCGGCAGGTCGACGAAGACGGTGGTGCGGCAGGGCAGGACACCGCTCGGGCAGTTGGCCTTGACGAACTCGCCGTACGCCTCGTTCATCGCGGCGAAGTCCTCGCGCTTGGTGAGGTAGACGCGGAACATCAGCACGTCCTCGACGCTCGCGCCGCCCGCGTCCAGGATCGCCCTGACGTTCTCCAGCACGCGCCGCGTCTGCGCCTTCACGTCGCCCGGGTGCAGGTACTCGCCGGTGGACGGGTCCTGCGGGCCCTGCCCGGAGACCTGCAGCAACGGCCCCTTGCGCACCCCCTGGGAGAAGACCCAGGCGGGGGCGGGCGCGCCGTCGGTGCGGATCTCGGTCTTGTCGCTCATGGCGTTGTCGTCCCTTCCGTACGGTGTCCGCAGTCGGCGGAGATGGCGCGGGTGGTGGCGAGCAGCTCGGGCAGCAGGTCCAGGACCCGCTCGCGGGTCAGCACGACGTCCGGCACCGAGATGGACGCGGCGGCGACCACCCGCCCGGTGACGTCGTGGACCGGCGCGGCGACGCACCGGATGAACGTCTCGTGCTCGGCGTCGTCGACGGCGTAGCCCTGCGCGGCCACGCGCGCCAGCTCGGCGAGCAGCGCGTCCGGGCCGGTGATGGTGTTGGGCGTGTACCGGACGAACTCGATCTCGCGGACGACGCGTTCGCGGCGCGCCTCGGGCAGGTCGGCCAGCAGCACCTTGGCGATGGCGGTGGCGTGCAGCGGCATCCGCAACCCGATGCGCGAGTACATGCGGATGGCGTGCCGGGAGTCGTACTTGTCCAGGTAGACGACCTCGCCGCCCTCGTACACGCCCAGGTGGACGGTCTGCCCGGTCGACTCGTTCAGCCGCGCCAGGTGCGGGGCGGCGACCCCGCGGATCTCGCGCCGCTCCAGCGCGGCGGCCGACAGCGCGAACATGCGCCGGCCGAGGTGGAAGCGGTGGTCGCCGTCGCGGTAGACGAACCGCTCGTCCTCCAGCGTGCGCAGCAGCCGCAGCACGGTCGTCTTGTGCACGCCGACGGTGGCGGCCAGATCGTCGAGCCCGCGCGGGCCGTCACCCAGCTCGATCAGGATCCGCAGCGCCCGCCCCAGGCTCTGGCTCATCGGCCTCTCCATTGACCCCTGTCGCAGGGGATGCTACAACCGCAGCAGCATATTGTGCAATCAACGTTGCGCTATATGCAACCGAGGAGGTCAGATTGGGGAAGGCAATCGACGAGCGGGCCGTCGACGCGCTCGGGGCCGAGCGGCTCGACTGGCGGTTCAAGGCGATCCCGGCCGCGGCGGACGGCGCGACCGTCGAGGAGTACCTGCGCACCCGGCCGACACTGGACGACTTCGGCACGCCGCTGCTGACGCTGGACGCCAGGGCCCTGGACCACAACGTCCGCCTGATGGCGTCCTGGACCGAGGAGGCGGGCGTCCACCTGGCCCCGCACGGCAAGACGACCATGGCGCCCGCCCTGTGGCGCCGCCAGCTCGACGCCGGAGCGTGGGGCATCACCCTGGCCAACCTTCCCCAGCTGCGCGTCGGCCGCGCGTTCGGCGTGCGGAACGTGCTGCTGGCCAACGCGCTGCTCGACCCCGCCGGGCTGGCGTGGCTGTCACGCGAGCTGGACGGCGACCCCGGCTTCACGTTCCTGTCGTGGGTGGACGCCGTCCGCTCCGTGGAGCTGATGGACCAGGCGCTGCGCGCGGCCGGCGCGTCCCGTCCCGTGGACGTGTGCGTCGAGCTGGGCGGGCCCGGCGGCCGGACGGGCGTGCGCGACGACGACGAGGCGGCGGCCGTCGCCGAGGCCGTGCGCAGGGCGCCGACCCTGCGGCTGGCGGGCGTCGCCGGATACGAGGGCGCCCTCGCCCACGACGCCTCCGACGAGGGACGCGCCGCCGTCGAGACCTACCTGCGCAGGATGGCCGCCCTGCACGAGCGCCTCGCCTACGAGGTGGACGAGCCGGTCGTCTCGGCGGGCGGCAGCGCGTTCTTCGACCAGGTGGTGGACGTGCTCGCCGGGCTCGACGCGCGGGTGGTGCTGCGTTCGGGCGCGTACGTCGTCCACGACGACGGGTTCTACCGTTCCATCTCGCCGTTCGCGCGCGGCACCGGGCACGGCGAGCGGCTGCGGTCGGCGATGCACGCGTGGGCGCGCGTGGTGTCGCGGCCCGAACCCGCACTGGCGCTGCTGGACGCCGGACGGCGCGACCTGTCGTTCGACGAGGGCCTTCCCGAGCCGCAGCTCGTCCGCGGCGCGGGCACGGCGCCCGTCGCGGACGCCCGCGTGACCGCCCTCAACGACCAGCACGCCTTCCTCCGCGACGCGGACGTGCGGGTGGGCGACGTGGTGCGGCTCGGCCTGTCGCACCCGTGCACGGTGCTGGACAAGTGGACGCTCATCCCCGTCGTGGACGACGCCGACGCGGACACCCCCGCCGTGGTCGACCTCATCCGGACGTGGTTCTGATGTCCGGCCTGCTCATCCGCGGCGCCACCGTCGTGGACGGCACGGGCGCGCCCGGCCGCGTCGCCGACGTCGCCGTCACCGACGGGCGCGTCGAGGCCGTGGACGACCGGCTGCCGCGCGGCGCCCGCCGGGAGATCGACGCGTCCGGCCTGGTGCTCGCGCCCGGCTTCATCGACATGCACGCCCACTCCGACCTGCGCCTACTGGTCGAACGCGACCACACGGCCAAGGTGAGCCAGGGCGTCACGACGGAGGTGCTCGGGCAGGACGGCCTGTCGTACGCGCCCGTCGACGACGAGACGCTGCCCGCGATCCGGCAGACCATCGCGGGCTGGAACGGCGACCCCGCCGGCTTCGACTGGAACTGGCGGAGCGTCGGCGAGTACCTCGACCGCCTGGACGAGGGCATCGCCGTCAACGCCTGCTACCTCGTCCCGCAGGGCACGGTGCGCGTGCTCGCCATGGGGTGGGACGACCGCCCGCCCACCGAGGCCGAACTCGACCGGCAACGCGACCTCGTCGCCACCGGCATGCGCGAGGGCGCGGTCGGCATGTCGAGCGGGCTGACGTACGTGCCCGGCATGTACGCCCGCGATGACGAGCTGGTCGAGCTGTGCCGCGTCGTGGCGTCACTCGGCGGCTTCTACGCCCCGCACCACCGCTCGTACGGGGCGGGGGCGCTGGCGGCGTACGCGGAGATGGTGGAGGTGTCGCGGCGGTCCGGCTGCCCGCTGCACCTGGCCCACGCCACCATGAACTTCGGCGTCAACGCCGGACGCGCCCCCGACCTGCTGCGCCTGCTCGACGACGCCATCGCGGGCGGCTGCGACATCACCCTCGACACCTACCCCTACCTGCCCGGCTCCACGACGCTCGCCGCGCTGCTGCCGAGCTGGGCGTCCGAGGGCGGGCCCGCCGCGACCCTGGCGCGGCTCGCCGACGCGGGGACCCGCGAACGCATCCGGCACGTCATGGAGGTGGACGGCTCGGACGGCTGCCACGGCGTCCCCATGGACTGGGACACCATCGAGATCTCCGGCTCCCGCGACCCGTCGGCGGTCGGCCGGACGGTCGCCGAGCTGTCCGCCGCGTCCGGCCGTCCCCCGTTCGAGGTGTTCTGCGAACGCCTGGTGGCCGACGAGCTGGGGACGACGATCCTGCAGCACGTCGGGCACGAGGACAACGTCCAGACGATCATGCGCCATCCCGCGCACACCGGCGGCAGCGACGGGATCCTGCCCCTGGTCACCGAAGCCGGCGCAGCCGCGAAGCCGCACCCGCGCGGGTGGGGCACCTTCCCGCGCTACCTGGGCCGGTACGTGCGCGAGCTGGGCGTGCTGTCGCTGGAGGAGTGCGTGGCGCACCTGACCGGACGCGCCGCCCGCCGCCTCAGGCTCGCCGACCGCGGCCTGGTCCGTCCCGGCTTCCACGCCGACCTCGTGCTGTTCGACCCCGAGACCGTCCGCGACACCGCCACCTTCGACGCGCCCCGGCGGCGTCCCGAGGGCATCCCGTACGTCTTCGTCGGCGGCGTCGCGGTCATCGACGACGGCTCCCACACCGGCGCCCTGCCCGGCCGCTCCCTCCGCCGCGGCCCCGACACCCTCACCCGCTGACCCCGCAGCTTCCGACCCCGCTTTCTGGCCGCCCCCCACCAGAAGGACCCCCACATGATCGATTGGCTGCACCACGACACGGGCGGCCTGCTGCTGCTCTGCGCGGCGGCGATCGCGCTGCTGCTGTTCCTCATCATCAGGGTGCGGCTGGAGCCGTTCATCTCCCTGCTGCTGTCCGGCCTGGCGCTGGCGCTGGCCGCCGGGCTCAGCGTCGAGCAGATCGTCGGCACCGCGCTCAGCTCCAAGAACTCCCTGCTGGAGACCGGCTTCGGCGGCATCCTCGGGCACATCGCCCCGATCATCGGGCTCGGCACCATCCTCGGCGCGATCCTGGAGGCCTCCGGCGGCGCCGACGTCCTCACCCGCCGCCTGCTGCGCGTCTTCGGCGAACGCGGCGCCCCCCTCGCGATGGGCCTGGCCGGACTGATCTTCGGCATCCCGGTCTTCTTCGACATCGGGATCTTCGTGCTCGCGCCGCTGGTCTACATCACCGCGCGGCGGGGCGGGCGGTCGCTGGTGCTGTACGCGATGCCGCTGCTGGCGGGGCTGTCGATGACGCACGCGTTCCTGCCCCCGCACCCCGGGCCGGTGGCCGCCGCCGGGCTGCTCGGCGTGTCCCTCGGCTGGATCATCGTCATGGGCGTGGTGTGCGGCGTCCCGGCGTTCCTGGTGGCGGGCGTGGCGTGGGGCGCGTGGATCGGCAAGCGCGTGCACGTCACCGTGCCCGAGGACTACGTGGTGGGCGAGGAGAAGGCGGGCGAGGAGAAGGCGGGCGGGGAGAAGGGCCGCGCCGCCGAGCGGCCCGAGCCGTCTCTCGGCCTGGTCCTGCTGGTCATCGCGGTGCCGCTGGTGCTGATCCTGCTCGCCACGTTCGGCACCGTCTGGTGGAAGGACAGCGCCGCGCTGCCCACGCTGACCTTCCTCGGCAACCCGGCCGTCGCGCTCACCATCGCGGTGCTGCTGGCCATGTGGCTGCTGGGCGTGCGGCGCGGCATCCCGGCCGCCGAGCTGTCGGAGCTGGCCACCCGGTCGCTGCGCCCGGTCGGCATGATCCTGCTGGTGGTCGGCGCGGGCGCGTTCTTCGGCGCGGTCATCTCCGCCACCGGCGTCGGCAAGGCGCTGGCCGGGACGCTGTCGGACGCGGGCCTGCCGGTGATCGTGCTGGCCTACCTGATCAGCTGCGGGATGCGGCTGGCGCAGGGCTCGGCCACCGTCGCGATCGTCACCACCGGCGGCATCGTGGCGCCGCTGCTGCAGGGCGAGCACCACGGCCAGGCCCACCTGGCGCTGATCGTCATCGCCATCTCCGCGGGCTCGATCATCGCCTCGCACGTCAACGACGGCGGCTTCTGGATCGTCTCCCGCTACTTCAACATGTCCGTGCGGGACACCCTGAAGACCTGGACGGTGCTGGAGACGATCCTGTCCGTCGTGGGCTTCGCCGTCGCCGCGACCCTCAGCGTCTTCATCTGACCGCTCCTCGCGGAGGCAACCGGGCCGGGGGCTTCGGGATAGAGGAGGTGTCAGCACTCCCGAGACGCGGAGGACACCCCCGATGAAGGGACTTCCCGGCCCATGGCCATGGTGAGTCATGCCAGGGACGAACGCGACGATTCGCGAATAGTCGCGGCCTCCCTCGAAACCCCCGAGGTGTTCGGCGAGCTGTTCCACCGCCATGCGCCCAGGCTCCACGCCTACGTCAAGCGACGGCTCGGCCTCCCGCTCGCCGACGACCTCGTGGCCGAGACGTTCACCACGGCGTTCCGGCAGCGCGGGAAGTTCGACGGACGGGCCGAGTTCGGCGCGTGGCTGTGGGGCATCGCGAGCAATCTGATCGCCAAGCACCACCGGCAGGAGACCCGCATGTACCGGGCGTTCGCCCGGACCGGCGTGGACCCGGCCGAGGACGGCGTCGCCGACCTGGCCAGCGACCGTGCGTCGGCCGCGGCGCTCGGCCCGCACCTGGCCAGGGCGCTGGCGTCGCTGAGCGCCCAGGAGCGTCATCTCGTCCTGCTGCTCGCCTGGGGCGACATGTCGTACGCCGAGATCGCGGCGACGCTCGGCCTGCCCCTCGGCACCGTCAAGGCCAAGATCCACCGGGCCCGGACCAAGCTCCGCAAGGCCCTCCCCCAGGAGAACAACGATGGATGAACTCGACGCCCTGCGACAGATGCGCACCGCACTGGCCGAGGAGGAGCCCCCCGAGCGGATCGCCCTGCGCACCGGCTGGCGGCCCGACGCCGCACCGCGCCGCCGCCGTCGCAACTGGCGGATCCCGCTGGTGAGCGTGATCGCCGCAGGCGCGGCCACCGTCACCGCCGTCTCCCTGATCTCGTCCGGCGGATCGTCGGGCCGAACCAGTGGGCCGGGCGGCCAGGGCACCGTCCCCCTGTCGGGAAACGTGTTGCTGGTGGCCGCGTCCAACGCGGAGAAGGCCCCGACCGGCCGGTACTGGCACACCGAGACCGTCATGGGGCAGATCTACGGGGTCGGCAAGAGCGCGGCCGACCATTACAAGGTCGATTCGCGGCAGCGGAACGTCGTGTGGGTCGGCCCGGACGGCTCGGCGAACTGGGCGCACGTTGACCTGGCGGGCCGTCCGTTGACGGCCGAGGACATGCGCAGGTGGCGGCAGGCCGGGTCCCCGCAGACGGTGGAGGTGCCCAATCCCGAGGGGCCCGAGCAGGCGGTCGTGTTCATGAACGCGCCCGCCCCGGGGAACCGGCTGCCCATGCGGCCGACCGACGCCGAGTACTTCGGCATGTCGGTCAAGCAGGTGGCCGGCCTGCCCACCGACCCCGAGGCGCTGGAGAAGGCCCTGCTGAAACTCAGGGGCAACTGGCACGCGTCCTCCTCCAGTAACAGGCAGGAGCCCATCAGCGCCCTGCGCGGTGAGGAACGCACCCGTGCGCTGAGCGAGGTCGCCGGGACGCTGCTGTCCAGGGCCCCCGCTCCGCCGCGCGTACGGGCGGCGGCGTTCCGGATGCTCGCCGCCCTGCCCGGCGTCAAGGCCGAGGGCACGGCGGCCGACCCGATGGGCCGCCCCGGAACGGTGATCTCCCTGCCGCTGGAGACGACCGTCCCGCTCGGCCTCTACACCGCGCCCAAGCAGCTCGGCACGTACCGGCGGCAGTGGATCGTCGATCCCGCCGGCGGGAGGCTGCTGGCCATCCGCGACGTCGTCGCCACGCCGCCGCGAGGCAGCCGCCCGCTCCCGCCCGGGGACAACGGCCGGCCCCGCGCGCTGAAGGCCGAGAACATGCCCGACCGTTTCCACCGGCCGGGGGAGCTGGCCTCCTACGAGTTGTTCGAGGTCGCCGAGTGGACCGACACCCCGCCGAAGTGACCACCCGGCGGTGAGGCGCGGCGGCGGGTCCTCCGACCCGCCGCCGTGTGTCGGGTCTTACGAACACAGGTGTTCGTAAAAGTGTTAGCTTCGTGGACGTACGATGGCGGGCGCCATGGGGGCACCCATGGCGTCGCCGAGCGATCGAGGCCCGGCGCGGGCTTGGCGACCGCAGGCCGGCAGCACGCCGCGGGGGCCGAGCTGTTCGGTCGCCGTGGACGCCGTCACCCCGCAGCGCGTCGCCGGGCCGCTCGATCTCACGGACCTGACGGCCCGGCGCGGTCAGGGAAGCAGACCCGCGCGGCGGGCCGCGGCGACGGCCTGCATGCGGGTGTGGGCGTCCAGCTTGCGCATGGCCGAACGCAGATAGCTCTTGACGGTCTCGGGCAGCAGCCCGAGGCGCCGCGCCGCCTCGGCGTTGGTGCAGCCGATCGCCACGTACGACAGCACGTCCAGCTCGCGCGGCGACAGCGCCGGACGCGGCGGGCCGCCGGACGCGCGGGTGTCGGAACCGGCGGCGGCGAGCCGGGTGGACGCGGCCAGCAGCCGGTCGCGCAGCGCCGGGTCGGCGATCTGGTCGGCCAGGCCGCGCAGCTCGGCGTGGACGGCGCGGACCTCCTCCCAGCGGGCCGCCGTGACGCGCGGTTCGTCGGCGGTGGCCTCGCGCTGCACGCGGGCCAGCGCCTCGTCGGCCGCGTCCCGTACCGCGAGGTCCTGCTCCAGGTCGCGGGCGGTCTGCACGGCGGACGCCACGACCCGGTCGGCCAGGCCGAGCGGCTCGCGCAACGCCCCGTACAGCACACCGCGCACCCGCCGCCGCACCACGATCGGGATCGCCATGACCGTCAGCAGGCCCTCGTGCGTCACCGGTTTGTCGTAGTCGTGGGTGATGGACGGCGCGTGCGGATAGTCGCTGACCCACATCGGCCGTCCCGTGGCCATCGCCTTGCCGCCCAGCCCGGACCCCTGCCGCACGACCAGGCCGGACAGGGACTCGGTGGTGTTGCCGACCAGTTCGCTGATGCGCAGCCGTTCGGGGCCGCTCAGCGCGCCGCCGAACACCACCGGCAACCCCGTCACCCGGTGCAGCGACAGGACGGAGGAGCGGAACGCCCCCGCGTCGTCTCCCATGTCCGCCAGCATGCCCCGACCCGCGCCGTGACCGCCAGGGTTCAGGCGTGTTCGGTGGCCGCCACGTCGTGCAGGCCGAGGATGTCGAGGGCCTCCTCGCGCATCTGCACCTTGCGGACCTTGCCGGTGACGGTCATCGGGAACTCGTCCACGACGTGCACGTACCGGGGGATCTTGAAGTGCGCCAGGCGGCCGGTGCAGAACTCGCGCAGCGACTCGGCGGTCAGCGGCTCGGCGCCGGGGCGCAGCCGGACCCAGGCCATCAGCTCCTCCCCGTACTTGGCGTCCGGCACGCCGATGACCTGCGCGTCCACGATGTCGGGATGGGTGTAGAGGAACTCCTCCACCTCGCGCGGGTAGATGTTCTCGCCGCCCCGGATCACCATGTCCTTGATCCGGCCGGTGATGTTGACGTAGCCCTCGGCGTCCATGACCGCCAGGTCGCCGGTGTGCATCCAGCGGGCCGCGTCGATGGCCTCGGCGGTCTGCTCCGGGTCGTCCCAGTAGCCGAGCATCACCGAGTAGCCGCGGGTGCACAGCTCGCCGGGCGTGCCGCGCGGCACCGTCGCCCCGGTCTGCGGGTCGACGATCTTGACCTCCAGGTGCGGGTGGACGGTGCCGACCGTGGACACGCGCCGGTCGAGCGAGTCGTCGGCGCGGGTCTGGGTGGAGACGGGCGAGGTCTCGGTCATGCCGTAGCAGATCGCCACCTCTCCCATGCCCATCCGCTCGATGACCTGCTTCATCACCTCGACCGGGCAGGGCGACCCGGCCATGATGCCGGTGCGCAGCGACGACAGGTCGTGGGCGGGGAAGGACGGGTCGTTCAGCTCGGCGATGAACATCGTCGGCACCCCGTACAGGGAGGTGCAGCGCTCGGCGGCGACCGCCTCCAGCGTGGCGCGCGGCTCGAACGACGGCGCCGGGATGACGATGCCCGCGCCGTGGCTGGTGGCCGCCAGGTTGCACATCACCATGCCGAAGCAGTGGTAGAAGGGCACGGGCACGCAGATGCGGTCCTCCTCGTCGTAGCCGCACAGCTCGCCGACGAAGAAGCCGTTGTTGAGGATGTTGTGGTGCGACAGCGTCGCGCCCTTGGGGAACCCGGTCGTCCCGCTGGTGTACTGGATGTTGATCGGGTCGTCCGCGCCGAGCGTGGCGGCGATCTCGGCCAGGCGCGCCGGGTCGGCGTCGCGTCCGGACTCGGCCAGCGCCCGCCAGGCGTCGCCGCCGAGCAGCAGCACGTCGCGCAGGTCCGGGCAGTTCGGCCGCACCTGCTCGATCATGGCGGCGTAGTCGGAGGTCTTGAATGCGGGCGCGGCCACCAGCGTGCGCACGCCCGCCTGCTTGAGCACGTACTCCAGCTCGTGCACCCGGTAGGCGGGGTTGATGTTGACCAGCACCGCGCCGATCTTGGCCGTGGCGTACTGGACGATCACCCACTCGGCGCAGTTGGGCGCCCAGATGCCGACCCGGTCGCCCTTGCGCACTCCCAGCCGGTCCAGGCCCAGCGCGACGGTGTCGACCTCGGCGGCGAGCTGCTGGTACGTCCAGCGGCGCCAGGTCGGGCGGTCGACGAGCGCGTCCCGGTCGGGGAAGCGCGCCACGGTGCGGTCGAAGTTGGCGCCGATCGTGTCGCCCAGCAGCGGCGTGGCCGACGTGCCGGACGCGTACGAGAGCTCGGTCGTGTCGGCTGCGGAGGGACGACCCCCCACACTCCCCGGTGTCTTCATCGCAGCTCCTCCTCCCGGAACTCGCCGGCCGGGCGGGCGTCGGCGTCGGGATGCTTGTCGAGTTCGTCGCCCCGCAGCTGGACGCGGCGGATCTTGCCGGAGATGGTCTTGGGCAGGTCGTCGGTGAACTCCAGCAGCCGGATGCGCTTGTACGGCGACAGCTGCGCCCGGCTGTGCGCGAAGATCGCGGCGGCGGTCTCGGCGGTCGGCTCCCAGCCCGCCGCCAGCGTCACGTACGCCTTGGGCACCGCCAGCCGCACCGGGTCGGGCGACGGCACGACGGCGGCCTCGGCGACGGCCTCGTGCTCGATCAGCACGCTCTCCAGCTCGAACGGGGAGATCTTGTAGTCGGACGCCTTGAACACGTCGTCGGCGCGGCCCACGTAGGTGATGTAGCCGTCGGCGTCGCGGGCGCCGATGTCGCCGGTGTGGTAGCGGCCCCCGGCCATCGCCTCGTCGGTGCGCTCGGCGTCGCCGTGGTAGCCGACCATCAGGCCGAGCGGCCGTTCGTCCAGGTCGAGGCAGATCTCGCCCTCCTCGCCGGGCTCGCCGGTCACCGGGTCGACGAGCGTGACGCGGTAGCCGGGCACCGGGCGGCCCATCGACCCGGGCCGCACCTGCTGGCCGGGGGTGTTGGCGATCTGGACGGTGGTCTCGGTCTGCCCGAAGCCGTCGCGGATCGTCACGCCCCACGCCGCGCGGACCCGTTCGATCACCTCGGGGTTGAGCGGCTCGCCCGCCGCGACCACCTCGCGCGGCGGAGTCCGGAGCTTGGTCAGGTCGGCCTGGATCAGCATGCGCCACACGGTGGGCGGGGCGCAGAAGCTCGTCACGCCGCAGCGGTCCATCTCGCGCAGCAGCCGTTCGGCGTCGAAGCGCGTGTAGTTGAAGATGAACACGCATGCCTCGGCGTTCCACGGCGCGAACACGTTGCTCCAGGCGTGCTTGGCCCAGCCCGGCGAGGAGATGTTGAGGTGGACGTCACCGGGCCGCAGCCCGATCCAGTACATCGTCGACAGGTGCCCGGCCGGGTACGAGGCGTGCGTGTGCTCCACCAGCTTGGGCTGGGCGGTCGTGCCCGAGGTGAAGTACAGGAGCAGCGTGTCGCTCGCGCGGGTGGCGCCGTACGGGGCGAAGGTGTCGTCGGCCTGGTAGGCGACGTCGTACGGCAGCCAGCCGTCGACCGGCTCGCCGACCGCGACGCGCGTGTAGTCGCCCTCGATGCCGTCGAACTTGGCGGTGTCGGAGGAGCGCACGACGACGTGCCGGGCCTTGCCGCGCGCCAGCCGGTCACGCAGGTCGGCGGGGCCGAGCAGCGGCGTCGCCGGGATGATCACCGCGCCGAGCTTCATGGCGGCCAGCAGCGTCTCCCACAGCTCCACCTGGTTGCCGAGCATGACGATGATCCGGTCGCCGCGCCGCACCCCGGCCGCGCGCAGCCGGTTGGCCACCTGGTTGGAGCGCCGCGACAGCTCGGCGAACGAGTACTTCGCCTCCGAGCCGTCCTCCTCGACGATCCACAGGGCGGGCCGGTCGTTGTCCTCGGCGATCTTGTCGAACCAGTCCAGGGCCCAGTTGAACCCCGTCAGGACCGGCCAGCGGAACTTCTCGTACGCCGTCGCGTAGTCGTCACGATGGGCGAGCAAGAAGTCGCGAGCCGCCCGGAACTCCACTGCCGCCATGCACATCCTCCTCGGTACCCGGGCCGTCACACGCCGCCCTGGTTAGGAGGATGGTTGGGCATGACTGTGACACGCGCCACCCCCGAACGGGGGTAGTCACCGGGGTGCGCGGGCGGGCGCCGCCGCGGGCCGCCGTCAGCGCGCGACGAACGTCGAACGCAGGACGCGGGCCATGTGCTCGCCGACCTGCTCGGTGCTCCAGCCGCGTTCGTCCAGCAGCGTGTGGGTGACCCCGTTGGAGATGAGGGCCAGCAGCATGTCGGTGGCGGTGTCGACCGTCCACCCGGGCGCCAGGACGCCCTCGTCGTGCAGGCGCCGCATGAGGGCCTTGTTGGTCTCGTAGCGCCAGAACAGCGTCGTCTCCCAGTGCCGGGCGGCGTCCGGGTCGGTGTGCGCGACCCGCTCGACGGCCCGCGAGACCGGCAGGACGCGCGCCATGAACTCGGCGTGCGCCCGCGCGAACCGGTCCAGCGCGGTGACGGCGTCGGGCGCGTCGCCGATCACGGCGAACCGGCCTTCGAGGTCCTCGGTCTCGTTGATGTGCCCGAACAGCTCGGTGATCAGCTCGCCGCGCGAGCGGAAGTGCAGGTAGACGGCGCGGCGGGTGACGCCCGCGCGTTCGGCGACCGCCGCCATGGTGACCGCCTCGACGCCCCGCTCCTCGATCAGCTCGCGCGCGGCGCGCAGCAGCGCCGCCCGGGACCGGCGGCTGCGCGCGTTCCGGGGTGCGTCGATCTCCCGAGCCATGGCGGCCATGCTCCCAGGTCTCCCCACTCTTGCTGGAATTACACGATATGTGTACTTTTTTCTGCACATGCTGTGTAGTTCTCGGGAGGACGATGTGTCGGAACCCGCCCGCGACCGCTGGCCGCTGGTCGCCGCGATGGGCCTGGTGGTGTTCATGGCGACCCTGGACACCAGCGTCGTCGCGGTGGCGCTGCCCGCCATGGAGCGCGACTTCGGCGTCCGCACGGCCGCCACCGAATGGGTCGTCCTCGGTTACCTGCTGCCGCTGGTCGCCGTCACGCTGCCCGCCGGCCGCTGGCTCGACCGGGTGGGCGCGCGGCCCGCCCTGGTCGCGCTGGTCGGCGGCTTCACCCTCGCCAGCCTCGCCGCCGGGGCGGCCCCCGGGCTCGCCTGGCTGGTCGCGGCCCGCGTCGTGCAGGGCGCCTTCGCCGGGACCCTGTTCGCCCTCATCCCCATGGTCGCCACGCGAGCCGTCCGGCCCGGGCAGGTGGCGCGGGCGACGTCGCTGGTGATGACGCTCGGCCCGCTCGGAGCCGTCAGCGGCCCCGCGCTCGGCGGCCTGATCGTCCAGGCGTGGGGCTGGCCGTGGATCTTCTACGTGAACAGCCCTCTGGGCGTCCTCGTCATCGCGGTGGCGCTCGCCCAGATGGCCCCCGACGGCCCCCTGCGGCCTCCCACCCGCGACCTGCTCGCCGAGTGCGCGGTGCTGACCCTGGCCATGGCCGCGATCCTGCTCGGCTTCTCCCTCGCGGCGGGCCACGGCCCCGGCTGGCTCGCCCTGTCCCTCGCCGCCGCGCCGCCCCTGCTGCTGTGGAGGCGCATGGACGCGAGCCGTCCGGCACGCGCCCTCGTCCGCACGCCGGGCGTGAACGGCCCTCTGCTGCTCGTGCTGCTGAACGCGGTGGTCGTCGCGCTGGTGGAGTTCCTGGCCCCGTTCTACCTGCAACGCGAACTCGGCCTGTCGGCCGCCGCCGCGGGCACCGCGATCCTGGCCTTCCCCGCGGGCATGGTGCTGGCGGGCCCGCTCGGCGGCTTCCTCGCCGACCGCTGGAACGCGTCCCGCACCGCCGGGCTGGGCGTGCTGGTCGGCGGCGTGGGCGCCGCGCTGATGATCCCGCTCGACTCCGCCTGGAGCCCCGCCGACCTGAGCTGGCGCCTGGCCGTCGCCGGGGCGGGCACCGGCCTGTTCGCGGGCCCCAACTTCGCGATGCTGATGCTGAACGCGCCCGACGAGGCACGCGGCACGGTCGGCGCCGCCCAGAGCCTGGCCCGGCAGCTCGGCTTCTCCCTGGGCCCCGCCCTGGCCACCATCGCCTGGGCGTTGTCCGGCTACGCCCTGTCAGGCATGCGCGCGGGCATGGCCCTGGCCACTGCGGTCAGCGTCTCGGCCCTGCTCATCCACTGGCGCACCGGCCACGCCTCACCGCCCGCGACGGCCTCGGCGGACAGCCGCGTCCGGCGCCCGCCCGTCTCCCCGGAGCGGCGCTAGCCCGGCGAGCCGTACGAGGTCGCCATCAACGCGATCACCGTTACCAGGAGCACCGCGGACAGGAAACCGACGATCCAGACCGTGATGAGCCGGTCGGGCTTGACCTCGGTGCCGGGGTTCTGCCGCTGGGCCACGTAGTACTTGAGCAGCCGGCCGCGGATGGGGTAGATGGCGAACGGGATGGAGGCGAACGCGACGCTGTACAGGAACAGGATCTGCGGTGCCGGTTCGGGCCGGAGCAGGTTCACCAGCAGGACGACGGCCGCGATCATCGGCGTCACGATGTAGAACACCCACCGCCCCCGCCTGGCCTGCTCCTCCAGCGTGCTTCGCAGTTCTTCGGGAAGATCCAGGCCGGCGGACAGCCTCCCCATGGTGACCATGAAGAACACCGTCACCCCGATCGCGATCACCCACCACCCGGACTCAGAGATCGAAAACAGCATCGCCCTCAACTTTCGCCGCTCTGGCGGGGGTACCCTATCCGCCCCCGACACCGCCCCGGCCTGGGCGTTGCCCGGCCACCACCTGACAGGCATGCGCGCCGGAACGGCGCCGGCCGCAGCGGCCAGCGCCCTGTCTGCCCTCATCCACTACCGCACCGCCCACGCCGCATCCAGCACGACGGCCCCGGCGGAGCCCCGCGTCCAGCGCCCGCCCTTCCTGGAAACAGCGCCGGCCCCACATGCCGCAGGACGTTCCCATCAGCGCGAGAACGGCCGCAACGAGCGCCGTGGACAGAGTCCGCCGAGGCTTCGTGCCCTTTCTCAGCCCGTCACCGGAGGCTGTCAGTAATAGATGTAGAGGTGGTATTTCATTTTCCCGTCGGTGCCCTTCGCGTGGACGCAGTTGGCGGCGCGGTAGCGGGGGTTGGAGTCGAGGACCCGGGCACCGGCCGCGAAGCACTCGTCGAAGGTCCAGTAGCTGGCCCAGAAGTGCCAGCTCGCCTGGATGGCGACCCGGCCCTCCTCGTGCCGCGTGGCGCCGGACACCGTGGCGGCGGCCTGGGCCGGCGCGGCCAGGGCGCCCAGCGCGAGCGCGTTGCCCACGGCGACGGCCGCGAGGACGTGACGAATGCGCACGAATTTCTGCAGGCGCATGGAACGATCCCTTCATGGGTCGAGAACAGATGTCATGAGATTAGGCGGCCTGGGAGATTCGCCACAAAGCTTTGCGGCAGGATGAAAAGGTGCCGAAAAGATCAGGTTCACCGTCGTATTGGAGCCTGACGAGAGATGATCGCCGCATGGGCGCCCGCACCAGGTCGACGCGCTTTTCCGTAGATCTTTATGTGCTGGGGCGGCAGGGGAGGCGCCGCGGTTTCAGTTCGCCCGCTCGGACGGCTGGTCGTGGTCCAGGTCTCCCTGGAGCAGAGCCGTCCCCAGAGGCGTGATCGAGTGTTCGACCCGCTTGCCGGCGCGCTGCGTCCTGATGAGCCCGGCGTCGCGCAGGACGGCGGCCTGGCGGCTGACGGTGGGCGGCGGAGCCTGGACGCGGCCGGCGAGCTGGGTGGTGCTGCAGGCGCCGTCGGCGATCGCCTTGAGGACGTTCGCGCGGGTGTCGCCGAGCAGAGCCGTCAAGGCCCGGGAGCGTGACCCGTCTTCGGCATCGGTCGCGGCCCAGCCGAAGGCGGGAGTGACGGGGTAGGCCAGCACCGGCGGCAGGGCGGGGTCGAGCAGCGTGACCGGCGGGCCCCAGCAGAAGAAGGAAGGCTGGAGGACCAGCCCGCGTCCGTCCAGGGCGATGTCGTGGTCGGCCGGGTAGTCCAGCTCCAGGACCGGGTAGCTCCAGCGCGCCGTGGGGTGAATCGTGCTGAGCACCCGTGGCCAGCCGCCCTCGTCCAGCTGCTGACGTCGGCGGTGACGGTCGCGGTCGACCTGCGCCCGGACCCGCGGCCAGTAGGGGGCCAGGCAGTGGGCGAAGTAGTCCGCGAGGGAGGCGGTGACCTGCTGGACCACCTGCGGCCGGCCGTCGGCCAGGGAACGCCCCCACGACGGGATGGAGCGGTGCGGATGGCGCGTCGCCAGCTCCGTCAGGTCGGTGCGCAGGCGGGCACGCGGAGTCGCCCGGACGGCGGCCAGGCCGTCCCGCAGGGTGCCGGTGGAGGTCGTCGGGGTGAGGAAGTCGGCGGCGTAGCCGCTGGGCGGCGCCAGGGCCGTCAGCATCCCGATCGACGCGGGCAGCTGCGAGGTGACCTGCCGTTTCCATTGGCCGAACACCGCCTCGCCCTGCGGGCGGCGCAGGCGGCACAGGCTCAGCAGGATCTCCCACAGCGCGTCCGGGCCGGGCGCGAGCTGGACGCGCTGAAGGTCGTCAGCGGTGAAGTGAACGCGCAGCATCGCTTCCCCCGAAGTGCCCCCCGGACTGCAACGACACTCCGACTATAAGTTGACACGCTGCGTCATTTCGGCTGCGGGACAGCGCCCTGTGACCCCCAGGTGAGGCCGACATGGGAGCCCGGCCGCGCTCGCCGCCGCGGCCGGCCGGGTGTCCACTCAGAGCTCGCCGATGGTGCGGGTGAAGGCGCGGAGGCGTTCGGTTTCGGCGTCGCGGTGCCAGACGAGCGCGAGGGACGAGTCGGGCAGGCCCTCGACCGGGACGAACACGATGTCGTTGCGGGCGTGGTGGTGCGAGGTCGGGGTGCAGAACAGCATCCCGCCGCGGTCGGCGGCGATCACCGCCAGCGCCTCCTGCATGGTGCGCACCGCCGGGCCGCGCGGGATCGGACGGCCGTCCGGGGTGACGGTCGGGGCGCTGATCTCCCGCCAGTAGGCGGGGGCCGGGCCGGTGATGTCGAGCAGGCGGCACCGGGCCAGTTCCTCGACGCGGACGGAGGCGCGGCGCGCGAACGGGTGCCGGGCGGACAGCGCGATGTTCTGCCGCTCCTTGGAGAACGCCGGGCCGACGACGAGGTCGGGTTCGTCGATGGGCAGCAGCAGGATCGCCGCGTCCACCTCGCCGGCGCGCAGGGCGCCGAACGGGTCCGACAGCGGAATCTCCACCAGCGTGACGTCGCTGCCGGGATGTGACCGCCGGAACGCCTCCACCGCGTCGATCACGCACTCGTGCGCCGATCCCGACAGGAACCCGACGCGCAGCACGCCCTCCACGCCCCGGGCGGCGGCCCGCGCCCCGGCCACCGCCTCCTGCATCGCCTCGTACGCCGGACGCAGCTCGGCCAGCAGCCGTTCACCGAGGGGCGTCGGCCGGACGCGGCGGCTGGTGCGCTCGAACAGCCGGGCGCCGATCCGCCGCTCCAGCGAGCGCAGCAGCTGGCTGACCCGGCCCTGCGACAGGTACAGCCGCTCGGCGGTCCGCCCGAAGTGCAGTTCCTCGCCGAGCACCAGCAAGCACTCCAGCTCCCGCATGTCCAGCCCGGTCACCGTGGCCGCCCCTTCGATCGATGAGCCTGGCTAATCCAAGGATGCGCGGCTCGCCGTTGTTCCGGACGGGACGTCGCCGCAGGCTGGAGGCATGATCGTCAAGACCGGAGAGACCGCCGCGCGGGCGGCCGGACGGTCCGCGGCGCGGACCTGGCTCGGGGTGGGCGCGGTCGCCGCGGGCACGTTCACCGTGATCACCACCGAGATGCTGCCGGTGGGACTGCTGACCTCGGTCGCCGCCACGCTGGGGGTGTCGGAGGGGACGGCGGGCCTGACCGTGATGCTGCCCGGCGTCGTCGCGGCGCTGGCGGCGCCCGTGCTGGCGTCGGCCACCGCGCGGGTGGACCGCAGGATCGTGCTGTGCGGGCTGATGGCGCTGCTCGCCGTGGCCAACACCGTCTCGGCGCTCGCGCCGTCGCTGGCCGTGCTGCTGCTCGCCCGCGTGCTGGTGGGGCTGGTCATCGGCGGGTTCTGGGCGGTGGCGGCGGGCCTGGCGGTGCGGCTGGTGCCCGAGCGCTCGGTCGCCACCGCCACATCGGTGATCTTCAGCGGGGTGGCGATCGCGTCCGTCGTGGGCGTGCCCGCCGGGACGTTCCTGGGCGAGGCGGCCGGATGGCGCACGGCGTTCGCGGTCATGACGGTGCCCGCCCTCGTCGTGCTGGCGGCGCTCGTGCTGCTGCTGCCGGCGATGCCGCCGGTCGGGGTGGCGCGGCTGCGCGACGTGCCGGGCGTGCTGCTGCGCAACGTCCGGGTGCGCGTGGGGCTCGCCCTCACGCTGCTGCTGGTCACCGGCCACTTCGCCGCGTACACGTATGTGCGTCCCGTGCTGGAGGAGGTCGGGGGCATCGGGGCCGGCGCGGTCGGCGGGCTGCTGCTCGTCTACGGGACCGCCGGGATCATCGGCAACTTCACGGCCGGTGCCGCGGCCGGACGCGACGTGCGCCGCACCCTGGTGACGGTGTCGAGCGTGCTCGCGGCCGCCGTCCTGGCCATGCCCCTCCTGGGGACGTCCCCGGCCGGCGCGGTCGCGCTGCTGGTGGTGTGGGGCCTGGCGTACGGGGGCGTGTCCGTCAGCGTCCAGACCTGGTTCCTGCGTTCGGGGACGTCGGCGCCGGAGGCCGCGTCGGCGGTGTTCGTGTCGGGCTTCAACGGCGCGATCGCGCTGGGCGCCCTGCTCGGCGGCCGGATCGTCGACTCGGTCGCCGTGCCGGGCGTGCTGTGGACGGGCGGCGCCCTGGCCGCCCTCGCCGCCGCGACCGTCCTGGTGTTCGGGCGACGCTCCTGAGGCCGGCCCTGGAGAATCGTCGGAGACGGTTCGCTGGGGCAGTGGAGTTGGGGGGAGACCGTGGAGGACGGCGGCGTCATCGCGGTGCTGGTGGCCGAGGACATGAACATCCTGCGTGGCGCGTTGGTCGCGTTGCTGGGCCTGGACCCGGGGATGCGCGTGGTCGCGGAGGTGTCGCGGGGGGACGAGGTCGTGGCCGCGGCGCGGGAGCACCGCCCGGACGTGGCGGTGCTCGACGTCGACATGCCCGGCCTCGACGGCGTGACGGCGGCGGCCGAGCTGGCGGTCCGGGTCCCCGAGTGCCGGGTCCTGATCCTCACGGCCCTGGGCCGTCCGGAACTGCTGCGCCGGGCGCTGGACGCCGGTGTGTACGGGTTCATGCTCAAGGACGCGCCGCCCGACCGGCTCGCCGACGCGATCCGCCGGGTGGCCGCCGGTGAGCGGGTGATCGATCCGCAGCTCGCCGCGGCCGCGATCAGCGGACGGCGCAACCCGCTCAGCCCGCGCGAGGTCGAGGTGCTGCGCATGGCCGCCGAGGGCGCCGACCCGGCGGAGATCGCCGCCAGGCTCTACCTGTCGAAGGGCACCGTGCGCAACTACCTGGGGGCGATCGTCACCAAGCTAGACGCGCGGAACCGCCTCGACGCCGTCCGCATCGCCACCGAGGCCGGCTGGTTGTAGGACGCGAAGCTCGTACCGGCCGTCGCCGGCCGGTCCCGCGTCCAGCCGGCCCCCTGCGGCCGAGACCCGGGCGGTGAGGTTGCCGAGCCCCTGCCCCCCGCCCGTGTCCCCATTCGTGTCCCCGTCTGTGTCCCCGTCTGCGGGCGCGCCGTCGTTGACGACGCGCAGGCGCACGTACTCGTCCACGCGGTCGGCGGTGATGGCGCAGCGGCTCGGCCTGCTGTGCCGCAGGACGTTGGTGACGGCCTCGCGGAGCACCGTCGCGAGCAGCGCGTCGGTGGTACGCGGCAGCGGCGGCCCGAGGCGCGCCTCGACCGTGACCTCCATTCCCGCGGCGGCGAGGACGTCCCGCGCGGACTCCAGTTCCGCCTCCAGCGACAGGTCGTGGTCGTCCGCGCCCGGGATGGCGCGCAGGTCCGCCAGGGCGCGGCGGGCGATCCGCGCGATGTCGGCGAGCTCCCGTTCGGCGCGGTCGGGCGCCCGCGCGGCCAGCTCGCCCTTGACGGCGATGGCCGACAGGCCGTACCCGAGCAGGTCGTGCACGTCCCGGGCGATCCGCCGCCGTTCCCGGGCGACCGCGATCTCCGCCAGCGCCAGGCGGGCCTCCCGCACCTGGTAGACCAGGCCGGTGAGCAGCGCCAGCCCGTAGAACATCGCCGCGATCGCCGCCGCGTTGAACGTCCAGTAGGCGTTGAGGGCGAGCGGCTCCCCGCGGACCGCGAGCACGGCGAAGACGCCCAGCAGGACCGCTCCGAACGCCGGCCAGGCGACCCGCCCGCCGCGGCCGTACAGGACGATCAGGATCGACCCGGCCGCGAATCCGGCCAGCTGCGGATAGGGCCGTCCCGGGGCGAACAGCGGCAGGCAGGCCAGGACGATCTGGCTCGGCAGGGTCCACGCGGCGTGGCGGGGCAGGGCGCCGGGCGGGCGGGGCAGCGAGTGGTAGAGCTGGAGTCCGCAGACCGCCAGGACGGCGGCCACGCTCGCGGCCAGCAGCGGCGCCGGGGGCCGGACCGACCGCAGGTAGATCACCGAGACGACCAGGAACCCGGCGTGCGCGGCGATCAGGATGGGCAGGGCCAGCCGGGGCGTGAGGTCGCCGGGCGGCGGTTCCTCCGGGGGGTTCGGCGTGGCGCGGGCCCGCGCGGCGGCCTCCCGCGCGAGCGCGGGAATGCCGGCCGTCTCGCCCCTGGTGGCCGCGCCGATGATGGTCGACAGGGCGGTGCCGAGCGCGGCGTCCAGGGACCGGGACGCCCGGTCGCGTTCCCGCGCGACCGACTCGGCGGCCGGCTCGCCTCGCGTGGCGTGCAGCTCGGCGCGCAGATCGCTGAGCCGGGTCACCCCGAAGATGATCAGCCCTTGGGCCAGCGCGTTGACCACCGCGTTGGCACAGGTGTAGGCGTCGTCGCGGTTCAGCAGCCCGGCCGCGGCCAGCACCCCCGCGAACGCCGCCCAGCGGACCGGGCGTGCGATGAGCAGCAGCACCGAGGACGCCAGCATGCCCGCAGCTCCCGGCCCGGCCCAGGGGAACAGCACCGCCTGGGCGGCGAGGGTCCAGGGCCCGCGCAACCGCCGCAGCCGCGGCAGGCAGTGCACGAGCTGCAGGACGAGCATCGCGATCCCCGGCACGCCCGGCAGCGGGTGCAGCGGGTCGAAGGCCACACCGGCCAGGACCGCCAGGACGATCACCACAGCGGGAATCATATGAACGTTTGTCCGGATCGTGCGTTGTGCATGCCCGGTCGGTGTGCACGGCACTGGTGGCGGCCCGGCCCCGGTCGGCACCGTGGAATCCATGAAGATCGCGTTCAGGAGAGCAGCACTCGGGGCACTGCTCGCGGCCGTGCTGACCGGGCTGACCGCTCCGTCCGCCGTGGCCGAGCCGACCCCCGCGGCGCAGCCCGACCTGCGGGACGTCGGATCGCTCGTCGACCGGGTCGTCCCCGCGCAGCTGGCCGAAGACAAGATCCCCGGCGCCGCGGTCGTCGTGGTCGCGGGCGGCAAGGCCGTGTTCGCCAAGGGCTACGGCGTCGCCGACGTGGACGCCCGCACGCCCGTCGACCCGGACCGGACGGCCTTCTTCACCGGGTCGCTGGCCAAGCCGTTCACCGCCACGGCCGTGCTGCAGCTCGTCCGGCAGGGCAAGCTCGACCTGAACGCCGACGTCAACCGCTACCTCACCACCTTCAAGATCAAGGACACCTATCCCGGACGTCCCGTCACTCTGCGGCACCTGCTGACCTACACCGGCGGCTTCGACGACGACATCGTGGGGCTCGGCGAGGCCGACCCCAAGGACGTGGGATCGCTCGGCCGCAGCCTGGCCGAACGGCAGCCGCGGCGGGTCCGTCCCCCGGGCACCCGCGTGGCCTACGACAACTACGGGATCGCGCTGGCCGGATACCTCGTCGAGGTCGTCTCAGGGCAGCCGTTCGCCGAGTACGTCCGGCAGCACGTGTTCGAGCCGCTGGGGATGCGCTCCACCACGATGGCCGTCCCGCACCCCGCCGCGATCGACTCGGCGCTGGCCGCCGGTTACCGCCCCAGCGGGGACGGATACACCAGGGTGAAGGGCCAGTACGGCCCGCGGACCCCGACCGGCACCGGCCCCGCCGCCACGCCCGCCGACATGGGCCGTTTCATGCTCGCCCAGCTCGGCAACGACCCCCGGCTCGGCCAGGACGTCGCCCGCCTGATGCAGCAGCAGCACTACACCCAGGACAGGCGGATGCCCGGCATGGGCTACACGTTCGAGCAGCGCCCCCGTAACGGCCGGCGGCTGCTCTACAAGGACGGCGACGTGCCCGGCTTCCACAACGTCATGGCGCTCCTGCCCGACCAGGGCGTCGGCGTCTACGTCGTCTACAACGGCGACGGCGTGGACACGGTGGCCGGATGGGACGGCGCGAGCCTGGTCAACCAGATCGTCGACCGCTACCTGCCCGCCACCGCGCGTACGGTGAGCACGTCCGGCGGCACGGTGACGGGAAGCCCGGTGTCCAAGTACGCGGGGACGTACCGTTCGGCCCGGGTCAGCCACACGACCCTTACCAAGGTCACCTCGCTGTTCTCGGCCGTGACGGTGACGGCCGGCCCCGGCGGCACCCTGACGACCACGGGCCTGTCGGTGGACCCGGAAAAGGAGACCCAGCACTGGGTCCAGACCCAGCCCGGGCTCTTCACCGAACGCGGCGGGCAGGCCCGGATCGCCTTCGACGGCAAGGGCACGCTGACCAGTTCGGCCAACCCCTCCGAAGCCCTGGAGAAGCTGGCCTGGTACGACTCTCCGGGGCTGAACGTGGGCCTGCTCGGCGGCGCGTCCCTGGTGATGCTGCTGGCCTTCGTGGGCTTCCCCGTCCTCGCCCTCGTCCGGGTGCTGCGGCGCCGTTCCCGCCATCCGGCCGGGGCGCGCGCCGCACGGCTCCTCGCCTGGGCCACCACGGCGGTGGTCACCGTCTTCCTCACCGGGCTGGCCGTCACCATGGCCGACCCCAACGCCGTCATGGAGACCGTGGCGCTGAACCCGCCGGCCTTCGCCGCCCTGCCGATCGTCGCGACCGTGGGACTCGTCCTGGCGATCCTGGTCGTCGGTGCGACCGGCGCCGCCTGGTGGAAGGCGTGGTGGAGCTGGGCCGGACGACTGTCCTGCACGCTGCTGGCGCTGTCCGGGGTGGTGTTCTTCAAGGTCCTGATGACCTACAACCTCGTGGCCCTGCCGTTCCCCACGAACTGAACGCCGCCGCCCGCCCCACCGCAATCCGGTGGGGCGGGCGACGGCGTTCGCTTCCGGCGATTCAGTCCCGGCGGGTCAGTTCTGGCGGGGGCGGCGAGCCCAGGCCACGCCGCCCACCACGGCGGCGACGACCACCGCGGCCAGGCCGATCCACAACCAGCCGGAGGACCCGCCGTCCTCGGACTGGCTGCTCGCGCCCCGCGTCGACGGCGTCGCCGGGGCGGACGCGGCGGGGGCCGGCGCGGCCGAGGACGGGGCCGTGGCCGACGAGGTGGGCGCGGCGGACGAGCCCTCCACCGTGAACTTGTAGGTGCCCTTGATCGGGTGGCCGTCGCTGGAGACCACCCGCCACGCCACGGTGTACTCGCCGTTGGGCAGCGTCCCGTTCAACGCCTGGGTGACCTTGTTGTCGGACGCCTCGGGCGCCCCCGACTGCACCGCCGTGCCCTTGTCGTCCGTCACCACCACCTGCGGCAGCCGCGCGGTGTTGGTGAACGTCAGGACGATCTCCGACGGCGGCTCGACCGTGGCGCCGGACGCCGGCGTGGCCTCCTTCAGCGCGTCGTGCGCGGACGCCGGCGGCGCCGCCACCCCGACGGCGACCGCCGCGATCATTCCCGCCAGCAGGACCCGCAGCCCTCTCATGACCGGCTCCTTCCTCGTGCCAGGCCGAACCCGCCGACGCCGACTCCGATCACGCCGGCGGCCAGCCCCAGGCCGCCGAGCAGCCGCGCCGTCCCGTCGGACGCCGAGTCGGCGTCGTCGGAGGCGACCTTGGCGGTGACCGTGTCGGTGGCCTGCGCGGTGGCCGCCTTCGGGGTCAGCTTAAGTTCGGGTGCCGGGTGTTCCGGCTCGTCGGCGCCGGTGCCCGGGTCCTGGTCCCACGTGACGACCTCGCCGTTGGAGTACTTCTGCTCGGCCTTGAACAGCACCCGGTCGACGCCGGTGGGCAGCGGCCCCATCGAGACGTCGAACTCCTCGAACTGGCCGGGATCGATCTTGCCGCCGGTCCAGGTGATCCGGGAGACCACCTCCGACAGCTCACCGCCCTCGATCTTCACGGGCGTGCTCAGCTTGGTCTTGTCGACCGTGACCTTCCACCCCGGGGCGGGCCGGACGGACACGTGCGCGATCGGACGGTCGGTCGGCAGGTCGACGCGCACCTCGGTGGTCGAGGCGTTGTCGCGCTCGTTCGGCACGCGGAACGACACCTTGGTGAACGACCCCTGCTCGGCTGACTGGGGGTTGGCGGTGACGTGCGCGGACGCGGCGGTGGCCAGAGCGGCGACCGAGACGGCCGCCAGCCCTCCCACCGCGGCGGCCCGCCACGCGTGCCGGAAAGTGCGTACGGACATCGGGATAACTCCGTTCGAGACGTACGGAAACGCACCGGAGACGCCGTGAAGACAGACGGCGCCCGGTGAAACGGCTCGTACGGCGCCCGGCCCGGCCCCGGCGTTCAGCCGGTGGCGGCGAGCGCCCTCGAACGGTGGGGAGGCCCCCGTCGCACCACGGGGAACCGCAGCACCCGGTCGGTGGACGGCGTCTCGACGGCCACGGGCGCCGGACGCGTCCGGACGGGCGGTGTGGCGGGCTCGACGTGCAGCAGGGCCAGCAGCAGCCGGACCGGCCGGTCGGCCACGGCCCGGACCCGCCGGGCCAGGGCCCACGCCGCGCGTTCGCCGCGCCGCAGCCACCACGCCGAGACGACGGCGGCGATCACGTGCGCGAGCGTCATGCCCGCACCCGAGCCGTGCGCGGCGTCCTGCGGCATCACGGCCGGGTGGTGCTGCATGGGCGCCGTGGCGTCCACGTACAGGCTGTGCAGCACGAACTGCCCGCCCAGCAGGCCGCCGAGGATCGTGGCCAGGGAACGCTCGTGCCCCGCCAGCGCCAGCGTCACCGCCAGCACGCCGCCGAAGCCGGTGAGCACCGCCCACAGGGGGATCACCAGCTGTGACGTCGCCGTGTGCCCGAGCGCCGACAGCGACACGCACACGGTGGCGAACACCACCGCGCGCGAGACGCGGAAGAACGGGCTCGGCGGATGCGCGGTCATTGCGGGGCTATCGTCCCATCCTCGTACCGGCATCTCCAAGAGGCCCCTGGTGAACGGCAATCTCCGCGAAATGCCCAACATCTGGGGTTGGTACGTCGTGCGACATCAACATGTAGGGTGAGGATCCCGTGCTGGTGACGCCCCCGCCCGCCCCGGCGGGGGCGTCGCGCGAGCGCGGGCGGGCACGCGCCCGCGCCGCCCCCGGTCGTCCTGACGTGATCCGAGGTCACGTGCGCCGCCGTCACCCTGCGCAGCGGAACCGTTCGCGTCCGCGATCCGTTGGACAGGATGACGCGCCCGCTCGGCGGCAGGAGGAAACCGTGGCTTCTCTCAGCGACCGGCTCAAGAAGCTTGCCGACAGCCCGCAGGGCCGCAAGGCCAAGGAGAAGGCCGAACAGCTGGCCCGCGACCCCAAGAAGCAGGAGAAGGTGCGCGGCCTTCTCAAGAAGGTGAACAAGAAGCATTGACCGGGATACGGCGGGCAGGACCCGGAGGGTTCGGGCGGCGCCCGCCGTGACCACCCGCCGCCCCGGCGGCCATCGGGGCGGCGACCTCCCGGACCCGACCCGAGGAGGACACATGCCCACGCTCATCGACCGGATCAAGCGGTACGCCAGCGGTCCGCAGGGACGGCGCATGCGCGCGAAGGCCGAGCGCTACGCGCGCGATCCCCGCACCCAGGCGAAGGTGCGTCAGTTGCTGGCCCGCCTCCGCGGCGGCGGCCACCGCCGCCACTGATCACCCGCATCGCGCCCGCGCCCCCCACCCACGGGGACGCGGGCGCTTTCCTGCTTTTCCGTTGCACCGACGTGGCCGCACCCGCGCGGGGCGGGTGTGGCGGCCGCTCCTACACTGGCCGCCGTGGACCGGGATGAGTACGCGCACTGGGAGACCGTCCCCACACGGTGGAAGGACAACGACCTCTACGGGCACGTCAACAACGTCGTCCACTACGCGCTGATGGACACCGTCATCAACGAGTGGATGATCAGGACGGCCGGGTTCGACCCCGTGACCAGCCCGGCGATCGCGCTGTGCGTGGAGTCGCACTGCGTCTACAAGGCCGAGGTGTCGTTCCCCGACACCATCAGCGTGGGCGCGCGCGTCGGGAAGCTGGGCCGGTCGAGCGTGCGCTGGGAGATCGGCATGTACCGGTCGGACGGCACGCTGGTCGCCGAGGGGCACTTCGTGCACGTGTTCGTCGACCGGGACGCCCGCCGTCCCGTGGAGATCCCCGAGGCGGTCCGCGTCGAGATGGACCGGCTCGTCGTCGCCTGACCGCCCCGGGGAACGGCGGCTACTCGCCGGCGGTCTTCCCGGCCGGGGCGTCGCCGCGGGCCAGCAGCGAGTGACGGCGGCCGTAGGCGAAGTAGACCACGCAGCCGAGCGCGAACCACGCGGCGAAGCGCAGCCAGGTCTCCTGCTTGAGGAAGGTGATCAGCCACACCGAGAACACCACGCCGACGATCGGCACCACCGGCATGCCCGGGGTGCGGAACTGCCGGGGCAGGTCGGGACGCCGGTAGCGCAGCACGACCACCGCGACGCACACCACGATGAACGCCAGCAGGATGCCGATGTTGGTCAGCTCCGCGGCCTCCGCGATGGGCAGGAACCCGGCGATCAGCGCCGAGCCCGCGCCGAGGATCCAGGTGATGCGGGTCGGCACCTTGCGGGTGGGGTGGGTGCGGGCGAACCAGCCCGGCAGCAGCCCGTCGCGGCTCATCGAGAACCACACCCGGGCCGCCCCCATCATGAACGTGAACAGCACGGTCAGGACGCCGAGGATCGCGCCGACCGCGATGACGAACCCGACCGTCTCCAGGCCCGCGTCGTCGAACGCCGAGGAGAACGCGGCGTTCGGGTCGATCTGGCGGTAGTCGACCATGCCGGTGAGCACCAGGCAGGCCAGCACGTACAGCACCATCGAGATCGCCAGCGAGTAGATGATCGCCTTGGGCATGTGCCGCCGGGCGTCGTGCGACTCCTCGGCGGCGGTCGACATCGCGTCGTAGCCGAAGACGGCGAAGAAGACCGTGGCGGCGCCGGTGAACGCGCCGTCCAGCCCGTACGGCAGGAACGGCGAGTAGTTCCCCGACTTGATCTTGAACGCGCCGACCACGATGACCAGCAGCACGATGCCGACCTTCAGGTACACCAGCGCGGTCTCGAACCGGGCGGCGCTCTTCATGCCCAGGTTGAGCACGTAGGCGATGAGCAGGCACAGCAGCATCGCGAACAGGTTGACCTTGTAGCTGCCGTCCGCCACGTTCTTGGGCTCGGTGCCGGGCGCGCCCATCATCCACAGCGGCAGGTCGATGTTCAGGAAGCCGAGCAGGTCGTTGAAGTAGCCGGAGATGCCGATGGCCACCACCGCCACGATCGCGGTGTACTCCAGCAGCAGGTCCCAGCCGATGGCCCAGCCCGCGAACTCGCCGAGCACCGCGTAGCCGTAGGTGTAGGCCGATCCGGCGCGGGGGATCAGCCCGGCGAACTCGGCGTAGGAGAACGCGGCGGCGGCGCTGGCCACGCCCGCGATCAGGAATGAGATCAGCACCCCGGGGCCGGCGGTCTCGTTGGCGACGGCGCCGGCCAGCGAGAAGATGCCCGCGCCGATGATGCCGCCCACGCCGATCGCGGTGAGCTGCCAGAGTCCGAGGGTGCGCCGCAGGCCGGTCGATCCGGCCTCGTCGTCGATCTGCTCGATCGGTTTGCGGCGGAGCATCGCGCCCAGGGCCTTGTGGGCCACGGCCATGTCTACCTCCTTCGCGTGACCGGCTCGTTCCCAGCGGTCACGGGAGGAGGGTGACGCCAAGATCCGCCCAAGGCAATGCCCGTGAGATCACGATTTCGCAAGCCGCCCGCCGGCCGGCACGTACTCGGTGAGCAGCCGTTCGAGCTGCGCCTCGCACCGGGCGTACCGGGCGCGCAGCTCGGGCCCCGGCCAGTCGGCGGGCAGCAGCTCGTCCGGCAGCAGCGGATCGCGCAGCAGGTGGCCCAGCACCGCCGCGGACACGGTGAACCGGTCGGCCAGGCACTCGGCGCGGCCGAGCGCGGCCAGCAGGGCGGTGGCGTCGGCGGCCCAGCCGGTCAGGTCCCACAGCGCCGCGGCCAGCCCCGCCGGGTCGCGCTCGGGACGGCCGCGCAGGAACGTGCACTGCCGCAGGACGACGTCGGGCCGGGGCCGCGCCAGGTTGGCGGGCCGCAGCCAGGTGCCCTCGCGCAGCTCCGCCAGCCGCAGCGCCGACATGGCCTGGCGCAGCGCGGCCCGGTCGGCGGCGGGACGCCGTTCGGCGGTGACGAGGGCGATCTCCCAGGCGCCGTCCCACGGCAGGGTGCGGGGGGAGCGGGCCTCGTCCAGCCGGGCCTGGCGGCGCAGCAGCCGTTCGGTCAGCTCGTACGCGCCGTCGACGTGCACCAGGTCGCCGGCGGCCACCATGCGTGACAACGCGACGCGGACGGTGCCCTCGGCGATGCCGAACAGCGCCCCGACGCGCACCAGGTGCCGGGCGCGCAGCCGGGGCGGGTGCAGGCCCAGCAGGGTGCTGAGGACGACCGAACGGGCGGTCAGCGGTCGCAGGCCCAGGGTGTTCGTCATGTCGGCGAGGACATTACCCGCCGTGACCGTGCCATGACGGCCGCTTGACCGTGCGGGGCAGGCAGTTCTCACCGTCCGGAAACGCCTTCTCTCCCGTCCCGCCGCCCCGTAGTGTCGGTCGGCATGACGGCTGTGCGGGTGGAGCGGGACGGGCCGGTCACCACGGTGATCCTGTCGCGTCCGGAGGTGCGCAACGCGGTGGACGGCCCGACCGCGGCCGACCTCGCCGACGCGTTCCGCGAGTTCGACGCCGACCCGGACGCGTCGGTCGCCGTGCTGTGGGGCGAGGGCGGCACGTTCTGCGCGGGCGCCGACCTCAAGGCGGTCGGCACGCCGCGCGGCAACCGCGTCGAGGCGGACGGCGACGGGCCCATGGGTCCCACCCGGATGCGGCTGGGCAAGCCTGTCGTCGCGGCGGTCGCCGGGCACGCCGTCGCGGGCGGCCTGGAGCTGGCGCTGTGGTGCGACCTGCGGGTGGTGGAGTCGGACGCCGTGTTCGGGGTGTTCTGCCGCCGGTGGGGCGTGCCGCTGATCGACGGCGGCACGTTCCGGCTGTCGCGGCTGATCGGCCGCAGCCGGGCGATGGACCTCATCCTCACCGGGCGTCCGGTGCCGGCCCAGGAGGCGTACGACATCGGGCTGGCCAACCGGCTCGTCCCGCCGGGCACCGCACGGCAGGCCGCCGAGGACCTGGCCGCCGAGATCGCCCGCTTCCCGCAGACCTGCCTGCGCGGCGACCGCATGTCGGCGCTGGAGAGCGAGGATCTGGACGAGGCGCAGGCGCTGGCGGTGGAGTACGGGCACGGCGTGCGGTCGCTGGCGGACGCCGCCGAGGGCGTCGCCCGGTTCACCGCCGGACACGGCCGCCACGGCACGTTCACCGACCTGTGAAGATCATCGATCGCATGGCGTTCGGCAGTGCTAGCGTCCCTGGAGGGCGGCCTCACGGACATGAAGGGGACTCATGACTCCGAGCGTTGACGAGGCGGGCCGGGCCCTCGCCGATCCCACCGCGTACGCCGACGACGACCGTCTGCACGCCGCGCTGGCCGTGCTGCGCCGCGAGGCGCCGGTGCACTGGGTCGAGGCGCCGGACTACAACCCGTTCTGGGCCGTCACCCGGCACGCCGACATCATGGAGATCGAGCGCGACCACCGCCTGTTCCTGAACGCGCCGCGTCCGCTGCTGGCCACCGCCGAGATGGACGCGATCAACCGGCAGCGCGCGGAGCAGGGCATCGGGCTGCGCACCCTCGTCCACATCGACGACCCCGACCACCGTGTGCTGCGCGCCATCGGCGCCGACTGGTTCCGGCCGCGCGCCATGCGCGCCCTGGAGCCCCGCGTCAGGGAACTGGCGCGCCGCTACGTCGACCGGATGGTCGAGCTGGGCGGGGAGTGCGACTTCGTCCAGCAGGTCGCGGTGCACTACCCGCTGTACGTGATCCTGTCGCTGCTCGGGCTGCCCGAGTCCGACTTCGACCGGATGCTCAAGCTCACCCAGGAGCTGTTCGGCAACGCCGACCCCGACCTGCAGCGCGGCGCCTCCCCGGAGGAGGGGCTCGCGGTCCTGCTGGACTTCTTCGCCTACTTCAAGGAGCTCACCGAGGCCCGCCGCGCGAACCCCACCGACGACCTGGCCTCGGCGATCGCCAACGCCCGCGTCGACGGTGAGCCGCTGAACGACTTCGACACCGCCTCCTACTACGTGATCATCGCGACCGCCGGGCACGACACCACCAGCTCGACGATCTCCGGCGGGCTGCGCGCGCTGATCGAGCACCCGGACCAGCTCGACCGGCTGCGCGCGGACCGCGACCTGATGCCGCTGGCGGTGGAGGAGATGATCCGCTGGGTCACCCCGGTCAAGGAGTTCATGCGCACCGCCGCCGAGGACTGCGAGGTGGGCGGCGTCCGCGTCCGCGCGGGCGAGGCGCTGCTGCTGTCCTACCCGTCGGCCAACCGGGACGAGGAGATCTTCGACGACCCGTTCCGCTTCGACGTCGGCCGCGACCCCAACAAGCACCTGGCCTTCGGCTTCGGCGTCCACTACTGCCTGGGCGCCGCGCTGGCCCGCATGGAGGTGCGCGCCTTCTTCGACGAGCTGATCCCCCGCCTGACCTCCATCGAGCTGGCGGGCGAACCCGAGAACGTCGTCACCACGTTCGTGGGCGGCCCCAAGCACCTCCCCATCCGCTACAAGCTCACCCCCGCCTGACCCCACCCCCGCCAGCCGCCGCCCACGACGCGCGGAGTTATCGTGCGCGTGTGGTGAGCGTGCGTGGGGGCGGGGCCTCCTGGGTGCCGGAGACGGCGGTCGTGCAGGCGCCGATGGCGGGCGGGGCCTCGCGGCCGGAGCTGGCGGTGGCGGTGGCCGAGGCGGGGGCGCTGGGCTTCCTCGCCGCCGGGTACAAGACCGCGGCCGCGATGCGGGACGAGATCGAGCGGACGCGTGCGGCGACGTCGCGGCCGTTCGGCGTGAACGTCTTCATGCCGTCCCGTGACGCCGTGGACCGGGCGGCCTTCGACGCGTACGCCGAGCGGCTGGCGCCCGAGGCCGAGCGGCTCGGCGTGGGGCTGGGGACGCCGGGGGACCGGGCCGACGACTGGGACGCCAAGATCGAAGATCTGCTGGCCGACCCGCCCGCGATCGTGAGCTTCACGTTCGGATGCCCCGACGAGGCGCTGATCCGCGAGTTCCGGCGGCGGGGCGTCGTGGTGATCGTGACGGTGACGTCCGTGGCGGAGGCCCGTGCCGCCGGCGCCGCCGACGGGTTGTGCGTGCAGGGCGTGGAGGCGGGCGCGCACCAGGGGTCGTGGACCAACACCGACGGCGGGACGCCGCTGCGCGAGCTGCTGCCCGCCGTGCGGGAGGTCACCGCGCAGCCGCTGATCGCAGCCGGGGGCCTGGGCACGGCCGCGGACGTCGCCGAGGTGCTCGCGCTCGGGGCGGACGCGGCGCAGTTCGGCACCGCCTTCCTGCGCTGCCCGGAGAGCGGCGCCAGTGCCGTGCACAAGGCGGCGCTGGCCGATCCGCGCTTCACCGAGACCGCCCTCACCCGGGCGTTCAGCGGACGTCCCGCCCGGGGGCTGGTCAACCGGTTCCTGGCCGAGCACTCGGCGCACGCGCCCGCCGCGTACCCGGACGTGCACTACCTGACGACGCCGTTGCGCAGGGCGGCCGCCGCCCAGGGGGCCGCGGACGCGTTGCACCTGTGGGCGGGCACCTCCTACCGGCTGGCGTCCACCGCGCCCGCGGCCGAGATCGTCGCCGCTCTGGCGAAGGGGTAACGCGCGAGGGGTCAGCGTGCGGGCTTGCCGCCGGCGTGCGCGCCGTGCGGCCGCCCGTCGCGGGAGTGCGCGTCCTGGGGGTGCCCGTCGCGGGAGTGTTCGGGGCTGGAGTGTTCGGCGTCGGCGTACTCCTCGCGGTCCTCGTCGGAGAACTTGCGGGTGTCGCGGGGTTCGGCGAAGGGCTCGACCGTCTCGGGGGCGCCCTCGGCGATCCTCCGGGCGCGGATGAGCTCGGCGTCCAGCTCGGCGCCGAGCAGAATGGCCAGGTTGGAGATCCACAACCAGACCAGGAAGATCACGACACCGGCCAGCGCGCCGTAGGTGGCGTTGTAGGAGCCGAAGTTCGCCACGTAGACCGCGAACCCGGCGGACGCGACGATCCACAGGACGATCGCCAGCGCGCTGCCCGGGGTGATCCACCGCCAGCCCGCCTGGCGGACGTTCGGCGCGGCCCAGTACAGGGTGGCCACCGCGATGATCACCACCAGCAGGATCACCGGCCACTTGGCGTAGTTCCAGCCGGTGACGAACGCCGAGCCGAGGCCCAGCATCCGCCCGGCCTGCTCGGCGAGGCGTCCGGTGAACGTCACCGCGAGCGCGCTGGCGCCCAGCAGGACGACCATGAGCAGGGTCAGCCCCACCCGCAGCGGCGCCAGCTTCCACATGGGGCGGCCTTCGGGGACGTCGTAGACCGCGTTGACGGCGCGGATGAACGCCGCCACGTACTTGGACGCCGACCACAGCGCCACCAGCAGCGCCACGATCGCCAGCACGCCGGCGGTGGGCGCGGTGCCGCGCAGCCCCTCCACCATGCTGATCAGCACGTCGCGCAGCTGGCCCGGGGCGAGCTGCCGGATGTTGTCGGTCAGCGTCCGCGTGCCGGACTGGCCCGACAGGCCCACCAGCGACACCGCCACGATCAGCGCGGGGAAGACCGAGAGCACGCCGTAGTAGGTGAGCGCGGCGGCCCAGTCGACCAGGTTGTCGTCGCGGAACTCCCGGGCGGTGCGCTTGGCGACGCCCCACCAAGCGTCCCGTCCGAGCCGGGTGGGCCGGTCCGGTGCCTTCCGCGAGGGGCCGTCGCCGGTCGCGGTGTTCTTCGCCATGTCGCCACCTTCTCGCCTGGCCGGGAGGGTCGGTCGGATGCGGGGCCTTTTACCCGATGAGGCCGGGGCGATGCGCCGGGTGACTGACGCATTCATTTGATAGATGGCGACTTGCGGTATATCAGGCGGTTTGTCGGGTACGGCGCGCGACATCCGACCGATACCGACGAGCGGAGGACGACGATCATGTCGAGCTCCGGTGACCACGCCGACAAGCAGCGGCAACTCGACGAGTTCCGGGTGGACCCGCGCGACTCCGAGCTGACCACCGACCAGGGCGTCAAGGTCGACGACACCGACAACTCGCTCAGCGTGGGGGAACGCGGCCCCACGATCATGGACGACTTCCACTTCCGCGAGAAGATCACCCACTTCGACCACGAGCGCATCCCCGAGCGGGTGGTGCACGCGCGCGGCTCCGGCGCCTACGGGCACTTCCGCGTGTACGACGACTCGCTCGCCGAGTACACCGTCGCGGAGTTCCTGCGCGACCCCTCCGTGGAGACCCCGGTGTTCGTCCGGTTCTCCACCGTCGCCGGGTCCCGCGGGTCGGCCGACACCGTACGCGACGTGCGCGGCTTCGCCACCAAGTTCTACACGCGGCAGGGCAACTTCGACCTGGTCGGCAACAACATGCCGGTCTTCTTCATCCAGGACGGCATCAAGTTCCCCGACTTCGTGCACGCGGTGAAGCCCGAGCCGCACAACGAGATCCCGCAGGCATCGTCCGCCCACGACACCCTGTGGGACTTCGTGCAGCTGCAGCCCGAGACCATGCACATGATGATGTGGCTGATGTCCGACCGGGCGCTGCCGCGCAGCTTCGCCATGATGCAGGGCTTCGGCGTGCACACCTTCCGGCTCGTCAACGCCGAGGGCCGGGGCACGTTCGTGAAGTTCCACTGGAAGCCGATGCTCGGCACCCACTCCCTGGACTGGGACGAGACCCAGAAGATCGCCGGGAAGGATCCCGACTTCAACCGGCGCGACCTGTGGGACGCCATCGAGGCGGGCAACTTCCCCGAGTACGAGCTGTGCGTGCAGCTGGTGCCCGAGGCCGACGAGCACCGCTTCGACTTCGACCTGCTCGACGCCACCAAGATCATTCCGGAGGAGGAGGTCCCGGCGCGTCCGGTGGGCCGGCTGGTGCTGGACCGCAACCCGGAGAACTTCTTCGCCGAGACCGAGCAGGTGGCCTTCTGCCTGGGCAACGTCGTCCCGGGCATCGACTTCACCAACGACCCGCTGCTGCAGGCGCGGCTGTTCTCCTACCTGGACACCCAGCTGATCCGGCTCGGCGGGCCCAACTTCACGCAGCTCCCGGTGAACCGCTCGGTGGCCCCGGTGCGCAACCACCACCGCGACGCCTACCACCAGACGCAGATTCACCAGGGGCGGGCCGCCTACCACAAGAACTCGCTGTCGGGCGGCTGCCCGGCGATCGGCACGGGCGTCGACGGCGACGCGGTGTACCGGCACTACCAGGAGCGGGTGGACGGCGCCAAGATCCGCAAGCGCAGCGAGAGCTTCGCCGACCACTACAGCCAGGCCACGCTGTTCTGGAACAGCATGTCCGACTGGGAGAAGGAGCACATCGTCTCGGCGTTCCGCTTCGAGCTGGGCAAGGTCGAGCACAAGCACATCCGGGAGGGCGTCGTGGAGCAGCTCAACCACGTCGACCACGACCTGGCGACGCAGGTCGCCGAGGGCATCGGGGTGGAGCCGCCCAAGGCCCCGGTCACCGAGAACCACGGCCGCAGCTCGCCCGCGCTCAGCCAGGCCAACTCCCCGGCCGACACGGTCAAGGCGCGCAAGGTCGCGGTGCTGGTGGCCGACGGGGTGGAGGCGGCCGACGTCACCGCGGTCGGCGAGGCGCTGACCGAGCAGGGCGCGATCTGCGAGGTGCTCGCCGCCCACGACGGCGCCGTGCGGAGCGCCGACGGCGACCAGGTGGAGGTGACCCGCGCGCTGCCCACCGTGGCGTCGGTGCTGTACGACGCGGTGGTGATCCCCGGCGGCGAGCAGAGCGTGCGCGCCCTGGCCGAGGACGGCGACGCGCTGCACTTCGTCGCCGAGGCCTACAAGCACTGCAAGGCCATCGGCGCCCTGGACGCGGGCGTCGAGCTGCTCGGCCGCGCCGGCGTGTCGAGCCTGCAGATCGCCACCGAGGGCCTGGTCGAGGTCGACCAGGGCGTGGTCACCCGGCGCGGCGGGGGCGCTCCCGGCGGGCCCGACGACAACTTCAAGCGCGAGCTGATCAACGCCATCGCCGCGCACCGGCACTGGACGCGCAACAAGGCCCACGTCCCGGCCTGACCGCCGCCCGTGCCGCCCTGCCCACGGCCCGGAACGTGCGGCTCGGCGTCCGAGACGGACCTCAGCGTTCGATGTGGACGCGGATGCTGTTCAGTTCCGGGTCGGCGGCGTCGGGGACGACCATCCCGGCCGCCACGCCCGTGCGCAGGTAGTCGACGACCGGGGCGGTGAGCCGCTCGCCCGGCAGCGCCGCGGGGATGCCCGGCGGGTACGGGGTGAGCATCTCGGCGACGACGCGTCCGGTGGCCTGGTCGGCGGGGACCTGCTCGGCCGGGCCGAAGAACGCGTCGCGCGGCAGCACCACCAGTTCCAGCCGCAGGTCCCCCGGGTCGGGGATGTAGATCGGCGGGGCGCCGCGCAGCGCGGGCGCGTGCCGCGAGAGGTCCCGCAGGGCGGTCAGCAGCGCATCGGTGGTCTCCTTGTCGTCGGCGAAGGTGAGCTGGGCGCTGATCCGCCGGTGGTCGGCCACGTGCATGTTGATCCGGTGCGTCTCGCGCAGCCAGTCGGCGGCGCGGTAACCGCTGATGCCCAGCTCGGTCAGGTCCATCACGAGCTGCAGGGGGTCCAGGTCGTGGGCGCGGTCGGGCCCGACGAACTCCGGCCCGGCCACGTGCAGCCCGGGGATCTGGACGATCTCGTCGCGTATCTCGGCGGCCAGGTCGACGGCGTGCTGCAGCAGCTCGTGGCCGTGTTCGACCATCTGGCGGCGCCAGCCGTCCAGGCCCGCGTACACCAGCACGGACGGGCTGGTGGTGCCCAGCAGGTCCTCGCGGGCCTTGAGCACCGCCGGGTCCACCAGGTCGCCCTGCTGGTGGAACACCGACCCCTGCTCCAGCCCGGCGCCCATCTTGTGGACGCTGGTGACGCACACGTCGGCGCCCGCGTCCATCGCCCACGTCGGCAGGCTCGGGTGGAACGGCAGGTGCGCCCCCCACGCCTCGTCCACGATCACCGGGCGCCCGTACCGGTGGCACACCTCGGTGATCGCCCTCAGGTCGGCACAGGTGCCGTACGGGGTGGGGCTGGTCACCAGGGCGCCGCGCGCGTCGGGGTGCTCGGCGAACCGCCGCGCGTACGCCTCGGCCGACGGCGGGTGCGCCAGATGCCGTTCGGGGTCCCACTGCGGCTCCACCCAGATCGGCTCGACCCCGCTGAGGATGAGCCCGGACACCACGGACTTGTGGGCGTCCCGGCCGACCAGCAGCTTCTCGCCGGGCCCGGCGACCGACAGCATCGCGCTCTTGACCGACAGCGAGCTGCCGCAGGTGGAGAAGAACGCGTTCTCGGCGTGCACGGCGTCGGCCATCAGCTCCTGCGCCTTCTGCAGGATGCCCTGGGACGAGCGGCGGTCGTCCAGGCCGGAGACGGCCAGCACGTCGGAGCGGAACACCGCGTCGCCGAGGACCTGCCGCACACGCGGATCGGTGCCCCGGCCCTGCTTGTGCCCGGGCGGCGTGAAGGGCAGCTCCCGCCGGCGGTGGTATTCGACGAGCGCGTCGAGCACTGGGGTTTCCGAGTGGTTCATGCGACGGCGTGTTCCCCCCTGACCACGGTCGTAACGTGCGCGGCCCCCGTCACGCGCGGGACGCGCGGCCCGGCCGGTCGCATGGCTCGGGCCGCTTCGGGTAGGGCGCGCTGGGAGATGACGGAGAGACACCCGAGCCGACACCCGAGCCGATCTCGCGTCCGATCCGAAAGGAGGTGGCGATGACCAAGGACCGCATCCCGGCGGACGTGGAGCTTCTGTGGGACGACTTCCACCAGACGGTCAACATGACCTCCGACGAGCTGCGCACCTGGCTGCTCACCGCGGCGTCGGGCGAGGAGGCGTTCCCGGCCGACCCCGACATGAAGCTCCCCGAGCTCGGCGCGCGCGTGGTGGAGGTGCTGCGCAAGCGCAAGGTGGACCTCACCGACGGCGACGCCGACACCATGCGGCGCGTCGTGGAGTACGTGGAGGACCGCCTGGAGAACCGTCCGCCGCACGCCGAGCAGAAGGAGGAGTGGCGGCGGTCGCTGATGACCGTCGGCCACGACCCGCTCAAGCCCCCGGAGATCCGCCCCTAGCGGCACGCGAAGGAGGGGACGACATGCCCAACCCGCAGCAACCGGAGATCCGCCGGTCCGAGCGCACGGCGGTGACCGAGGAACCGGCGCCCGAGGCGACCGATCCCAAGGCGACGAGGTCGAAGGGCCGCCCGCACGGCACCGACAAGGGCGCCAAGGGCGGCGGCAAGGGCGGCGGTGTTCCGCCCGACCAGCAGCCGCCGCACCCGTCCTGACGACGGAAAGGCCCCGGCCGGGAATCCCCGGCCGGGGCCTTTCTCGTGGTCGCGGTGTCCTGCGGGTCTACGGGACTTCGGTCTGCGGGCTGTAGCCCTCGTCCTCGCCGCCGGGGGTCTCGGCCTCGGCGATCGGGGGCTTGGTCGGGCCGGTGGTGTGCTCGTCGCCGAAGTCGTGGTCCTCTTCCTGCGGGGCTCCGGCCTCGGCCCGCCGGTCCGCCAGTGGCCTGGAGTCCTCGTGTCGGCGTTCGCTCATGAATGAGCCGGTACCCGGCAGCAGGAATTCAACCCTGCCGGGTGCGGAGGACGGGGCCTCGCCGTTGGGGGGGAGCGGCGAGGCCCCTGGGACGTCCACGCCCCGGGCTGCACTACCGGGCCGTGTGGCAGGACGATAACCCAGCACGCTCGAAGATGGAAGATTTGTCATTTTTTGCCGCGTAGGCCGTGGGAATTCCCGTCGCCACCCGGGTGACATTCCGGACACGTCCCGGCTGAGTAGTGTGGCGGCATGCTGTACGGGCGGGGGGAGGAGACGGCCGAGGTCGAACGGCTGCTGCGGCGGGCGCGCGAGGGACGCAGCGGCGTCCTGGTCGTGCGCGGGGAGGCCGGGATCGGCAAGTCGGCGCTGCTCGACCACGCGGCGGCGCTCGCCGCGTCCGAGGCCGCCGGACGACCCGCCATGCGGGTGCTGCGCGCCACCGGCGTGGAGGCCGAGGCCGCGATGCCCTACGCGGCGCTGCACCTGCTGCTCGGACGGCATCTCGACCGCGTCGACGCCCTTCCGCAGGCCCAGGCGGCGGCGCTCAAGGCCGCCCTCGGCCTGACCGCCGACGCCGGCGCCGGGCAGGGCCGCACCGGGGACCGGTTCCTGGTCGGGCTGGCGGTGCTGACCCTGCTCGCCGACCTGGCCGAGGAGCGGCCGCTGCTGTGCCTGGCCGACGACGCCCACTGGTTCGACCGCGCGTCCGCCGACGCGCTGCTGTTCGCCGCGCGGCGCCTGGACGCCGAACCGATCGCGCTGCTGTTCGCGGCGCGCGACCTGGACGCCCCCGAGTTCCCCGCCCCGGGGCTGCCCGAGCTGCGGCTGACCGGGCTGGACGACGAGGCCGCGGCGGCGCTGCTGGACGGCCACGCCGCCGAGCTGCCCCGGCACGTCCGGCACGAGATCCTCACGGAGGCCAAGGGCAACCCGCTGGCGCTGCTGGAACTGCCCTCCTCGCGCCGTTCCCCGTCCGCGCCGGCCGCCCCGTCCACGTCCACCCACGGGCGGCTGCGCCGCGCCTACGCCGAGCGGATCGCGGCGCTGCCCGCGGCGACCCGCACGGCGCTGCTGGTCGCCGCGGCCGACGGCACCGGGGACGTGGCCGTGGTCGTCCCGACGCTGGCACGGCTCGGGGTGTCGGTCGCCGACCTGGAACCGGCCGAGCGCGACCGGCTGGTGCGGTCGGCCGAGGGAGGGCTGGAGTTCCGCCATCCGCTGATCCGCACCGCCGTGTACGAGGGCGCCGCGCTGGGCCGCCGCATCGACGTCCACCGCGCCCTGGCCCGCACGCACGCCGACCGCGGCGACGTCTGCCACCGCGCCTGGCACCTGGCGCACGCCGCCGCCGGTCCGGACGAGGAGACGGCCGCCGCGCTGGAGGCGGCCGCGACCGGAGGGGCGCCCGTGCGCGCCGCCGGC
>NZ_BAAAZG010000081.1:93530-116578 GCF_039536785.1 Actinomadura miaoliensis
CGGGCGCCTCGCCCGCCGCCGACGCGGTGAGCGGGTCGGCGTCGATCGCGGCGATGCTGGAACGCGCGGCCGACCTCAGCCCGGACCGCGCCGACCGCGTCCGGCGCATGGCCGCCGCCGCGCAGGCCGCCGCCGACGCGGGCCTGGCCGAGCAGGCGACCGCCCTGGCCGACCGCGCCGCCGCCGAGACGTCCGACCCGGTCCTGCGCGCCGACCTGGTGCGGCTGCGCGGCGTCCTGGCCGACGAGCAGGACCGCACCGCCGAGGCGTACCGGCTGTTCAGCGACACCGCCGACACCGTCGCGGGCACCGCGCCCGACCTCGCCGGATACCTGCTGTTCCAGGCCGCGTCCGCGGCCGCCAACGCGGGCGACTTCGCCGCGCTGGAACGGGCCGTCGAACGGGCCGAGGATCTGGGGCTGCCCAACGCGCACCTGGCCCGCGCCCTGGCCAGGATGTATGCGGGCCAGAACGCGTTCACCGAGGGCCGCGTGGCCGACGGCGCGCGCGCCGGACGCGAACTCCTCGACGGCATGGGCCCGTGCATCGGCCCGCGCGAGGTCACCCGCGCCGCCTGGCTGCGCCTGCTGCTCGGCGACGTCGAAGGCGCCCACGAGGCCGCCGCCGGGCTGGCCGAGCGGCTGCGCGACCAGGGCGCCATCGGGCTGCTGTCCACCGTGCTGCCGCTGCTGGCGCGCACGCACCTGCAGCTCGGCCGGCATCGCGACGCGCTGGGCGCCGCCACCGAGGGGATGCGCATCGCCGAGGACACCGGCCAGCACCGCCACCGCGTCTACCACAAGACCGTGCTGGCGCTGCTCGCGGCGATCGAGGGCGACGAGGAGCGCTGCGCGGAGCTGGCCGCCGAGCCGCTGGAACGCGGCGTGGCGCCCGGCGTGGTGCACGCGGCGGGCGCGCTGAGCCTGCTCGACCTGGGGCTCGGCCGGTACGAGGCGGCGCTGAACCGGCTGCTCGGCGTGGTGTCCGGGCCGTACCGGCAGGGCGCCATCGCCAGCTTGCCCGACCTGGTGGAGGCGGCCGTGCGCGCGGGACGTCCCGAGGACGGCCGCGACGCCGCCGCCTGGTACGCCGACTGGGCCGCGCAGGTCGGACGGCCGTGGGCGCATGCGGTCGCCCTGCGCTGCCGGGCGCTGCTGGAACCCGAGGAGCAGGCCGGAAAGACGTTCGCCGAGGCCGTCGAGCTGCACCGCCAGGGCGGTCCGCCGTTCGAGCGGGCCCGCACCGAGCTGCTGTACGGGGAGTGGTTGCGTCGCGCGCGGCGCCGCAACGACGCGCGGGCCCGGCTGCACGCCGCCCTGGAGACGTTCGAACGGCTGGGCGCCGCGCCGTGGGCCGAACGCGCCCGCGGCGAGCTGCGCGCCGCCGGGGAGAGCCTGACCGGCGCCGCCCCCGACGAGCACGCCGACCTGCTCGCCCGCCTCACCCCGCAGGAGCTGCAGGTCGTGCGGCTGGCCGCGACCGGGCTGAGCAACCGGGAGATCGGCGCCCGGCTGTTCCTCAGCCCCCGCACGGTCGGCTACCACCTCTACAAGGCGTATCCGAAGCTGGGTGTCGCGTCCCGCGCCGAGCTGGCCCGCCTCGACCTCGGCTGAGCCGCTACCAGCGGGCCCGGGTGACGGCGCGCGCGCCCACCGGCAACGCGTGCACGGGCGTGACCTCCTGCGAGTGGATCACCGCGTCGAACCACGCGCGCAGCACCGCGCCGGCCGAGTGGTGGTCGGCGTCGCTCTCTGGACGGTAGGCCGGCCCGATCGTGCGCACTTTGCCGGGTGTCTCCAGCCATGTCCGCACCGCCTCCGGAGCCGGGGAGCGCAGGTCCAGCAGGTAGTGCGCGGGTGCGGCGGCGCCCAGCGGCGCGTCGGCGAACGTCTCCGGCGGCGACGGGACGGGCACGCCCCCGTGCACCGCGCCGTGGTCGATCGTCACGGCGACCGACACGTACCCGTCGCCGAAGCGGTCGCGCAGGTGCGCGCCGGTGTTGCGGCGGCTCGCGCCATGGTTTCCGATGGGGTCGCCCACGGCGGTGTGCGCCAGCCCGCCCCAGTGGACGATCTTCGTGCCGGTGTGCTCGTGCCACCACACGAGGTTGTCGGCCATGCGCCGCTCGACATGGGCCAGGCTGTCGGTGATCGGATGCGAGAACGAGTGGAAGACGTGGAAGTCCACGATCGCGGCCGCGTGCCGGACGGCCAGCGCGTGCCCTTCGCCGCCGTCCAGGCCGTCCACCAGCAGGTGCGCGCGTTCGGCGCGTTCGATCAGCGGACGCTTGTCGGCCGTCCGCCGGTACCTGCCGACGTGCTCGTCGATGTTCCCGTCGTCCGCCGGGCGGAGCGGGGCGTACAGGTCGCGCAGCTCGGCGAGCCGGTCGGGGGCGGTGCGCCGCACGTATTCGGTGACGGTGTCGTAGGCGAGCGCTCGCGTGGCGGTGATGTCGACGCCCAGCAGGCGCACCGGGTCGTCGGGATGCCGTTCGTTGTACGCGCGCAGCCAGAGCAGCGTGTCGAGCATCTCCCGCGTCTGCCACGGCAGCCAGCTTTCGCCCAGCAGCTCGCGCGGGTCGCCCGTCCCCGTCCGCAGCCATTCGTCGATGCGGACGCTCTGTGTCCAGTCCTCCTCGATGGCGAGCGTGCGGAACCCCATCTCCCCGACCAGGAACCGCAGGGCGCGATGCAGCAGCACGAACACCTCGTGCGCGCCGCGCGTGGCCGTGCCCATCGCCACGACGGTGGCGTCACGGGCCACGTCGCGCAGCGGTTCCAGGTCGGCGGGCGGGGCGTCCGGGTCGTGTGCCGCGAGCGGACGGGCGTTCTCGTCGATCCACCTCAGTACCGTCGCGCGATCGTTGATGTCCATGCCCCCGACGCTAGGAACGCGGCCGGCGGCCGGGCATCTGTCACCCGACCGGTCGCCCGGACCCCGGTTACCTGGAAAGCGACGCCGTCAGGCGGGCGGCGTCGGCCTCGTGCAGGACGATGCCGAACACGTCCGCCAGCGCGTCCGTCAGCTCGCCCGGGCTCAGCTCGCGCTTGTCGGCCGAGCCGTCCGGGCGGGACGTGGTCAGCGTCAGGCCGTCCAGCACGTGGTGCGCGCCGGCGGTGTAGCGCTGCGCGAACGGGCGGCTGGTGAACGGCGAACGCGGGTGCGTGGAGACGTAGTGGTTGGCCACCTCGTAGTCGATCGGGAACGCCGGGTTCTCGGTGAAGTTGTGCCGGTCGACCCAGCCGTCCGCCATCCCCGGGGCGGGCGCCTGGTAGAGCGTCCACAGCGCCACGTGCGGCACGCGCTCGTCGACGGGGCCGAGCCGTTCCAGCCGGTAGCGCCAGCCGTCGCCCTGGGTGGAGGCGGCGCCGTCGGTGAACTCCAGCGGTTCCAGCGGCCCGGCGCCGAACCCCACGTCGCACAGCCAGACGCGGTCGTCGTCGTCGGTCTCCACGCGCAGCAGCGCGTGCGTGGCGGGCCGGATCTTGTTCTCCGCGCCCATCGTGACGCGCCCGATCAGCGCGGTGAAGCGGAAGCCGAGCCGCTCCAGCGCCGCCGCGAACAGCCGGTTGTGCTCGAAGCAGTAGCCGCCGCGCCGCCCGTACACCATCTTGTCCTGCAGGGCGGGGATGTCGAGGGGCACCGCCCGGCGGAGCATGATCTCCAGGTTCTCGAACGGGATGGACGTGACGTGCGCGCGGTGCAGGGCGCGCAACGTGGCGAGGGTGGGGGACGGTGCGCCGTCGAATCCGAGGCGTCGCAGGTAGGCGTCCACGTCGAGGGCGTCGCCGTCCCAGCCGGGCGAGAACGTCATGCTCGGGAAACCTCCGCCGCGTGGCCGAGATTCCCGCGGGAGAACTCGGCGGCGAAGGCTGCCGCGCCGAGGGCGGCGCGGCAGCGGGCGGTGGCGCGGTCGACGTCGCCGCGTTCGGCGGGCGGCAGCGGTGTGCCGACGGCCTCGCGCGCGGTGGCGGCCGCGCCGAGCAGCCGGGCCGCGTGCGCGTGCTCGCCCGCCAGCGAGTGCGCCCCGGCGAGCCCTTCCAGCGCGAGCGCGATGGCGCGCGGGTCGCCGAGGGACAGGGCCGCCTCGTACCCCTCCCGATGGCGGGCCAGGGCGGTGGCGGCGTCGCCGCGCGCCTCGGCGATGTAGCCGAGCTGGGCCATGACGAGCGCGACGCCCGGCGTCCCGCCGACGCCCCGCAGCCACTCCAGCGGCGCGCGCAGGTGCGCCTCGGCCGCGTCCAGGTCGCCCGCGCGGCGCGCCACCAGGCCGAGCCCGATCTCGGCGAACTCCTGTGCCGCCTTGGCCGACCGGTCCACCGCCAGGCGCAGGGCCCGTTCGTGCAGCTCCCGGGCCCGCGTCAGGTCGCCGGTCAGCAGCATGATCCGGCCCAGCGCCGACAGCCGGAACGACACCTCGCTCCACATGCCCAGGTCCTCGGCGAGCGGCAGGGCCTCGCGGATCAGCCGCTCGGCCTCGGCGTAGTCGCCGGTGATCTCGGCCCGGTGGGTGAGGGCGTGGGTGGCCTCCAGCCGTCCCCACTCGTCGCCCAGCTCGGTGAAGACGCGCAGGCTGTGCTCGGCGTCGCGGCGCAGCCCCGCCAGGTCGCCGCGGCCGATCGCCAGCTTGGCGCGGGTGCTCAGCGCCGCCGCCTCGCCCCACCGGTCGCCGTGCGCGCGGAAGACGGCCAGCGCCTCGTCCACCCGCTGCCGGTGCCGGGCGTGGTCGCCGTACCCCCAGAAGACGAAGGAGAGGAACCAGGCGGCGCGGGCGCGGGCCGGCGGCGCGTCCAGATCGTCGTAGGGCTTCAGCGCGGCGCCGATCGCCTCCTCGGCGACCGTCCACCCGTGCGAGACCAGCGTCATCCCGGTCAGCCACGTCTCGGCGTCGGCCCGCGCGACCGCCGGGCCGCCACCCTTGGACAGCGCCAGCGCCAGGCTGCGCCGCGCCTCGCCGAACCGGCTGCGCAGGAACCAGTACCAGGTCAGCGCGTTCACCAGCCGCAGCGCGTCGTCGCCGCCCGCGTGGTCGAGCGCGACGCGCAGGTTGGCGCTCTCGCGGTCGAGCCGCTCCAGCCATGCGCGCTGCCCGCGCCCGCGCAGCCGCGGCGCCGCCCGCTCGGCGAGCCGGGTGTAGTACGTGACGTGCCGCCGCCGGATCCGCTCGTCCTCCCCGGCGTCGCGCAGCCGTTCCCGGCAGTACGCGGTGACCGACTCCAGCAGCCGGTACCGGGGGCCGGGCGCGACGACGACCAGCGAACGGTCCACCAGGCGGGGCAGGACGTCCAGCACGTCCACGCCGTCCTCCGCGCAGACCTCCTCGGCCGCCTCCAGCGTGCAGCCGTCGGCGTGCACGGCCAGCCGCCGCAGCACGAGCCGTTCGGCCTCCGTGAGCGGCTCCCAGCTCCAGTCGATCACCGCGCGGAGGGTGCGCTGCCGGGCGGGCGCGTCGCGCGGACCCGCCGCCAGCAGCCGGAACCGGTCGTCCAGCCGCGCGGCCAGCTCCTGCACGCCGAGCGCCCGGACCCGGGTGGCGGCCAGTTCCAGCGCGAGCGGCAGCCCGTCCAGGCGACGGCAGATCGTCGTGACGGCGGACCGGTTCCCGGCGTCCAGCGCGAAGCCGGGGGCCGTGGCGGCGGCGCGTTCGGCGAACAGCCGCACCGCGCTCGGCTCGTCCAGCGGCGGCACCACGAACAGCCGCTCCCCGGACAGCCCGAGCGGTTCGCGGCTGGTGGCCAGCACGCGCAGCTTCGGCGCGCCCTCCAGCAGGCGGCCGACGAGCGCGGCGACGGGTTCGACCACGTGCTCGCAGTTGTCCAGGACGAGCAGGGCCTCCCGGGCGCGCACCGCCTCGGCGAGCCGCCGTTCGGGCGGCACGTCCGGGCCGGGGTCGTCGCACACGCCCAGCACGGCGGTGAGGACGTCGGCGACCTCGTCGGCGGTGGCGGTGCGGGGCAGCGGCGCCAGTTCGGCCAGCCACACGCCGTCGGGGAAGTCGTCCGCCGCCCGCGCGGCCGCCTCCAGCGCCAGGCGGGTCTTGCCGACGCCGCCCGGCCCGGTCAGCGTGACGAGCCGGTGCGCCGCCACCAGCGCGCGAGTGCCGGCGACGGCGCTCTCCCGGCCCACCAGGTCGCCCAGCGGCGCGGCGGGCAGGTTCGTGCGCCTGCGGACGGGCGCCAGCGACGGCGACTGCCGCAGCATCGCCTGGTGCAGGCCCGCCAGTTCCGGCGACGGGTCCACGCCCAGCTCCTCGGCGAGCCGCCTTCGCAGTTCCTCGTATCCGGCCAGCGCGTCGCCCTGGCGTCCCGCCCGGTACAGCGCCAGCAGGTGCGCGGCGCGCAGCCGTTCCCGCAGGGGGTGGCGGGCCACCGCGTCCGCCAGGTCGGCGGCGAGCCGTACGTGGTCGCCCAGGTCGAGCCGCGCCTCGGCCTGCTCCTCCAGCGCGGCCAGCCGTTCGTCCTCCAGCCGGGCGATCGCCGACCGCGCGAACGGGGCGTCGGCGACGTCGGCGAACGCGGGCCCGCGCCACAGCGCCAGCGCGTCGGTGAGCAGGCCGACCTTGGCGTGCGGGTCGGCCGCCTGCCGTGCCCGCGCGGCGAGCGCGGAGAACCGGCCCGCGTCCACGGCGCCGTCGTCCACCCGCAACGTGTAGCCGGACGGCCCGAACACCACCAGCTCGCGGCCCCCGGGCTCGGCGTCCTCCAGCACCTTGCGCAGCTGGGAGACCCGCGCCTGCAGCGTGCCGGACGGGTTGCGCGGGGGCCGGTCCCCCCACAGGTCGTCGACGAGACGGTCGGCGGGCACCGGCCGTCCCGGCGTCACCAGCAGATCGGCCAGCAGCGCCCGCACCTTCGCCTCGGGCACGCGCACCGGCTCACCGGCGTCCGTCCAGACCGCCAGCGGACCGAGCACCCCGAAACGCACCGTGTCAGGGTAATCCGCCCCCGCCCGTAGCTGACCCGTAGCCGATCCGAAGCGCCCCCGTCCACGCTGGGCCGCACCGACGACATGACCACGAAGGGAATCGCGATGTCCGCACCCGTGACCGTGATCGGACTGGGCGCCATGGGCTCGGTGATGGCCGAGGTCCTCCTGCGCAACGGCCACCCCGTCACCGTCTGGAACCGCACGGCGAGCAAGGCCGACCCGCTGGTGGCCAAGGGCGCCACCCTGACCGGCTCGGCCGCCGCCGCCGTTGCCGCGTCCGACCTGGTGGTGATCTCCCAGATCGACTACCAGGCCATGTACGACTCCCTGGCCGGCGACACCTCCGCCCTGCGCGGCAAGGTGCTGGCCAACCTCAGCGCCGACACCCCGGCGGAGCTGCGCCGGGCCGCCGCATGGGCGTCGGCGCACGGGGCCGAACTGGTGGCCGGCGGCATCATGGTGCCGCCGCCCGGCATCGGACAGCCCGGCTCCTACACCTTCTACAGCGGCCCCGAGGCCGCCCTGGAACGGCACCGTGCCACGCTCGCCGAGCTCAGCGAGGTCGCCTACGTCGGCGCCGACCACGGCCTCGCGATGATCTACTACAAGGCGCTGCTCAACCTGTTCTGGACGATCCTGACCGGCTACGGCCAGTCCGCCGCGCTGCTGCGGTCGGCGGGCCTGGCCGCCAAGGACCTGCGGCCGTTCGTCACGAAGATGCTCACCGACCTGGCCGGCGACGGGCCCATGGGATTCGTCGGCCACCTCACCGAGCAGATCGACGGCGGCGTGCCGCACGACGAGGGCATCCTCGCGGTCCGGGTGGCGGACATGGCGCAGATCGTCCACACCTTCAAGGACGCCGGGGTCGACACCGGCGTCGCCGAGGCGTACCTGGACCTGTTCCGCCGCGACCTGGACAGCGCCCTCAAGACCGCCGAAAAGCCCTGATCACCGGCTGACCGCGTCGCTGTCCCGTGTCCGCGTACTGGTAGGAGTGAGGTGAGTCACAGGAACCCGATGCCGCCGACGGACAGATCCCGCGTGTGGAGATGAGACTGCGTGCCCGGGTCCGCGCCGGGGATCCGGAGGCGTTCCGCGAGCTGTTCGACGAGCATGCTCGCAGCGTCTACAACCATGCCTTCCGCCTGATGGGCGACTGGTCGGCGGCGGAGGACGCGGTGTCGCTGACCTTCCTGGAGGCATGGCGGCTGCGCGACAGGGTGGATCCCGACGGCGGGTCGCTGCGGCCGTGGCTGCTCGGCATCACCTCCAACATCGCGCGCAACCTGCGCCGGGCCGCGCGGCGGCATGACGGGGCGCTGGCGCGGATGCCGCGCGGGCAGGCGGTGCCGGACTTCGCCGACGAGCTCACCTCCCGGATCGACGACCGCGCCCGCCTGGCCCGGGTGCGCGCGGCGCTGGCGGCGCTGCGCGCACCCGAGCGGGAGGTGCTGGCGCTGTGCGTGTGGGCGGGGCTCGACTACGCGGAGGCGGCCGAAGCCCTCGGCGTGCCGGTCGGCACGGTGCGCTCAAGGCTGTCCAGGGCGCGTCGCAAGCTCGGCAGGCTCGTCGCCGCCGGGAAGCTCCAGCCGCTTCCCGCGGACCGGGAACCGCAGGCCGGTCACGGACAGGAAGATGGCGACCGCGAGAACGCGGTCCGGTCCGCTCAGGAGGACACCCGATGAACGCAACCCCGATTCAGCACGGTCCGGACGACCGTGAGGAACTGGCCCGGCTGCTGCCCGGGCCCGCGGAGCGGGACCTGCCGAGCGACCGTCACCGGCAACTCCAGGAGTTCGTGATGGGCCAGATCGAGCAGGACCTGAAGGACCGGCGGGAGCCGCGCCGCGCGCCGTGGCGGCGGCCCGCCCTGCTGGCCGCGGCGTTGACCGCCGTCGCCGCCACGGCCACCGCCGTGGTCGTCGCGAGCGGCGGCTCGCCGGAACCGCCGCGCCAGTCGCCGCCGGCCGCCGCCTCGCCGTCCGGCCGGCAGATCCTGCTGGTGGCCGCCACCACGGCGGAGCGGGCGCCCGAGGGCACGGGCAAGTACTGGCACGTCAAGGTGGTCGAAGGGGGCGGCGACGGCCTGTGGTGGGAGACCTGGACGCGCAGCGACGGCAGGACCTGGTCGAGGGGGACGAAGACCCGGAGCGACGTCACGGTGTTCACCCACCCCAGCCCGTTCCGCTTCGGCGGCGAGAACGTGAGCTTCGAGCAACTGCGAACGCTGCCGACCGAACCCGAGGCGCTGCGGGCATGGCTCACCAGGAACGTCGAGAGCAGTGACGTCAGGACCGGCGCGGGACGGCCGGACGCGGCCATGCGCGAACAGATCGTCTTCGACGGGCTCGTCTCGCTGGTCTCCCAGCTGCCCGCCCCGCCGAAGGTCCGCGCCGCCGCCTTCCGGGCGATCGCCGCGTCCCCCAAGGTCAAGAGCCTGGGACCGGTGAAGGGCGGGCAGGGCCTGCTGATCACCACGGACCACGGGCAGGCCAGGCTGGTCGTCGACCCGACGACCTCCCGGGTACGGAACACCAACCACTTCGTCACCGCCGACGGGGCACGGGTCACTTCCGAGGACGGCGTCACCATCGTCGCGGAGTGGACGGACACGCCGCCCGCGTAGCCGTGTGCGGCGCCCTCACCGGCGGCTGACGGCCCGGGTGCCGCCCGCGACGATCGTCGTGCCCGGCACCCACCCCAGCACCATCTCCCCTTCGGGGAACGCGCGCCGCACGCGGCGTTCGGCGGGTGTGAGACCGGCGGGTCCCATCAGTGCAGGGGGACGGGCTCGTAGGGCGCCGCCGAGTGCCGCAGGCTCGCGATGTCGGTCGCGTCGTGCCGGCGCAGCGCCTCGCGGATCAGCGCGACGCCGCCTTCCAGGTCGTCGCGCACCTGCACGTCGAGGCGCGTCGACACCCACTGGGAGCCGCCGTCGGAGGTCTGGCGGGCGGTGCCGCCGCCGATCTCCGCCCCGCCGAGCCCGGCCCGCTGGAGCGCGTCGTGCAGTTCCTCGGCCAGCTTCACGGACGGGTCGGAGCGGCCCTCGTGATCGATGGTGAGGGCCAGGTTCCAGGACCGGGCGTCGGCGAGGGGGCTGCGCCCGAACCACCGCTTGACCAGCGTCCCCTGGGGCATCCCGGCCAGCACCTCCACCGCCCAGCACGACTCCGCCCTGCTCACCGGCTCCTCGAACGCGCGCAGCAGGACGGGGTGCACGCACCCGGCGGCGCGCAACGCCTCGGCGAGCGCGGCCACATGCCGGTGCCCGCGCGGGGCGGTGCAGCGTTCGAGGGCGTCGCGCACGTCCGGGACGCTCAGCAGGGCGGCGCTCGCGGCGTCGGTGACGATCTGCTCGGCACGTTCGGTGAGCGCGGCCCATTCGGCGAACGGGAACTCCTCGTTGTCGGGGGAGCGCAGCGAATAGAGCAGGGCGTCGGCGTCGACGCGGTCGTCCTGGGCGACGGCGGGATGACCGCCGGGCGTGGTCGTCCACCGCAGGCCCGCGTCGCTCAGGTTGCGCAGCTCGTACCAGTCGCGCGTCTCGGACCGGACGCCGCCGCCGTCGTCGCCGTCCTGGGGCCGCACCAGGCGGAACGCCGCGTCGACCAGCGGCGCGATCGTGTCGGGGTCGTCGCGCTCGTCAAGGAAGGCGAACCGCAGCAGCAGCGCCAGCAGCGGCCCGGGATGCCGCAGCTCCGGATCGCGCAGCGCCATCGCCCGGCCCAGCAGGTCCAGCTCGGCCCAGCGCAGCACGTGCGGGTGGAAGTGCGCCTGGTCGTCCCAGCCCAGCTCGACGGGTTCGGCCAGGCCGGGGGCGGTGAGCCCGAGGCTGAAATACCCGGTGGCGAGATCGAGGTCGAGGTCGAGTGACAGCCCATCGCCGAGGCCGAACTCCGCCCGGTGCTCGTCCTCCGGCTCCTCGTCGTCGTCCTCGTCCTCGTCGTCCGGCTCGTCGGGCTCGTCCTCGAAGAAGTACAGCGGCCAGAAGTCCGGCTCGTCCATCCGCGTGCGCAGCGCGTCGTTCAGCGGCATGCGCAGCAACCTAGACGATCCCCCCGACGCCGCGCCCGTCCCCGCCGGGAGGCCCGGCCGGGCGTCAGGGTTCGGCGATCGCGATGGCGCCGGACGGGCAGAGGGTGACGGCGCGGCGGACGGCCTCCTGCAGCTCCTCGGACGGCTCGTCCTGCAGGAGCACCACGGTGCCCTCGTCCTCGTCCTGGTCGAAGACGTCCGGGGCCGTCAGCACGCAGTTGCCCGCGGCGATGCACACGTTCCGATCCGCTGTGACCTTCATGCTTCCCCCTACCACGTGACGGGGAGGCGGTGCACCCCGTAGATCGTCATGTCGGAGCGCATCGGCACCTCCTCCGGCGGAACCGCCAGGCGCAGCGTCGGGAAGCGCCGCAGCAGCGCCGGGTAGCCGACGCGCATCTCGGCGCGCGCGAGCTGCTGGCCGAGGCACTGGTGCACGCCGTGCCCGAACGCCAGGTGCCCGGTCGCGTCGCGGGTGAGGTCGAGCCGGTCGGGGTCGGGGAAGCGGGACGGGTCGCGGTTGACCACGGGCACGTCGATGGCGACGGCCTCGCCCGCCCTGATCAACCGGCCGTCGATCTCGATGTCCTCCAGCGCGGTCCGTATCGGGCCGATGTGCACGATCGACAGATACCGCAGCAGCTCCTCGACGGCGCCGTCGACCGCCGCCGGGTCGTCGCGCAGCACCGCGAGCTGGTCGGGGCGGGTGAGCAGCGCGTACGTGCCCAGGCCGAGCATGTTGGCGGTCGTCTCGTGCCCGGCGATCAGCAGCAGCATCGCCACGCCGGTCAGCTCGTCGTCCTTCAGCTCGCCCGTCTCGACCAGGCCGCTGAGCAGGTCGTCGCCGGGCTCGACCCGCTTGCGCCGCACCAGCTCGCCCATGAAGGACAGCACCCTGTGCATCGCGGCGAGCACCTCGTCGGCCGAGATGTCCAGGCTGAGCAGCTCCCGGCTGTCGTCCTGGAACCGGCCCCGGTCCTCGTAGGGGACGCCGAGCAGCTCGCAGATCACCATGGACGGCAGGGGCAGCGCGAACTGCTGCACCAGGTCGGCGGTCGGCCCGGCGGCCTGCATGGCGTCCAGGAACCCGCGGGTGATCTCCTCGATCCGCGGTTCCAGCCGCCTCATCCGCCGGACGGTGAACTGGCCGGTCAGCAGCTTGCGGAAGCGGGTGTGGTCGGGCGGGTCCATGCGGATGAAGAACCCGGGCGGCACCGCGAACCGCGGGTCGTCCTGCTTCTTCAGCAGCTCCAGGCGGCCCGGCACCGGCGGGTGCATGTGCTCGGGGCGGTTGCTGAACCGGGGGTCGGCCAGCACCGCGCGGGCGGCCGTGTGACCGGTCACCAGCCAGCCGCGATGGCCGTCGGCGAAGGTCATGCGGTGCATGGGCGCCCGCCCGGCCAGCGCGGTGGCCTCGTCCGGCGGGTCGAGCGGGCGTCGGCGTGCGATCGGATAGGTGACGTCGGTCATGGCGCACCGCCTTTGTACGACGTATCGCTTCTCCGTACAACGTATCGCCGCATTCCGTTGCGTCCCAGGAATCCTTGCCTCACCGTGACGATGCTTTAGCCGGTTTTTCGGGACAGATCGCGGGCCTGACCTGCGGTCGTCTCATCGCCAGATGACCCGGCGGGCCTGTCGACGGGACGCTTGTAGTAGACCCAGGGCGAGTCGAAGTTCGACGGCGTGATGAGCTGCCATCCCGCCTCTTCCATCCGGCGGCGGCGCTTCCGCGACGGCCACCAGAACCTGCGGTGCTCCCACTGGTGGGGGGACGCCTCCACGAGATGGAAGAAGGGACCGTAGTCGACCGAGTGCCAGCCCCGGCGGCCCTCCGCCTCCAGCGCCTGCATCTCGTTGAACGCGGTGACCGGACGCAGCTCCTTGCGCACCCCGGTCGCCCCGGACGCCCCGCGGGCCGGGGTGCCGAACCGCTGCTGCGCGGCCTGACGGCTCACGCCCAGCACCCGGCCGACGTCCTCCCAGCTGTGCCCGGCGGCACGGGCACCGTTGATGGACTGGCGCAGCATCCGGCTGGTCTCCTCGGCGGCGACCCTGGCCGCCGCCACCAGCCGCAGATGGTCGTCCGGGTCGTCGTCGCGGACCTGCGCCCCGGCGGCCAGCACCGCCTCCTCGATGGCATCGCGCAGGGCCGCGGCCTCCTGCTCGTCCAGCCGTTCCGACGTCACGGGCGCTCCCCCCGCACGTCGCCGGCCGGGAAGGGTTCCAGCTCGTCCAGCCGGGCCGCGTCCGCCTGTCCGCCGCCGGCGAGGGTCACCGCCCGGTACGCCACCGCGCCGACCGCCGCCAGGACGATGCAGGCCGCGACGGCGAGCAGGACCGGCGAGTCCCGCACGAACAGCAGCATGAGGATCAGCGCCGGGAAGACGAACACGGACGGCCACACGAGCTTCCACGTGTCCTGTTCCATGCGTCAAGGATTCCTTGACGAGACCGCCGCGTCAAGGAATCCTTGACATGCCCTGGAGGGCTACAGGCTGTCGACGATGACGGCGAGCACGGCCGTGATCCCCGCCAGGACGGCGACCACCACCACACAGACGATCACGACGAGCCAGCCGAGCAGAATCCCCACCAGCGCCCTGCCGCGCCCGTCCCCGCCCAGCCGACGTCCCCGGGACCGGCCGAGATGCCCCGTGACGATGGCGGCCAGGCCGAGCAGGAACGCCATGCACATGTAGGCGACGGCGAACGGCGGAACGAGGAAGGGCAGGATCAGGCAGCAGACACCCCCACCGCCGGCGTACAGGCTCCACTTCGCCGCAGTGTTCCTGCTCGGCGCCTCCTGCCGCGCTCGTACACCGTCCGCCATCGTCCCTCCGGCCCTTCGCCGCGATACGCGTTCGCCGCCCACGGCATTGTCTCTGATCTCGAGAGAACGCGTCATCGTATCTGCCGGGCCTGAAGGCGTTCATCGTCCAGAGGGGCCGGGCCAGTCCGATCCGCACGGCGGCGACGGTTCCCTTCGACCCGGCCGCCCCGGCCAACAGCCGAGGGGCAGGGGCCGAAGACCTACGGCCCCTGTCCCGGCGCCCATCCTGCCGCGACGCGGGCGGGCGGGCCATGTAACGGTTGCCGCGATCAATCGCTACCTCAGGAGCGCCCCCTGTCAGTCGTTCCAGTCGTGCTTGTGGCCGTCCTTGTGGTGTTCCTTGTGGTCGTCCTTGTGGCGTCCCTTGTGGTCTTCGTCGTGGTCGTCCTTGTGGCGTCCCTTGTGGTCTTCGTCGTGGTCGTCCTTGCGGCATTCCTTGTGGTGGCCCATGCGGTCGTCCCAGGGGCCCTTCCGGAAGCCGTTCCAGTGGCCCTTCTTGTGATGGTCCCGGAAACCGTCGTGATGCTTGCGGCCGTGGTCGCGGTCGTGGTCGTGGTCGCGGTCGTGGTCGCACGAGCCCGCCATGGCGGACACGCTGCCGACGGCGGGGCTCGCCATGGCGGTAGGCGCCGTCAACAGAAGACCACCCACGGCGGCGGACGCGATACCGGCTGCGGCGAGTCGTTTCATCATCTGAGCCTCCTAGATCGCTCTCTTGCCTGCGAGACGCAGAGCACAGCTAGAGATAACCCGCCGCCCCGAAACTCATGCGACCGAACGACGAACACATCTGTCGCTTGGCGACATCCTTGCCGCCCGTCGGTCGCATAGCATGAAAAGCGCGGAATGTCCCACTTTGGAAATGACCGAAGTGTAGATCATTGACTGTTTCTCGTCCCAGCCCCATCGGACGACAAGGGTTTTTCGTCGAAGCCGGACGCGCAGCCGGGCGAGAAGACCGCACCTGCCGGGCGCGCCAGGTGGCGAGGCCGCGCGGGCGGGGCCTCGTGGCGGTGCGCAACCGTAGATGAGGCCCCGGTACTGTCGGCCGACATCGCGTCCTCGCAAAGGCCGCACCGCGCGAGGCGGAATCGCTATTTAGTGGTCATATGCAAGTCGTCCCGAATCCACCCCACGGAATCGCTCCCGTGTCCATCGGAATGGCGATGGACACGGCGGTCGCCGCGTGCGCGGAGTGGGGTGAAGTGAAGGTCATCGGCCCGTTGCCGGCCGTGCCTCCGCATATCCCCGACCGACCCCCGAAACTCTATGTCCAGCCGCCTGACGCCGGTGAACTGGGCTTTGTGGTGCACATCGAGGACGGGAGGACGGTGACCGCCATCGAAGTGTGGCGCTTCCACAACGAAGACGCCGACGCGCACGTCCTCCTCGACGGCGTGGACGTCTTCCGCACTCCCGCCCGCGTCCTGCTGGCCCGCCTCTCCGAACAGGGCCACGACGTCCAGGACGCCGACGACGAGTATCCGAGGGTCTCCGGGCTGACCCTCGCCTTCACCCGCACGGCCGGTCACGAGGTCCCCATGGACACAGACGGCATGCCGCTGTACTTCGAGTCCGTCCTCGTCGCCGCCGAGGACTACTACTGACCAAGCACCGCGACGGCCGCCCAGGACACGAACAGACGCAGCGATCCGGCGGTGGGCGGGGCGAGCACGGTGCCCAGCGTCAGGCGCCTGCGGTGAGCTCCCGCAGTTCCTTCGCCACCGGAAGCGCCCACGCCTTCTCGGGCGCGACCTCCAGCACCATCCGTGCGGCCGTCAGGTAGCGCGTCCGCCGCTGCTGGGGCGGAATGTCGTCGATGATGCGCATGGCTTCTTCCATGCCGGTCTTGGGATCGCTGCGCGCCTCAACCGCCGCTCGGTGGAGCCGGGCGCTCGTGGAGGAAAGCTTGTCCTCGAAGCCCTGGCCGCTGATCAGCGTGTCTTGGGCCTCGGTGGCGCGCTTGACGTCACCCGCCAGCGTGTAGATCAGGCTCTTGTCGAACCACAGGCCCTCTTCACGCTGGGCCCAGTTACGATCGAGCACCGAGCTGGAGGGCATTCGCTCGAACGCCGTCTCGGCCTGCCGGAGCGCGATGATCGCTCCATCGATGCGCCCCATCCGAGCAAGGATCATGGCCTCGGCGCCCAGGGCGGAGGCGAGTGGGGCACTGGGACGATCTCCCGCCAGTCGCCGTGCCTCCTGTGCGACCGCCAGCACCGCGGAGAGGTCGTCGGATCGGTCGCCTATCCGGTAGAGCGCCTCGCGGCTGCGCACCCAGGAGGCGAGCATGTCGTCCCCCGACTCGTCGCTCAGGGCCCGCGTCTTGAACCACCACCGGCGGGACTCCCTGCGGTCTCCGAGATCCAGAAGCTTCCCGCCGATCAACATCGCGTGCCGCGCGGCGGCATGGGTGAGGCCCTTTCGCACTTCCTCTGGTTGTTCGCGGGCCAGATGCGGGGCGATCGAGCTGAACTCGACGGCGAGCACCTCCAGGATCGCGGCGGGCGGCTCCTGCCGCGCCCGCTGACCGTAGAAGAGCGCCGCGTCCTCCCAGTCGTCGATCATCGCCTGGGAGACGCTCGCGCCCGGAAGCTTGGGTTCGGAGATCTGCCAGGCCTGGGTGAGGGCCGCCAGAACGGGCGCGACGGTGGCACCGGCGGTGACCTTCACCCCGTCCTGCAGGAGATCGCGTCGTTTCACAGGGCCTTGCTCCTTACCGGAGGCTGTGGGACGTGATTTCACGTTACGCCCACTCGTGGTGATTTCCTCCTGGAGCTGTTCGATCAGGCGTCGGACCTCGAACAAGCAGCCATGACCGTTGATCGACAGGTCGAGGGCCCGGGTCGTTTCCAGGGTGGGGAGTCGCTCCCCCTTCCTGATCATGGAGATGTACGCCTCGGTGCAATCCGCGGCACGGGCGATCGCCTTGTTCGGACGGTCGTTGATGCGCGCGAGATGGGAGAACACGCGCGCGTATATCTGCATGCAGATCATCGTGGTGACGTTTCCGGGCCGGTCGTCCATGATCACCCCCATAGATGCCATGTGGTGGGCGGCCCCGTCGCTCACCCTCCGTTAACGCCTTTCAACCGACGATAACCGGTGCTGGTCGAGCGGGCGTGCGGCTCACGAATATTGGCCGACGCGCGCGGCCGGTGACCTGGCCCCCCGGTGCCGGCCGCGCGCGGCCAGACCAACCCATCACCACCGGAAGAGGCCCGCCCATGAGCGACACGCAAGGATCGATCTTCAATGTGGACATCGACCGGGCGCTCGCCGAGTTGCGCCGCCGATTTCCCGGCGTCTGCCTGTGGCACGGCGCGTACACCGGCAACTTCTGGGCGATGATCCAGGACGCGAATGGCTACCGCCTGATCGAAGGCTCGTCCTTCGAGGAATTCACCGAGTACCTCACCGCTGCCCTTTACCCGCGTCCTATCGGCCCCACCCCACCGTCACACCACCAGCCGCCACACCCCCCGGCGCCGAACGGGCCCGCGCAGGGTCACCCCAATGGACGCTTAATCCCACCCCGCCATACTCCTGGCCCGAACGCCACCGCGTCGTACAAACCCCAACCCCCCGCTTTCGACGTGGCCACCCCACACCACGCGCACACGGCCACACACACCCCAGCCACGCCCCCCACACCGAATTGGCCCATGCCCCCCGCACAGCACCGGACAGCGCCTAATGCGCCCGCCCAACCCATGCCCGCCGGACAGGCCCCGCCCCCATCTACCGCTCCAGACCGCGGCGTATCCGACCAACCACACCGCCCCCCACCCGCCGCGCCGCCCCCGAGCCTCCCCAACGTGCCGAACCGGGCTGTATCCGGTGTGCCGCACCGAAGCATGCCGAGCGAAACAGCGGCCGGCGTGCCTGGCCACCCCACGTCCCCCGCGCCCAGCCAGTTCATGCCCGCCAGACAGACCCAGGCCGCACCTACCGCTCCAGGCCGTGGCGTATCCGGAGCGCTGGACGGGGGCGTGCCCGGCCAGCCGCACCGGCCCCCGGCTCCCATGCCAGGCCCGCCCCCGCCCGACGCGCCGGACCGGCCCGTATCCGGCAAGCCGAGCCGAGGCATGCCGAACGAAACCGTGCCCGGCGTGCCGGATCGGGCGGTGCATGGCAAGGCGGGCCGAAGCGTGCCGAGCGAAGCGGCGGCCGGTGTGCCTGGCCAACCCATGTCCCCCGTGCCCAGCCGATTCATGCCCGCCGGACAGACCCAGGCCGCGTCTGCGACTCCAGACCGTGGCGTGTCCGGTCAGCCGCACCGGCCCCCGCCTGCCGTGCCGGGCCCGAGCCTGTCTGGCGTGCCGGACCGGGCTATATCCGGTGTGCCGCACCGAAGCATGCCGAGCGAAACAGCGGCCGGCGTGTCTGGCCAACCCATGTCCCCCGCGCCCAGCCAGTTCATGCCCGCCGGACAGAGCCAGACCGCGTCTGCGTCTGGGGGCCGGGGCGTATCCGGAGCGCTGGACGGGGGCGTGTCTGGCCAGCCGCACTGGCACCCGGGTCCCATGCCAAGCCCGCCCCTGCCCGACGTGCGGGGTCGGGCGGTGCACGGCGAGGCGGGCCGAAGCATGCCGCGTGAAGCGGTGTCCGGTGCCTCAGGCCTGGGCGTGTCCGGTGTGCCACGAGGGTCCGTGTCCGCCGGGCCGGGCTCGTCCTTGCCCGGTGTGCCGGAGCGGGCGGTGTGCGGCGTGCCGGGCCCGAGCGTGCCCGGTGCGCCGGACCGACAAGTACCGAGCGAAACGGTGGTCGGTGTGTTCGGCCAAGCAATGTCCGCCGTGTCCAGCCAGGTCATACCCGCCGGACACAGCCAGGCCGCGTCTGTGGCTCCGGGCCGAGGGGTGTCCGGAGCGCCGGACGGGGGCGTGTCCGGCCAGCCGGACTGGGCCCTGGCTGCCGTGCCATACCAAGCCGGGTACGGCGAGGCGGGCCCGAGCCTGTCTGGTGGGCCGGGCGGGAGGGGGCCGAATGAAGCTAGGGGCGGTGTGGCGGGCGGGGCCGTGTCCGGCGTGCCGGGGCAGACAGTGTCAGGTGCGCTGGGTCAAACCGTGGCCGGCGGGTCGGGCCGGGCCTTTTCGGGGGTGGCGGGGCAGGGCGAGGGGCGTTCACCAACGTGGCAGGGGGCGGGGCACCTGGCCGCAGGGCGTCTGGGGGGACGGGACGTGGCGCGTCAACGGAAGGCGCGGCCGGGAGCGCGGCGGCGTCCGGCGAGGGTGCCGCGTGGGCGGCGCGGCGGATTCTGGCGACGGTTGCTGCTGATAGGGGCGTGATGGTCGAGCTGTACGCCTGGGACCTCAGCTCGCCGGACGGCCTGTGCGGTGTCACTGACAGCAGGGCAGCCGCGATCGGCCACGTGACCGAAGCCCTGCGGACGGCCGAGAACGGGACGCGGGGTGTCGTCCGGCGGGTGGAGCTCAGCCCGTCCGGACGCCCCGTCTACGTCGACCTGGGCGCGGTCGCACGAGCCTGGCGCGAGGAGAAGACCGGGGCGGTCATCTGGGAACCCTGACGACCGCCCGTCTCGACCAGGAAACGGCCGACCCTGGCGGCGTGGCGGGTGTAGTCCTCGCCGTGGGGGCGCCGCAGGTAGGGCTCTTCGACGGCGCGGCGAAAACCTCATGTCGCATTTCCGCCAGCGTCCGCGGCGGCGAACGATCATGCTCGTTGTCATGAACGAGATCGAAGGCAAGGTGGCCCTGGTCACCGGCGGCAGCCGGGGCATCGGCGCGGCGGTGGCGCTGCGGCTGGCCCAGGACGGTGCCGACGTGGCCCTCACATACGAACGCAACACCGAACGCGCCGACGCGGTGGTCGACAAGATCAAGGGAATCGGTCGCCGGGCGCTGGCGATCCAGGCCGACAGCGCGGACACCGGGGCGGTCACCGCCGCGGTGGACGAGACCGCCGCGACGTTCGGCAGGCTCGACATCCTGGTGAACAACGCCGGTGTCTTCCTCGTCGGCTCCCTGGAGGAACTGGGGGCGGAGGACATCGACCGCACGCTCGCGGTGAACGTGCGGGCGCCGTTCGTCGCCGCGCAGGCGGCGGCGCGTCACATGACCGACGGCGGCCGCATCATCAGCATCGGCAGCAACGTGGCCGAACGGACGGTGTTCCCCGGGTTCGCCCTGTACGCGATGAGCAAGACCGCGCTCATCGGCATGACCAAGGGGCTCGCCCGTGACCTCGGGCCGCGCGGCATCACCGCCAACGTGGTCCACCCCGGCCCGACCGACACCGACGCCAACCCCGCCGACGGCCCGAACGCGGAGACCTTCCAGAGCTTCACCGCCCTGAACCGGTACGCCACGCCGGACGAGGTCGCCGCCACTGTCGCCCACCTGTCCGGTGACAGCGGCGCCTACATCACCGGCGCGTCGATCAACGTCGACGGCGGCTGGACGGTCTGACACCCCCGGACGGGGCGTCCCACGGCGGCAAAACCCACCCCGCCCGGACGCCCCGTCCACGCACAACCGGAAGACACCCGGTTGCCATATGTCCCATGCACCACTGCCCGTGGATAGCGGCCACCCCGCGGTGGTCGTAAGCGATCGCGGTCCTGATGACGAGCGGTCGGCGGCCGGTCGCCGGCCTGGCGACAGGACGATCAACGTCTACGGGCCGCTGCGAAGCAGCGAACGCGGCGCCTTCTGTGCCGTCTAACGAGAGGTTCTGTAGGGCCCTGTCGCGTAGAACTCCCGATCGATGGCATCGTCCGGTATCGCCCGCCGCATGGCGGCGGCCTGAGCGCCGACATGCCGCATCTGAGCAGCGGTCAGGCGCCGGACGTCCCACAGCAGCGCCGCCACGTCGGCTGCTGCGGGGTCTTCGGGGGGAGAGCCGTCAGGCAAGGCGACACCGGTGATCGCAGCGAGATCTCCGGCAGGGAAATCGAGCAGGGTTGCAAGGTTGGCCAGCCTGTCCGGAGTCAGCTCGATCTGGCCCCTTGCTATCAGCACGATCGTGGAAGCGGACACGTACATGCGGCCGTTGGAGCAACAAGCGAGGGCCTTCGCCGCTTCCATCCACCCGAGGTTCCGGTTGCCGTACAGCATGTTCGCGACCACCGCCCCGAATCCCGCCTTGTGCGGGTCGAACACTTTCCACGCCGCAAAGGACCGCTTTCGCGGCTCCTGCGGGAGGTCTCGAACCAGCCGGCGCAGCTGGGACCGCCGGTCCGCCGGGAGGCAGATGGCATCGATCACCAGGTCATCGATGTACTGCCTGGCGGACGCGTCCAACGGGGCCAGTGCGTCCGGCACGTCGCGACCGGCCATGGCGAAGAGGTCTGCCGCATGCAGATTCAGTGCCGGAGCCAGTGCCTGGAGCAGCGACGGGCTGGGGCGCAGGCCGTCGACGACGCTGCGCAACTCGTCTTCGGGGACCCCGGCGACCTGCGACAGCGAACTGATATCCGACTGTCGATGGTCGAGTAGCCGCATCAGCAGCAGGCCGAAAGCCGGAATGCCCGTCATCGCCACAGGCTAGTCGCGGGACACGAGATCCCTGCAAGGCCATCGGCTGAAAGCGGCCACCAGTGCTTCACCTCACCATCGGCCGGCTCAAACACTCTCCGTCACCGCGCCATGGAGGCGGGCGCGTGTCGCCTCACCGAGACGCCAACTCAAACCGAAACCGCACCGTCCGCACCCGCGCAGGCAGGCGGCTGATCACCATGGCCTACCAGGGGCCTGCTAGCCCACCGGCACCCGCCCGGCGCCGGCCCGCTCGCGAAGGGTACGCATCGGCTGCTGCACCGTCGGCGATTTGGGCACCGGGCGGATTCTGGCACTGGGCTCGGGCGTTCTTCGCCGCCCGTGGCATCACCCGCATCCAATGTGGGTTTAGGGCTTACTTGGGCTGGACCCGTGCCAGAGGCGCGTCGCCTGACCGGCCGGTCAGGCCGGCAGGTCCAAGACGGAGAGAGGTCACAGGCGTGTCAGAACCGTCTCTCAAACCGCAGAGATTTTGAGAGGAGTTCCGCCTGAATGGAGCGTCCAAACCGCCGATCGCGCCCCGCGGACTGCACTAGTCGACCACCCGCCAATGCTTTGTCCCGACCCGCTCGGACGACTGACGAAGCCACCTGGTGTCCAATTCGGAGGGCCAGATGGTCCCCTCCGACCACACCGCGCCGATCAGGCGTACAAAGGCCATGTACGCGCCGGTCAGATCTGCGTCGGTCAGGAACGCGCGGCTCAGTTGCGTGCTGTGCAGGTACGCATCACTCAAGTGCCCGTCGGTCAGGTCGGCGTCGCTCAGGTTCGCGCGAGTCAGGTTCGCGCGAGCCAAGTCCGCGCCGGTCAGGTCCGCGTCGCTCAGATCTGCACCCGTCAGGTTCGCGCGAGTCAGGTTCGCCCGAGCCAAGTCCACGCCGGTCAGGTCCGCGTCGCTCAGATCTGCACCCGTCAGCTTCGCGCCGTCCAGGTTCGCGTCGCGAAGTTTTGTGCCGGTCAGCTTCGCGTTACTCAGATCTGCGCCCGTCAGGTTCACGCCCTTCAGGTTCGCGTCGCTTAGATTCGCGCCGCTCAGGCGGGTGTTGTGGAGGTCGAGTGGCGGGGTGCCTTCGGGGTCGGTGGAGCGGCGGACGAGGACGGTGAGGGCGGCGGCGACGTCGATGTCGGGTTCGTCCGGGAGGTCTTTGGCTTGGGCGGTGGGGTCGGGGTCGTGTTCGCGGATGAACGCCGCCAGGACGTCGCGGATGGTCTGGCGGTCGCGAGGGGAGTCCTTGGCGATGCGTTCCAGGGCGTAGACGGCGGCGGCGCGCACCTCCCGCTTGTCGGCGGCGAGTTGTTCGACGGCCTTGCTGTAGCGGTCGGTGACCTGCCCTTCGCGGGCGAGGTTGAGCTGCTCCTGCCCGCTGCGCAGCGTCAGCGCGGTCACCAGCAGCGTGCCGACCGTGGCCAGGACGCCCGCGGCCAGTATCCAGGTGTTGAACCGGCGATGCCGTCGCTGGTGGGTCAGGTCCATCAGTTCCAGCCGCCGGTCGGCCGGGAGCGCGTCGAGTTCTTCCTGGGGCGGCGGGGTCGGCTGAGGTGTCCGGGTGCGTCGCGGCCGACCTCTGGCCACCGGATGCGGGACGGAATCGCGGTCGGTCATGCCCCTATGGACGTACGGGCGCGCTCCGCGGATCAACTCACACCGCCGAAGCCGGATTGGTGACTAGGGCCTGTTCGTAGTCCAGATCAGTCACAGTCGAGTGACTCTGCCCGCGCCGGAGCGGGAGCAG
>NZ_BAAAZG010000082.1:0-6224 GCF_039536785.1 Actinomadura miaoliensis
ATCGGCGTCCCCGCAGGGCCGGCGCCCCTCGGGCGTCCGGCGCCCGGCGTGCCCCGCGCCCCGCACGGCACGCGCCCCGCGTGCGCCGCAGCGCCCCGCGCGCACCCATCCGACCCGCATCGTGCCCGCGTGAGCGGCGGCACCCGACCCCGAAGCCGACGATGAAGTTTCTGAGCCCGAGCAGCGGCAAGGCCGTCGACCCCGAAGGCCGCATGCCGCTGATGGACCACCTGCGCGAACTGCGCAACCGGCTGATCAAGGCGCTGCTGGCCCTGGTGGTCGGGACGATCGTCGGCTGGATCTTCTTCCAGCCCATCTGGGACTTCCTCAAGGAGCCCTACTGCTCGCTGCCCGCCTCCCAGCAGCTGGAGTCGGGCAAGTGCACCCTGGTGGTCAACACCATCTTCCAGCAGTTCTTCCTGCGCCTGAAGATCTCCTTCATCGTCGGCATCGTGCTGTCGTCGCCGGTGTGGCTGTACCAGCTGTGGGCGTTCGTGGCGCCCGGCCTGTACCGGCGGGAGAAGCGCTGGACGTACGTGTTCCTCGGCGCGGCGATCCCGCTGTTCCTCGTCGGCACCGTGCTGGCGTACATGACCGTCGACAAGGGCCTGCAGCTGTTCCTGGGCGGCTTCTCCATCGACGACGTCACCGCGCTGATCACCGTCGACCACTACCTCGGCTACGTGATGGCCATGCTGCTGGTGTTCGGCATGACCTTCGAGCTGCCGCTGTTCGTGGTGGTCCTGAACATGGCCGGCGTGCTGAGCTTCGAGATGATCAAGAAGTCGCAGCGGATCGCGGTCTTCGGGATCTTCGTGTTCGCGGCCGTGGCCACCCCCAGCGGCGACCCGTTCACCATGCTGGCGCTGGCGCTGCCCACCCTGGTCCTGTTCGAGATCTCGGCGGTGCTGGCGTTCTTCAACGACCGGCGCCGTGCCCGCCGCCCCGACCCCTACGCCGGCCTGTCCGACGACGAGGCGTCCCCGCTGGACCTGGACGAGATCGACGCCGAGCTGGAACGGGACGGACGACCCGCCGACCCCGCCCGCTGACCCGCCCGCGACCCGCCCGCCGCCTCATCCGCGGCCTGCCCGCCGACCCCTCCGCGAGCCGGCCGCCGATCCACCGGCGGCCCGCCCGCTGACGACCCCCGGCCCGCACCGGCCCCGCGCGCCCCGGCGCCCGGAATTGGGAATCGGGCCGGGTGAAAACGTAGGCTCGACTCATGACCACCCCCGACACGCAGTCGGCCACCGAATCCCCCGCGGCGCGGTACTCGCAGTTCCGCAGGCGCACCGCGGACAACGGCCCCGCGCTGCTGGACTTCCAGACCCTGTACGACTTCGACCTGGACCCGTTCCAGCTCGAGGCGTGCCGCGCCCTGGAGTCCGGCAGCGGCGTCCTGGTCGCCGCGCCCACCGGCTCCGGCAAGACGGTGGTGGGGGAGTTCGCCGTCCACCTGGCCCTGACCGGTGGCCGCAAGTGCTTCTACACCACGCCCATCAAGGCGCTGTCCAACCAGAAGTACGCCGACCTGGTGAGCCGCTACGGGCCCGAGAAGGTCGGGCTGCTCACCGGCGACAACAGCGTCAACGGCGAGGCGCCCGTGGTGGTGATGACCACCGAGGTGCTGCGCAACATGCTCTACGCCGGCTCGCCCACCCTGTCCGGGCTGGCGTTCGTGGTGATGGACGAGGTGCACTACCTGGCCGACCGGTTCCGCGGCGCGGTCTGGGAAGAAGTGATCATCCACGTGCCGGACTCGGTGCGGATCGTGGCGCTGTCGGCCACCGTCAGCAACGCCGAGGAGTTCGGCGAGTGGCTGCAGGCCGTCCGCGGCGACACCGCAGTGATCGTCGACGAGCACCGGCCCGTCCCGCTGTTCCAGCACATGCTGGTCGGCACCCGCCTGTACGACCTGTTCGTCGAGGTCGGCAAGGGCGCCAACCGGCAGGCCCGGGTCAACCCGCAGCTGCAGCGCATGGCGGTGGAGGAGGTGCGCCGCGCCAAGCTCAACCAGAACCGCCGCACCGGCCGCCGCCGCGCGCCCCGCCCCACCCGGTTCCGGCCGCCCGCCCGGCCCGACGTGGTGGAGCGCCTCGACCGCGCCGGGCTGCTGCCCGCGATCAACTTCATCTTCTCCCGCAACGGCTGCGACACCGCCGTCCTGCAGTGCCTGCACGCCGGGCTGCGGCTGACGTCCAAGGAGGAGAGCGAGGAGATCCGCGCGCACGTGGAGCTGCGCACCGCCGACATCGCCCCCGACGACCTGGCCGTGCTCGGCTACGACGACTTCCTGGCGGCGCTGGAGCGCGGCATCGCCGCCCACCACGCCGGGATGCTGCCGACGTTCAAGGAGATCGTCGAGGAGCTGTTCGTGCGCGGGCTGATCAAGGTGGTGTTCGCCACCGAGACCCTCGCCCTGGGCATCAACATGCCCGCCCGCACCGTGGTGATCGAACGGCTCGACAAGTGGAACGGCGAGGCCCACGTCGACCTCACCCCCGGCGAGTACACCCAGCTCACCGGACGCGCCGGACGCCGCGGCATCGACGTCGAGGGCCACGCGGTGGTGGTGTGGGGCCCCAACGTCGACCCCGGGTCGGTCGCCGGGCTGGCCGGCACCCGCACCTACCCGCTGAACTCCAGCTTCCGCCCGTCCTACAACATGGCGGTCAACCTGGTCGGCGCCGTCGGCGTCGAACGCGCCCGCACCCTGCTGGAGGAGTCGTTCGCCCAGTTCCAGGCCGACCGCGCCGTCGTCGGCCTGGCCCGGCAGGTGCACCGCAACGAGGAGGCCCTCGCCGGGTACGCGCAGGCCGCCGAATGCCACCTGGGCGACTTCATGGAGTACGCGGCGCTGCGCCGCCGCCTGTCCGACCGCGAGGCCGAACTGGCCCGCGAACGCTCCTCCGCGCGCCGCGCCGAGGCCGCCCGCAGCCTGGAACGGCTGCGGCCCGGCGACGTCATCCACGTGCCGTCCGGGCGCCGCTCCGGCCTGGCCGTGGTGCTCGACCCCGGTCTCGGCCGCCGCTCCGACGGGCCCGCGCCGCTGGTGCTGACCGTCAACCGGTCCGTGCAGCGGCTGTCGGTGCAGGACTTCCCCCGCGCCGTCGAACCCGTCGAGCGGCTGCGCATCCCCAAGGGGTTCAGCCCGCGCAACCCGCAGGACCGCCGCGACCTGGCCGCCACGCTGCGCAACAAGGTCGCCGACGACGCCCACGAGCGGCGCCGCGGCCGCGGCCGGGACGTGCCGGCCGCCGACGACCGCGAGATCGCCGAGCTGCGCGCCGAACTGCGCCGCCACCCCGTCCACGGCTGCGACAAACGCGAGGAGCACGCCCGCTGGGCCGAACGCTACTACCGCCTCGAACGCGAGACCGAGCAGCTGCGCCGCCGCGTCGAGGGCCGCTCCCAGGTCATCGCCCGCACCTTCGACCGCGTCTGCGCGGTCCTGCAGCAGCTCGGCTACCTCGACGGCGACACCGTCACCGACGAGGGCCGCCGCCTCGGCCGCATCTACAACGAGCTGGACCTGCTGACGGCCGAGTGCCTGCGCGCCGGCGTGTGGGAACGTCTTGGGCACGCCGAGCTGGCCGCGTGCGTGTCGGCGCTGGTGTACGAGTCGCGGCAGCCCGACGACGCCACCCCGCCCCGCACCCCCACCGGGGAGACCCAGGACGCCCTGGCCGCCATGGTGCGGCTGTGGGGCGAGCTGGACGCCGTCGAGAAGGACAACCGCGTGTCGTTCCTGCGCGAACCCGACCTGGGGTTCGCCTGGACCGCCTACCGGTGGGCCCAGGGCCACGACCTGGACGAGGTGCTGCTGGAGACCGACCTGACCGCCGGCGACTTCGTCCGCGCCGTCAAGCAGCTGCTCGACCTGCTCGGGCAGATCGCCGACGCGGCCCCCGAGAACAGCCACATCCGCAAGACCGCCCGCCGCGCCATGGACGCCATGCGCCGCGGCGTCGTCACCTACTCCTCCGTCGCCTGACGCGAACCGCCGCCCCGCCCCGCCTGGCGGGGCGGCGAGCCCGCCGCGACCCGCGCGCCCTCCCCGGCGGCCCCCTACGGGTGGCCGCCGCGCGAGCCTGCAGACATCCCTACGGGCCGTAGGAAAATCGACGCCGCGTCGGTAAAGTAGCCGACGTCACGTCGGAAAAACCCTTCCGCCGATTCCTTAGGTAAGGCTAACCTAAGTTGCTCGGCGGGATGGAGGAGGCCCCATGGGCGGTACGGACGGCACGACCACGGCGACCGGCTTCTCCGCGCGGCTGCGCGCGGCCACCTGGGACGGCCACGGTGACAGCCAGGACACCGCCTACATGCGGGCCCTGCTCGACGGGCGGGTCGACCGCGACGGGTACGCCCTGCTGATCGCCCAGCTCTACCCCGTCTACGACCTGCTGGAGCAGGCCGCCGACCGGCTGGCCGCCGACCCCGTCGCGGGCCCGTTCGTCATCGACGACCTGCGCCGCCGCGACGCCCTGCGGGCCGACCTGGCCTACTTCTACGGCCCTCGCTGGGCCGACCGCGTCACCCCCGGCCCCGCCGCCGCCCGCTACTGCGACCGGCTGCGCGAGGTCTGCTTCGCCTGGCCCGGCGGCTTCGTCGCCCACCAGTACACCCGCTGCATGGGCGACCTGTCTGGCGGCCAGTACATGGCCCGGCTGGTTGGCCGCACCCTCGGCGCGCCCGCCGGCGACGACGGCGTCCGCTTCTACCGGTACCCGGGCAAGCCCAAGCGCTACAAGGACCACTACCGCGCCCTGCTGGACGCCGCGCCCTGGGACACCGCCGAACAGGACCGCGTCATCGACGAGGTCAGGATCGCCTACCGGCACAACGTCGCCGTCACCGAGGAGCTCGGCCGCACCCTGCGCCTGGAACCGGCCGCATGACCACACCCCCGCCCCTGCGCCGTCCGAACGCGGTGCCGTCCGAACCCGGTGCCGCCCGGAGCCGCGCCGCCGCAGCCGCGCTGTCCGGAACCGTGCCGCCTGGAGCCGCGCCGCCCGCAGCCGGGCCGCCCGCAGCCGTGCCGTCCGGAACCGTACCGCCCGAACCCGGCGCCGCCTGGAGCCGTGCCGCCCGGAACCAGGGGCGTTGGGCGTGCTGCTTCTGGACGCGGGGCTGGGCGAGGCGGCGCTGTTTGAAGCGGCGTGCCGCGGACATCTCTGGGAACACCCCCAGACCCGGAGGTTCACATGCTCGCGATCGTCGCGGCGGTCCTCTTCGGCCTCGCCCTGCTGTTCGACCTGGCCGACGTGGCCACCGGCTCCATCGGCTCGGCCGAGCTCACCACGCTCGGGCTGCTGCTGCTCGCCCTGCACCTGGCCGGATACGGCACCACCTGGCACCGCCGCTGGTCACGCCGCCGCTAGCCCGCCCCGACGGCGATCAGTCCTCGCCCTCGGCGTAGGCGCGCAGGCCGGGCAGATCCTCCACGACGATCTTGCGCCAGCCGGTGCGGACCAGGCCCTGGGCGCGCAGGTTGTTCAGCGCCCGGGCGACCGTCTCGCGGGAGGCGTCCATCCAGCTGCCCAGCTCCTCCTGCGACAGCGGCGGCGCGATCGCGATGCGGCCGTCCGGCGCGGGCGGGCTGTGCTTGGCCGACATCTCCGCCAGTTGCGCCAGCAGCCCCGCCAGCCGCCGGGTGCCCTTGGCCGACACGTGCGCCTGCAGGCGCCGGTCGGCGTCGTCCTGCCGCCGCACCAGCGTGCCGCTGACCAGCCGCCACACGGCGGGATGGGTGTCGAGGAACCCGGTGAAGCGCGCCGCGGGCACCACCAGCGCCCGCACCGGGCTCAGCGCCGTCACCGTCGCCGACCGGCGCCGGCCCCCCAGCACCGCGCTCTCGCAGATCAGGTCGCCGGGGCCGCGCACCGCCAGCACCACGTCGTGTCCGTCCTGCGTGGTGGAGGTGACCTTGGCCCAGCCGCTCTCGATGATGATGATGTGGTCGGAGTCCTCGCCCTGGTAGCACAGCGGCGCCCGGGCCGAGTACGTGCGCGGACGCGCCGCGGTGCGCAGGTCCTCGCGCTGCGCGGTGTCCAGCGCGTTCCAGAAGCCGTCGCGCGGCGCGGCCGGGACGGCGGCGTCGGCTCCCCGCGCGGCGGGCCGTGCGCCGCGGCGGGGGCCGGTCGGGGAAGCGGTCTGTTCGATCACCGGCGATCCGTCTTCTCGGGTTCTCCATGGCCGCGGGCCCGTCCGGGGCCGCG
>NZ_BAAAZG010000083.1:0-16628 GCF_039536785.1 Actinomadura miaoliensis
CACGGTCGACATCGACGCCGCCCGCGCCGCCGCCGCCACCGCGACGGCCCTGCGCATCCTCGGCTGGGAGGCCCCCGCGTGAACGACGTGCCCACCCCTGACGACGAGCGGCTCAAGCGCTGGCGGCTGGTGCTGGGCGGCGAGTCCGCCGACGGCACCGGCGTCACGCTCAAGGGCTCCGAGGCGCGCATGGACGCGGCGCTGGAAAAGCTGTACGGCGGCGACCAGGGCGACGGCAGGCCCCGGTCGGGCCGCCGCGGCGCCGGCCTGGGCGACTCGGCGCCGACCGTGGCGCGCTGGCTGGGCGACATCCGCGCCTACTTCCCGTCCAGCGTCGTGCAGGTGATGCAGAAGGACGCCATCGAGCGCCTCAACCTGACCCGGCTGCTGCTCGAACCGGAGATGCTGGACGCCGTCGAACCCGACGTGCACCTGGTCGGCACGCTGCTGTCGCTCAACAAGGTCATGCCGGAACGGGCCCGCGAGTCGGCCCGCGCCGTCGTCCGCACGGTCGTGGAGGATCTGGAGCGGCGGCTGGCCCAGCGCACCCGCTCGGCGGTCTCCGGCGCGCTGGACCGCGCGTCCCGGACGCTGCGGCCGCGCCGTCCGGCCGACATCGACTGGCACCGCACCATCCGCGCCAACCTGCGCCACTACCTGCCCGAACACGGCACGGTCGTGCCCGAGCGCCTGATCGGCTACGGGCGCCGCGACCAGGCGGTCAAACGGGACGTCGTGCTGTGCGTGGACCAGAGCGGCTCGATGGCGGCGTCGGTGGTGTACGCGGGGGTGTTCGGCGCGGTGCTGGCGTCGATGCGCTCGCTGCGCACGTCGCTGGTGGTGTTCGACACCGCCGTGGTGGACCTGACCGACCAGCTGCACGACCCGGTGGAGCTGCTGTTCGGCACCCAGCTCGGCGGCGGCACCGACATCAACCGCGCGCTGGCGTACTGCCAGGGCCTGGTCACCCGGCCCCGCGACACGATCATGGTGCTGATCAGCGACCTGTACGAGGGCGGTGTCCGCGCCGAGATGCTGCAGCGGGTCGCCGCGCTGACCGCGGCGGGCGTCCAGGTGATCGTGCTGCTGGCGCTGTCGGACGAGGGCGCCCCCGCCTACGACCGCGAGAACGCCGCCGCCCTGGCCGCGCTGGGCGTCCCCGCGTTCGCCTGCACGCCCGACCTGTTCCCCGACCTGATGGCCGCCGCCGTCCAACGCCGCGACCTCAAGGAATGGTCCGAACGCAACCTCACCTGACCCGGCCCGGGTGTCGTCCCCGTGTCCTCGGGGACGACACCGGAGGGGACGGCCGCCGGAAGGCCCCGCCCGGGCCGGCGTTCGGCCGTGGGCTATATTTGCTCATATGAGCAGCGCTTCAGATGTCCGTGCGGCCGCCGACGGGTGCGCGGTACGGGTGGTTGACCCGGAGAAGGTCGCCGTGGTCACCGCGGCCCTGCCCGCCGACGACAAGATCACCGAGCTGGCGCACGTGTTCGGGCTGCTGGCGGATCCGGGGCGGCTGCGGATCATCACGGCGCTGCTGGAGGGCGGCGAGATGTGCGTGTGCGACATCGCGGCCGCGTGCGGGCATTCGGAGTCCGGGGTCTCCCACGCCCTGCGGCTGCTGCGCGCCAGCGGGGTGGTGCGGGCCCGCCGCTCCGGGCGCATGGCCTACTACCGGCTGGCCGACTCGCACGTCCGGATGCTGCTCGACCTCGCCCTGGCCCATGTCGGCCACCAGGAGGACGAGGCGTGAACGCGGAGCGGGAGACCGCCACCGGGAAGCGGCGTGCCCGCCGGTGGATCTTCCTGCCCGGACGCGGGAACGCCGGCGAGCACGGCCCCGATCACGGGCACGGGCACGGCCATGGACACGGGCACGGGCATGGACACGGGCACGCGGTGTCGGCGAACGCCGACCGGCGCCAGCTCTCGGCGGCGCTGGCCCTGCTGCTGGCGTTCATGGCCGGTGAGGTGGTCGTCGGGTTCGCCGCCCGCTCGCTGGCGCTGATCACCGACGCGGCGCACATGCTGACCGACGCGTTCGCCATCGCGCTGGCGCTGGTCGCCATGCGGATCGCGGCGCGTCCCCCCAAGGGCGGCTACACCTACGGGCTGCGCCGGGCGGAGATCCTGTCGGCGCAGCTGAACGGCCTGACGCTGATCCTGCTGGCGGCCTACTTCGTCTACGAGGGGATCCACCGGCTGGTGGCGCCGCCCGAGGTGGACGGAAGCCTGGTGTTCTGGACGTCGCTGGCCGGAATCGCGGTGAACCTGGCCGCGACCTGGCTGATCAGCCGGGCCGACCGGCGCAGCCTCAACGTCGAGGGCGCCTTCCAGCACATCCTGAACGACCTGTTCGCGTTCGTGTCCACGGCGGTCGCGGGACTGGTGGTGTGGGTGGCCGGGTTCACCCGGGCCGACGCGATCGCCTCGCTGGTGGTGGCCGCGCTGATGCTGAAGGCCGGGTACGGGCTGCTGCGCGACGCCGGGCGGGTGCTCATGGAGGCGGCCCCGGCGGGCGTGGACCCCACCGAGATCGGCACCCGGCTGGCGAGCCGCCCCTGCGTGGAGGAGGTGCACGACCTGCACGTGTGGGAGGTCAGCTCGGGATACCCGGCGCTGTCGGCGCACGTGCTGGTGGAGCCGCGGGGCGACTGCCACGCGGTGCGCCGCGACCTGCAGGACGTCCTGCGCTCCTCCTACGGGATCACCCACACGACGCTGGAGGTCGACCACGTCGCCGACGACTTCCACTGCGAGGATCCGCACGGCCCCCGGCACGTCAACGGCTCGGGTGAACGGCACGACCACCTCGCCGACCCCCGCTGCGGCCACTGAACCGGCCACCGGACCGGCAATTGATCCGGCCACCGGACCGGCCGCCGATCCGGCGCCGGACGCTCAGGTGATCACGGCGGTGAGGACGGGCAGGGCCGCGTGCAGCTCCCGTTCCCAGTACGTCCAGGAGTGCGTGCCCTCGTAGAAGTGGGCCGACACCGGTATGCCCAGTTTCCTGAGCTTGCCGGTGAAGTCCCGGGTCAGGGTGTGCGCGAGGGTTTCCAGGACGTCGCCCCGGCCGCCGCCCCGCGTCCCGCCGCCGTCGCCCGCGCTGACGTACAGCCGCACACCGGCGAGCCGGTCGGCCAGGTCGTAGGGGTTGTGCTGACGCCACACCACCCGCTGGGCGCCGGGTTCGCCCCACACGTCCGTCCAGGCGGCCCCGGGCCGGCCGACGGCCACGCCCAGCTCCACCAGGTCGGCCACGTCCAGGCCGCCGTCGTCCCGGTGGAGGGTGTGGACGAAGCCGCTGAACGACGCCGCCGCCTGGAACAGCCCCCGGTGGCGCGCCGCGTACGCCAGCGCGCCCGTGCCGCCCATGGCGTTTCCGGCGACGGCGCGCGCCGCCCCGGCCCCATAGCCGCGTTCAAGGATCTGCCGCAGTTCCGTGAGGTGGAACGTCTCCCACTTGGGCGGGCCGCCGTCGCCGCGGTTCCACCAGTCGGTGTAGTGGGCGCCGGGGCCGCCGTCCGGCATGACCACGAGGACGTCCAGATCCTCGGTGAGCCCTTCGACGTCGGTGTGGGCGGTCCAGGCCGTGTGGCCGTCCTCGCCGTACGCGCCGTGCAGCAGCCACAGCACCGGCCAGGTGCGCGAGCCGTCCCGCGTCCAGCCCCTGGGCAGCAGGAGCCGTGCGTGCGCGGGACGGTCCAGGACGGGAGAGCGGACGGTCAGGTCGAGGGTGCGCCGCCCCGGGGAACGTTCGCCGATCACCGCGGCGCCGTCGTCGGCGGTGGCGGCCGGCCGGGCGCGGCGGCGGCCGGGCACCCGCGCGGGCCCCTCCGGTGCGATCGACGCCAGCACCCCCGTGACCCCCGCGAGGACGCCCATTCCGATCAAGCCGCGACGCCACATCTTCACGCCCCGCCGAATTCTCGCCGTGCTTTATGGAATTGTCCCCGCCTACCGGCCGTTCAACGCAGGGTAATGGGGAAATAAAATACGCGCGACGGCCGGCCGGGGGACGACGGGTAGGGTGATCGGGATGGACGGCACACGACCACGCGCGCTGCGCAGCAAGCCGCAGCTGCAGGCGGCGATCCGGGACGGCGGACGCGCCGTGCTGGTCGTCAACGCGCGCTCGCGGCGGGGCCGCCGCCTGCTCGACCGCGCCCGGGAGCTGCTGGACGCGGCGGGCCTCGAGTTCGTGCGGGAATTCCCGGTCACCGACCCGGGGCGGCTGGGAGAGATCTTCACCGACGTGCTGGCCCTGGAGCCGGACCTGGTGGTGGTCGGCGGCGGGGACGGCACGGTCGCCGAGGCCGTCAGCCACCTGGCGCACCGCGACATCGCGCTGGGCGTGCTGCCGCTGGGCACCACCAACAACTTCGCCCGCAGCCTGGAGCTGCCGCTGAACCTGGCGGACGCGGTGGCGGTGCTGCGCGACGGCAAGGTCGCCGACGTGGACGTGGGCTGGGTGCAGGGCACCCGGCCGGACGGCTCGGGCCCCGAGCCGGACGGCGGCCGCCACATCTTCGCCAACATGGTCAGCCTGGGCCTGTCGGTGCACGTCGCCGAGAAGGTCCCGCACGGCCTCAAGCGGGTCGTCGGCCGCGCCGCGTACGCGCTGACGGCGGCGTGGCTGCTGCCCCGGCACACCGCGTTCCGGGCCACCGTCCGCGCCGGCGACCGCGTCGAGGAGGTGAGCACGCACCAGCTGAACGTGGCCAACGGCGCCCACCACAGCGGCCAGCGCATCGCCCGCGACGCCAGCCCCGACGACCGGCTGCTGGCGGTGTACCGGCTGGGCGACGAGCGGCGGCTGCGGCTGGCGTCGGCGACCGCGCGGCACCAGCTCACCGGCCCGTGGCGGTCGCTGCGCGAGGACGCCTTCCTCACCACCGACGAGGTGCACATCGTCACCGACCCGCCGATGAAGGTCGACGTGGACGGCGAGATCCGCGGCCGGACCCCGGTCACGGTGCGGCTGCTCGGCAACGCCCTGCGGGTGATCGTCCCGCAGTCCTTCGTCGACACCTGAGCCGGCACCCGGGCGGGCATCCGGGCGGGCACCCGGGCCGGGTCCGCCGCGGACCGGCGCGTCCCCGCCGGTTCGGCGGGGCGCCGAAAGGGGGAGGCATAGCCGCATGGAATCCGACATGCTCAGCGGCCTTGATCCGTTCGACCTCCTCGACCGTGAAGCCCGGCGGCTGGACGCGTACTTCGCCGAGATCGGCGCCGGCGACTGGGACCGTCCCTCCAGATGCGAGGGATGGTCGGTGCGGGACGTCCTGGCGCACCTGGCCGGGGAGGAGCTGTACAACCACGCCTGCCTGGACGACGAGCTGGACGTGCTGTTCAACCGCCTGGACAAGGAGGGCGTCGAGGGGCTGGGCGGGTTCAACCAGTGGTGCGTGGACACCCGCCGCGGCCTGCCGGTGGCGGGGGTGCTGGCCGAATGGCGCCGCCAGAACGGCGACACGCGGCGCCGCATGCGCGAACGCGGCGCCGGCGCGATGCTGCCGACCATGGCCGGTCCGTACCCGGTGGGCCTGCAGACCTTCCACTACGCCTCGGAGTACGCCACGCACGCCGACGACGTCGGCGTGCCCGTCGCGGACGACGAGGAGCCCGCGCGGTCGCGGTGGCGGGCCCGGGTGGGCCGTTTCGTCCTGGCGGAGCAGGACTCGCCGGTCCGGGTCGAGGACGTGCCCGGCGGCGTCCGGGTGCGGCTGGACAGCGAAACCGGCGGCAAGGTCGCCAAGGAGGCCGAACTGTCGACGGCCGACTTCGTCGAGGCCACCGTCGGCCGGCTGCCGGACGATCACCCGCTGGATCCGGAACTGCGCACGGCCCTGGTCTGCCTGGCCTGACGCGGCGCAGGCCGGGCGGTGGCGCCCGCCTCGGGCCGCCGGCTCCGCCCGGCCGGGACGCCGCCGGGCGGACCCGCCCGCCCGTCTGATCAGCCGGTGCCGGTGAGCGCGGCGAGGTCGTCCTCGGTGAGGCGGAGCCCGGCGGCGGCGATGTTCTCCTCCAAGTGGGCCGGGGAGGACGTGCCCGGGATGGCGAGCATCGCGGGCGACAGGGCCAGCAGCCCCGCCAGCAGCACCTGCGCCGTGGTGGCGCCGTGCCGCCGGGCGACGCGCTCGACGCGGTCGTCCTCGGGCAGCCCGAACCCGCCGAGCGGGAAGTACGGCACGTAGGCGATCCCGTCCCGCGCGCAGATCTCCAGCAGCTCGGTGTCGGCGGGCATCGTCACGTCGAACCGGTTCTGCACCGCCGCCACCGGCGCGATCTCGCGGGCCTCGGCGAGCTGCGCGGCCGACACGTGGCTGACGCCCAGATGCCGGATCAGGCCCTCCTCGCGCAGCCCGGCCAGCACGGCGAAGCGCTCCCCGATGGGCTCGTCGCCGGGCGGTTCCAGGCCGCCGGGACGCAGGTACACCAGGTCGAGGTGGTCGCGGCCCAGCTCGCGCAGGTTGCGCTCCACCTCGGCGCGCAGCTCGGAGGTGGGCATCTGCCCCGTGGGGGCGAGGTCGCCCGGGCCGCGGGACGGGCCGACCTTGGTGGCGATCACCAGGCCGTCCGGGTACGGGTGCAGGGCCGCGCGGATCAGCTCGTTGGCGGCCAGGTCGCCCTGGAAGTAGAACGCGGCGGTGTCGATGTGGTCGACGCCGAGCTCCACCGCCCGGCGCAGGATCTTCAGCGCGGTGCCGCGGTCGTTCGGCGGGCCGCCCAGGGTGCTGACGGGCAGGCGCATCGCGCCGAACCCCATGCGCGCGACCCGCAGGTCGCCGCCCAGTTCCCAGTGCCCGGCCGAGGCCGCGGAGATCTCTTCGGTCATGTCCTCACCCTGCCTGGCGGCCCCGCCGCGAACGAGCGGCTGGCAGCAAGCTGCCACGCCGTACACTGTGCGGTGATGAGTCCCGACACGGACCGCAATGTCGTCCTGCGCGGCGAGCTGGAGCTGGCCGAACGCGCCGGGCACCTGTTCGGGCACGCGCGCGAGGAGTTCGTCTGCGCCGCCACCGACCTGCGGACGTGGGCGACGCCGGGCGTCCGCGAGCAGATCATGGCGGGGCACTGGCAGCGTCCCCCCAGCCTGAAAGTCCGCAAGCTGTACACCCCCGCCGCCCTGGACGACGAGGACTCCGAGCGGCATCTGGTGGAGCTGTCCCGCAGCGGCGCGACGGTGCGGATCAGCACCGCCCCGCTCCCCCAGGAGACGATCGTCATCGACCGGAAGGTGGCGGTGCTGGCCGGCGCGCCGGTGGCGGGCGTGCGGGAGTACACGGTGGTGCGCTCGCCGGGCGTGGTGCGCTCGGTGCGTTCGCTGTACGAGGCGGCCTGGGAGGCGGCCGCCGACCTGGCCGAGTTCCGGCGCGCCCGGCCCCCGGCGCTGGGCGAGCAGAGCCGGCAGATCCTGCGGCTGCTCGGCGGCGGTCTGAAGGACGAGGCGGCGGCCCGGCAGCTCGGCCTGTCGCTGCGGACCTACCGGCGCCGCGTCGCGGAGATCCTGACGCTGCTTGACGCCGACTCGCGCTTCCAGGCGGGCCTGCGCGCCCACGAACTGGGCCTGCTCGGCGCGCCCCCGCGCCGGCCCGCCGGCTGAGCTCCGCGATCCGGGAGCCGGGCCCGGCGGCGCCGGTCAACCGCCGACGAGCGGCACCAGCCTGATGAACACCAGGTCGGGGTCGCCGCCAAGGTCGACGATCTCGTCGAGGTCCTCGGCCTGCCGGTCGCCGACGAGCACGAAGAAGCCGTTGGACAGGAACGCCCGCTCGGCGATGTCGGCCTGACGCTCCCAGTCGATGGGGCGCGCCTCCCGCAGCCGGTACCCGTTCAGCTCGGTCTCGGCGTCGTCGGGCCGCACGAGCCCGTTGAAGCGGCGGGCGGGCCGGGCGTTGTGCCGGGCCACCTCCTCGCGCACCCGCAGCCGGATCAGCTCCCGGACGGTCATCGTCGCGGGCAGCCCGGCCACGGAGAACGCGTCGAGCTCCCTTCCGGTGGCGGTCTCGTCGCGGAACGTCACGGCGGCCATGGTCATCCCCTCCGGATCTGCTCCATGATCGACGGGTCGGTGATCGTGGTGTCGGCGGCCAGCAGGAACGCCTTGGACAGGATCAGCGCCAGCCGGTCGTCCTCGAACGGCAGGAAGATCGTGCCGCCGCGCGCCCGTCCCGGGACGATGCACAGATATTGATCGCCGGGATCCATCAGAATGTTCGCCGAGCCCAGGTGGATCTTGTAGGTGCGCAGGTCGCCGCGCACGACGAGGAACCGCCCGTCCAGCGCGCACCGGTCGGCGATCTTCGTGCGGGGCAGGATCCGGGCCAGCGCGTCCCGCCGCGTCTCGGCGCTCGCCGACAGCTCACCGAAGCCCGCCCGCCGCCAGTAGTCGACGAAGCGGTCCTCCCCGCGGTCGATCCAGTCGGGGTCGGCGGCCACCGAGGTCACCCCGACGAACAGGTCCACGTCCCGCATGGCCTCGCTGAACACCACCGGCGGCACCTCGGCCAGCGGCACCTCGCGCCAGCCGCGCCCGGCGCGCCGGTCGAAGCGGACCTGGTCGGTGGACGCGTAGTCGGGCGGCTCGTAGCCCTGCATCTCGACCGCCTCGTGGAAGAAGCGGGCGCGCCACTCGCCTTCGGCCAGAACCCCTTTGGCCTGCCCGGTGCAACCGTCGTCGTAGGGGCCGAGGTAGTTCGCCGTCCAGCCGCGCTGCTTGAACAGCGCGTAGAGCTGGCGGTAGCGCACGATGTGGGCGGCGAAGCGGTTGGAGTAGACGCCCGTCTCCTCCTCCGCCGGGGTGAGCCGGTAGATCTCGCGGAACGCCTGCTTGAAAGGCTGGACCATCTGGTTGTCGGTGACGAACGTCCGCCAGGCCCGCACCTGCGCGACGGGGGCGCGCAGCGGATGCCACAGCCGCACCCGGGCCGCCTCGCCCGGTTCGGGCAGCACGTCCCCGTCGTCCGTGACCAGCGTGAAACCGGCGGGCGTGGCGGCCGCCCAGGTGCCCTCGGGGCGTTCGAACTCCCAGATCAGACCGCACGTGACCACGCCGGTGATCGGGTGGTCGCGGTAGTACCGGCACCACTCCCCGTACGTCCAGGTCGCCTCGGCCGCCATGAGGGCCTCGATGCGGGCGCGTTCGGCCGCCAGGGTGCCGCGCACCTGCTTGGCCAGGTCCTTCATCTGCCTGATCTCGTCGGCGAACGGCTCCTTGAGCGCGGCCGGGACGGTGCGCAGCAGCCGCCCGCCGTCGTCGGTGAACGTCAGGCGCACGGTGCGGGGATCCTCGATGGCGACGACGCCCTGGTAGCCGCCGAGTTCCCAGGCCGTGGAACCGTCCCTGCCGAACCCGTGGCCGGGCACGGCGCGTTCGGTGAGCTGCCGGGGCGACAGGCCCTGCCGTTCGGCGGCCGCCCGCACGGCGTTCTCGACCTGCTTGCGGCCGCCCGGATAGCCGACCTCCCGGCCGAGGGCGCGCAGGGTGGTCATGACCTCGGGGTGGTCGCAGACGCCGAGCGCGTTGACGGTGGCGTTGGCGAGCGGCTCGTTGCCGAAGTACTCGCGGCTGAGCCAGGACGTGTGCCGGAAGATCGTGACCAGCTCGGTGAACGCCGACGGGTCGCCGGTCAGGGCCGCGGCCCAGACGTAGCCGCGTGCGGCGTCGTCGACGACCAGTTCCAGGAGGTCGGGCGGCCCCCACTGGGGTGCGACCGCGCGGTCGCCCCGGGCGTATCCGCGGACGGTGGCCAGCACGTGCTCGCGGACGCCCGGTTCCTCCAGCAGCTCCAGCGTGCGGCGGCGCCACGTCTTGGTGGGGCGGACGGCCTGCATCAGGACCATGTGGGCGTCGACCGCCCCGACGTCGGCGAGCGCGAGCGCGCCCGCCGGGGAGGCGTCCTCGTTCGGCATGCGGTCGATCTTGGCAGGCGGCGGTGACACTTTGTGGGCCTGTTCAGATGACCGATGGGTCATTACCCTCGGGGCACGGACAGCGCAGCGACACCCCGGACGGCGAGATGGACGCACCGCACGACGTCGTGATCATTGGAAGCGGGTTCGGCGGGATCGGCATGGCGGCCCGGCTGCTGGCGGCCGGGGTGCGCGACGTGGTGGTCCTGGAGAAGGCCGCCGGGCTGGGCGGCACCTGGCGGGACAACACCTATCCGGGCGCGGCGTGCGACGTCCCCTCGCACCTGTACTCGTTCTCGTTCGCGCGCAAGACCGACTGGAGCCGCCGCTTCCCTCCGCAGGACGAGATCCTCGCCTACCTGTGGGACGTGGCGCGCAAGCACGGCGTGCTGCCGCGCGTCAGGTTCGGCACCGAGGTGACCGAGGCGCGGTTCGACGAGGAGGCCGCCGTGTGGCGGGTGTCGACCGCCGGCGGCGGCGAGCTGGCGGCGCGGGTGCTGGTCAGCGCGTGCGGCCAGCTCAACCGGCCCGCGCTGCCGGCGATCGAGGGCCGCGACTCCTTCGCCGGGACGAGCTTCCACTCCGCCCGCTGGGACCACGGCGCCGACCTGACCGGCCGGCGGGTCGCGGTGATCGGCACCGGCGCCAGCGCGATCCAGATCGTGCCGGAGATCGCCCCGCGGGCCGGCCGGCTGACGGTCTTCCAGCGGTCCGCCCCCTACGTGATCGACAAGCCGGACCGGGAGTACCGGGCCTGGGAGAAGGCGCTGCTGGCCGCCGTCCCTGCGCTGCACGACCTCAGCCGCGCCCGGATCTACGCGTCGTACGAGTCGCGGGCGCTGGGCTTCGTGAAGTACCCCGGGCTGATGAAGCTGATGTCGCGGCGGTTCCGGCGCACCCTGCGCACGCAGATCCCCGACCCGCGGCTGCGCGCCCGGCTGGTCCCCGACTACCCGATGGGCTGCAAGCGCATCCTGCTGTCCGGCGACTACTATCCCGCGCTCGTCCGCCCCGACGTCGAGCTGGTCACCGACCCGATCACGCGGATCACCCCGTCGGGCGTGGAGACCGGCCGCGCCGCCTACGACGTCGACGTGATCGTCTACGCCACCGGGTTCCACACCAGCGGCTTCCTGGCGCCGATGACGATCGTGGGGCGGGACGGCCTGACCCTGGACGCGGCGTGGCGCGACGGCGCCCGCGCCCACCTGGGCATCACCGTCAGCGGCTTCCCCAACCTGTTCCTGCTGTACGGCCCGTACACCAACCTCGGCCACAACTCGATCATCTACATGCTGGAGTCGCAGTTCCGGTACGTGCTGGGCTGCGTGCGGGCGCTGCGCGAGACCGGCCTGGCCTGGATCGACGTGCGCCCCGACGTGCAGGACGCCTTCGACCGCCGGATGCGCGAGCGGATGCGCTCCACCGTGTGGGAGGCCGGCTGCGCCAGCTGGTACATGACCGCCGACGGCAGGGTCGTCAACAACTGGCCGGGGTTCACCTTCGCCTACCGGCGCGCCACGCGCCGCCCCGACCCGCGGCACTTCCGGGCGGGACGCGCCCGGCCCGTCGCCCCGGCCCGGTCCGGCCCCAGGTGACGCCATAGGGTCGGGGGTATGCCGACTGCTCTCATCACCGGCGCCACCGCGGGGATCGGTTCCGCCTTCGCCCGCCGGCTGGCGTCCGACGGATTCGACCTGGTCCTGCTGGCCCGCGACGCCGAACGGCTCGACCGCGCGGCGCGCGAGCTCGGCGACGTCTACGCGGTCCGGGCCGAGGTGCTCGCCGCCGACCTGGCCGCCGACGAGGGGCTGGCCGCGGCCGAGCGGCGCGTCCGCGACGGCGTGGACCTGCTGGTCAACAACGCCGGGTTCGGTCACGGCGGCCGGTTCCTGGACGTCCCGCTGGACAACGAGCTGCGGATGCTGCGGGTGCACTGCGAGGCGGTGCTGCGGCTGACCCACGCGGCCCTGCCCGGCATGCTGGAGCGCGGCCGCGGCGGGGTCGTCAACGTCTCGTCCACGGCGGCGTTCCTGGTGCGCGGCACCTACGGCGCGTCCAAGGCGTGGGTGGTGAGCTTCAGCAAGGGCGTCGCCGAGGACATCGCGGCGCGCGGCGGCCACGACGTGCGCGTCATGGCGCTGTGCCCGGGGTTCGTGCGCACCGAGTTCCACGAGCGGGCCGGGATGGACGTCTCCGGCATCCCCGAGGCGCTGTGGCTGGACAAGGACATGGTCGTCGACACGGCGCTGCGCGACCTGCGCCGCGGCGTGCGCGTCAGCGTGCCGGGCGTCCAGTACAAGGCGGTCGTCGGGCTCAGCCGCCTGGTGCCGTCGTCGCTCGTCGGCCGGGTGTCGTCGCGCGTGGGCCGCCGCTACGACTGAGCCGTCCCGAGGGCCCCGAGCCGAGTGATCAACACCGCGCCGGCGCCATCGGCGTTGCGGGGGTTCCCCGGCGGCGTGGATCCTGGGGAACATGCGGGTCTTGGTGACGGGGGCGGCCGGATACGTCGGATACGCGGTGGGACGGCGCCTGGTGGCGGCCGGGCACACGGTGGACGGGCTCGTCCGCGACGCCGGCCAGGACCTGCCGCCGGGCGTGCGGCCCCTGGTCGGCGACCTGCTCGACCCGCCCGCGCTGCGGGCCGTGCTGCGCGCGCCGTACGACGCGGTGTGCCACCTGGCCGCGCTGACGCGGGTCCGCGAGTCGTTCGAGGAGCCGCTGCGGTTCTTCGCGGTCAACGTGCAGGGCACCGTGAACCTGCTGGACCTGCTGGCCCCCGGCACCCGCGTGGTGTACGGGTCGACGGCCGCCGTCTACGGCACGCCCGAGTGGCAGCCGATCCACGAGGACCAGACTCCCGCCCCCACCAGCCCGTACGGCGCGTCCAAGCTGGCCGCCGAGCAGGCGGTGCGCTTCCACGCCCGCACCGGTGCGATCGGCGCGGTGGTGCTGCGCACGTTCAACGTCGCGGGGTCGGTGGACGGGCGCGGCGACCCCGACCCGACCCGGCTGATCCCCAGGGCGCTGGCCGTGGCGGCCGGGGAGGCGCCTCACCTGGAGATCAACGGTGACGGCGCCGCCGTCCGCGAGTACGTGCACGTGGACGATCTCGCCGACGCGCACGTGCGCGCCCTGGCCGCCGCCCGGCCCGGCGAGGACCGCGTCTACAACGTCGGCAGCGGCGCGGCGGTGTCGGTCCGCGACGTGGTGGCGGCCGTGGAGAAGGTCACCGGCCGCCGCGTGCCGACGGTGCGCCGCCCGCCGCGGCCCGAGCCGCCGATGCTGATCTCCGACGCCACCGCCGTCCGCCACGACCTCGGCTGGCGGCCGCGGCGGTCGGAGCTGCCGCGGATCATCGCCGACGCGTGGGCCGCCCGTACCCGCGCGGGGGGATAAACTCCCAGCGTGTCCGAGCCGAAGTTCGAAGTCCAGATGCTTCACGACCGTGTCATGATCAAGGTCGAGAAGGAGCCCGGGGAGCGGCGCAGCACCGGCGGCATCGTCATCCCGGCCACCGTGGAGCAGTCCAACCGGCTCGCGTGGGGCCAGGTCTGCGGCGTCGGCCATCACGTGCGCACGGTCAAGGTCGGCGACCGGGTGCTGTTCCACCCCGACGACCAGTACGAGGTGGAGATCCAGGGCGAGAACTACCTGGTCATGCGCGAGCGGGACCTGCACGCGATCGCCAGCGAGCGTCCCGAGCACGGCACCGGCCTCTACCTCTGACGGACCCGCCCCGCCGAGCCGGCCGCGTCGCCGGTTCGTCACGTCTCGCCACCTTTCGGACTGTCATGACGGCGTCGCTCAGAGATGTCAGAATGTGTCTTCTCCAGGGTTCTGGAGGGTCGGCGGCGCAGGGAACGGCGGCGGGATGACAGAGCGCGGAACACAGTCGGGCGCGCGCTTCGGCGCGCCCGCGAGCTCACGGATCTACGACTTCTCGCTGGGCGGCAAGGACAACTACAGTCCCGACCGGCAGACCGCCCTCAAGGCGTTCGAGGCGCTGCCCGCCGCGCGGCTGCTGCCCCGGGAGAACCGCAAGTTCATGCGGCGCGCCGTGCGGTTCCTGCTGGACGCGGGCGTCCGGCAGTTCCTCGACGTCGGGTGCGGCCTGCCCGGCAAGGGCAACGTGCACGAGGTCGTCCACGGCGTCGACCCCGGCGCCGCCGTCGTGTACGTCGACCATGATCCGGTGGCGGTGGTGCACTACCAGGCGCTGCTGCACGCGGTGCCGACGGCGACGGCGGTGTGCGCCGACGCCCGCGACCCCGCCGCGATCCTGGCGCATCCCGAGGTCACCGCGCTGATCGACTTCACCCGTCCGGTCGGCGTGCTGATGTTCTGCGTGCTGTCGCACTTCGCCGACCCCGAGCGGGCGCACTCCTCCGTCGCCGCGTTCCGCGCCGCTATGGCGCCCGGCAGCCACCTGGCGCTGAGCGACTTCACCGACGAGACGATGACCGACCACGAACGCGCCGTGTCCGCCGACCTGATGCGCGACAGCGGCATCCCCCTGGCCTTCCGCCCCCGGGGCTGCCTGGCCGCCTACTTCGACGGCCTGGAGCTGGTGGAGCCGGGGCTGGTGCCCGCTCCCGAGTGGCGCCCCGACCGGCCCTACGACCGGCCGTCCGGCTGGCTGCTGGCGGGCGTCGCCCGCAAACCCTGAGGCCGCCGGTCAGACCGCGACGGTCGCCGTCGACCCCTCGCGCCGCTTGCGCAGGCGCAGCTGCGCGGGGATGCGGGTGCGCAGCTCGGCGACGTGGCTGACGATGCCGACCGCGCGTCCGCCGTCGCGCAGGCCGTCCAGGACGTCCATCACCTCGTCGAGGGTCTCCTCGTCAAGGGTGCCGAAGCCCTCGTCGACGAACAGCGTGTTGATCTCGGTGCCGCCGGCCTCGGCGGTGACCACGTCGGCCAGGCCGAGCGCCAGCGCGAGCGAGCTGATGAACGACTCGCCGCCCGACAGGGTGACCGGGTCGCGGGCCTGGCCGGTCCAGGCGTCCACGACGCGCAGGCCGAGCCCGCCGCCGCTCTTGCTGCGGTCGCCCGCGGCCTTGTCGACGGTGTGGACGAGCGTGTACCGGCCGGCCGACATGCGCGCCAGCCGCTGGTTGGCGGCGGCGACGACCTGCTCCAGCCGCGCGGCCAGCACGTACGCCGACAGCGACATGGCGCGCCGGTTGTCGGGCGACTTGCCGGAGGCCAGGCCCGCCATCCGCGCGGCGACGGCGTGGCGGTGCGCGGCCGGACGCCAGGCGGCGACGGCGGACGCCAGCTCGGCGCGCAGCTCGGCGAGGCGGTCGCGGCGGCGCCGGGCGTTGTCGGCGGCGGACGCCACCTCGGTGTAGGCCGCGTCGGCCGCCTCCAGCGCGGACCGCAGCGCGGCCAGGTCGGGGGCGGGGGCCTGCGCGGCGGCGGCCGTCTCCGGGTCGTCGAGCACCGCCCGGACGCGGGCCAGCTGGTCGTCGTACTCGCGGCCCTGCTGGGTGAGGGCGCGGCGGCGGGCGTCGTCGAGTTCGGCGGCGAGCGCGTCGTCGGGGGTGGCGAAGCCCGCGTCGGCCGCCGCCCGCGCGGCGGCGGTGCGGGCGGACGCCAGCTCGGCGGCGGCGCGTTCGGCGTCCTGCGCCGCCTGGACGGCGTCGGCGAGCGCGTCGGCCTCGCCCCGCAGCCGGTCCACACGGGCTTCCAGGGTGGCGTCCTCGCCGCGTGCGGCGTCGAGCTCGGCGCGCAGGCGGGCCTGCTCGGCGGCCCGTTCGCGATCGCGGGCACGGCCCTCGGTGAGGGCGTTCCTGGCCTGGTCGAGGCCGGTGCGCGCCTGGTCGAGGTCCTGCTCGCGGCGGCGCAGCTCGGCCTCCAGGCGGTCGGCCTCGGCGGCGCGGGCGGTCAGCCCGGCCAGGGCGCGTTCGGCCGCGTCCAGCTCGGCGGCCAGCGCGGCGACGGGCGTCTCACCGGCGACCTCCAGCTTGGCGTCCAGCTCGGCGCGCAGCGACTCGACCTTCACGGCGGCCGTCTCACGCCGCCGCTGGGCGTGCTCGTAGGCCGCCTGGGCGCGTTCCTCGTCGTCCTCGCCGGGGACCGGGCCGGGGGACGCGGCGGGCTCGGGATGCTCGCGCGCCCCGCACACCCGGCACGGCTCCCCCGGCCGCAGGTCGTGGGCGAGCGCGGCGGCCATGCCGTCCAGCCGGGCCTGCCGCAGCTCCTGGAGCCGGTCGCGGGCCTCCTGCGCGGCGTCGACGGCGGCGCGGTGCGCGTTCTCCGCGTCGGCGAGCTGCCCGGTCACCAGGTCGCGCCGTTCGGCGGCCTCCACGCGGCGGGCGGCCTCGTCCACGGCGGCCTGGGCGCCGGGACGCCCGGCGGCGGCGATGCGGGCGTCGTCCAGCCGCGCCCGCAGCTCGTCGACGACGCCGGGCAGCGCCTCCAGGGCGTCGGCGAGCCGCGCCTCCTCCTGCTCCAGCCGTTGCAGCTCGCGCGCCAGCTCGGCGCGTTCGTCGCCGATGCCCCGCAGCCGCTGAGCGTCGGCGCGCCTGCCGTCCAGGGCGGCGATCTCGTCGCGGCGGTCGCGTTCGGCCTTGACGAGCACGTCCTCGGCGGCGCCCGGCGGCACCAGCGCGCCGACCCGGGCCAGCGCGTCGTCGGCGCGGGCGCGGGCCCGCTCGGCCTGCCGGTGCCGGCCCGCGGCCTCGCGGATCAGCGGCAGCACGCGG